>NZ_JBFTKU010000002.1:0-428145 GCF_056665975.1 Caulobacter sp. 05T431 | reverse complement strand
GGTCTTCGCCGAGGTTCGTCTTGCGCCTTGGGACCTTCTGAGCCCCGCCGCCCAAGACCTCCCCCCAGCCAAGGCAAGCGGCCCCGCTCGGTTCCATCCCCATCGCCTGCTTGGGCCGGTACCAAGAGCCCTCCCCGTGATGGTGACGGGTATGATTGTGCGGGAGGTTTGAACCCTGGCGCGTTTGTGACGCTGCTTTTTCTTCAGGGCGTTGGGATTGCTAGCGTTGTCCGCGCCGCTGACGGGGATACACGCGGCTCGATCCCCCTAAATCCCCTCTCTCTTAGAGAGAGGGAGGGACCCGCCGCGAAGCGGTGGGAGGGTGAGTGGTTTCACCGCCGGCCGGCAAACCCCAAGACGTTCAACCTCGTTTTCGAAGCGTTGGAAGAAGCACGCCACGCCTAACCGTCGCGGATCCGGCGATCGCCCGAAGGCCTGCCGAACAGCCGCGCCCAATCGGTGAGGGTGTAACCACTCACCCTCCCATGGCTTCGCCATGGGCCCCTCCCTCTCTCTAAGAGAGAGGGGTTCGGTGGGCGTAGCCTTAGCCCGCGACCGGGACCAGCGTCCGCGAGCGCTCCCGCCAGCCGCCCCAGGTCCCGAACCCGACGCAGGCCAGGATGCCGTAGCTGCAGAGCGTCATGCCCAGCCGGAAGGTGTTGATCGTCACCCGCAGGTCGATCGTCGTGGCCAGGTGCGAGGCCACGATCAGCGCCATGAAGGCGGTGGCGATCAGGGTCCAGATCCGGCGCGCCCGCAGCGAGGCCCAGATGAAATAGATCAGCGTGAGGACGTCGACGCAGAACAGCGCCAGGCCGGTGTTCTGAAAGTCGCCGCTGTCGACCGCCAGCGAGACCAGCCAGTTCGCCAGGAACGACACCCCGAACCGCCGCGCGGTCCGGTCGCCGTATTTCACGGCGAAGCCGGTGGTCCCCACGGCCAGGCCGAGGGAGATGATCGAATGAAGCTGCAAGCGTCCCCCGACGGCGCCGTGAATACCGGCGGGGCCTTACCCCAGGTCGCACGCGGCCGACAGAAACCTCAGGTCCGGTCGTTCGACGGCGCCCGTTTCACGGCAGTCAGGCGGCCTGCAGCTGCTGCTTGACCCGTTCGGCCAGGGTCTTGATGTCGATGGGCTTGGGCAGGAAGGTCACGCCCGTCTCGCCTTCCAGCAGGTCGCTGAACTCGGCCTCGGCATAGCCGCTGATGAACATCACCGGCGCGTTGCCCAGATAGCCGCGCGCCTTCTTCAGCAGGGTCGGGCCGTCGATGCCGGGCATGATCACGTCGCTGATCAGGAGGTCGATCGTGCCGGCGTGCTCCTCGGCGATGATCAGGGCCTCCTCGCCGTCGCTGGCCTCCAGCACCTCGTAGCCGCGGGCGCGCAGCAGGCGGGCGGCGACGCCGCGCACGGCGTCCTCGTCCTCGACGAACAGGATGCGGCCGGCGCCGGACAGGTCGCGCGGCGGACGCGGCTTGGCTTCCGGCGCGACGGCGGCGGCCGCGGCGGCGGCTTCCTGGGCCGGGGTCGGCTCGTGCACGGGCAGGAAGATGCGGAACGCCGCGCCCTCGCCCGGGCGGCTGTGGACGTGGATCCAGCCGTCGCTCTGCTTGACGATGCCGTAGACCGTGGCCAGGCCCAGGCCCGTGCCCTCGCCCACCGGCTTGGTGGTGAAGAACGGGTCGAAGATCTTGCCCATCACCTCGGGCGGGATGCCCGGGCCGTCGTCGCTAACCTCGATGAAGGCCTGGTCGCCCTCGGCGCCCGGGAAGCCCAGGCTCTGGGCCTCGTCCTGGGTGAGGCGCGCGGTGCGGATGCGCACGACGCCGCCGCCCTTGGCCGCCCGCACCGCGTCGCGGGCGTTGACGGCCAGGTTCATGACGGCGGTCTCGAGCTGGCTCTTGTCGGCCCGCACCTGCGGCAGGTCGCGGCCGTAGTCGGTGATCAGCTTGACGTCTTCGCGCAGCAGGCGGCGCAGCAGGACCTCGAACTCGCTGATCAGCTCGCCCAGCTCCAGCACCTCGCGCTGGACGGTCTGCTTGCGGCTGAAGGCCAGCAGCTTGCGGACCAGGTCGGCGGCGCGCACGCCGGTCTGGCGGATCTCGTTCAAGCCTTCGTAAGAAGGATCCCCCACCGGGTGGCGGTGCAGCAGCTCGTCCAGGCGCAGCTGGATGGCGGTCAGCAGGTTGTTGAAATCGTGGGCCACGCCGCCGGCCAGCTGGCCGATGGCCTGCATCTTCTGGGCCTGGGCGAGTTGCAGCTCCATCTGCTTCTGCTCGGACACGTCGATCAGATAGGCCACCAGCCGCCCGTCGGCGCGGTAGAGATAGAGATGGGCGATGCGGGTCGGGTCGCGGGCCAGGCGCACCTCGAACGGACCGGCCTTGCCCTCGGCCAGCCGGGTCTCGGCCTCGGTCCGCGAGGGCGGGTCGATCAGGGCGCCGAACAGCGTGCCGGCCGGCACGGCCCCGGCCATGGCGGTCAGGGCCGGATTGGCTTCCAGGATGCGCGAGTTGAACGGGTCCAGCCCGTCCAGCAGGGCCGCGCCGAACGGCGAGGCGCCGGAGAAGGCGTCCAGGGTGCGCGGGGCCGGGGCGGACTGCGAGATCACCGGGGCCGGAGCGGCGGTCGGGACGAAGACCTCCTTCTCGATCACCGTCGGCAGGCGGACCAGCAGGCGGCCGCCGCGCAGGCGGGCGGCCTCGGCGCGACGCTCGTGGCCGGCGATGATCAGCGTCCCGTCGGCCCGCTGACCGTCGCGGGCCTTGACCAGGGCGGCGAACAGGCCGGCGCCGGCCGCGCCCTTGGGCAGGCGGCGGGCGTCGCCGACGATCTGGGTCCAGGCGAGGTTGGCGGCCAGGATGCGGCCGTCGGCGGCGGTCAGGGCGGCCGGCTCGGACAGGGCGTCCACGAAGGCCTCGGCGCCCTCGGGCTCGGGATCGGTCACGGCGGTCGAGGCGCGGATGGCCACCAGGCCCAGGATCGCCACGCCGGCGACGCCGCCCAGCAGCAGCAGGCCCGCCAGGGTGGCCGGACCGGCCCGCAGGGCGGGGGCGGCGGCGAAGGCGGCGGCCAGGACGAGGAAGATGGCCGCGCCCCAGATCAGGAGGTCCGGGCGACGCTTCGCGCCGACGGGGTCTGTTGCGCCAAAGTCTTTCATGGGCGTCTCGGTCATGGTCGACCGAAATCCTTCTTCAGCCTTGCGGGCGTCCAGCCCATCGATTCGCGGGATAGAATACCCTTAACCCGCTCGCGGAGCGCGATCCGTGATCGATTCCTGATTCCGTGACCGGATTATGGTCGCGGCGCCTCGTCCGCCACATTGGCCCGCAGCCGCTGGAGCAGGTCGCGCAGCAGGTCGACCTCCTGCCCCGTCAGGTCGCCGCGCAGCCGGGCGTCGAAGCGCTCGGCCGTCTGGCGCAACTGCAGGAAGCGCGCCCGGCCCTCCGGGGTCAAGGCCACCTGGTGGGCCCGGCGGTCGGCCTTGTCGCGGGTGCGGGTGATCAGGCCCTGGGCCTCCAGGCCGTTCAGGTGGTGCGTCAGGGTCGGCCCCTGCACGCCCACCGCCAGGGCCAGGTCGGACTGGGGCTGATGGCCGCCCGGCATCAGCGAGCGCAGCACCAGCCAGGTCGACAGCGAGCCGCCCGCCTGCGTCATGGCGTCGTCGAACGCCCGCGCCACGGCCTTGGAGACCTGGGACAGGACGAAGCCGATCGGCGGGGCGGAAGGCGGGCCCGGAAGGTTCATGATTCGATAGATAGACGTCGAATGATTCGATGTCTATGAATATCGCCGCCGCCAGAACGGCGGTCCGCGAAAGGATATCGCCATGAACATCGGTCTGATGCTGCTGCTGTCGCTCCACGTGCTGTCCGCCATCTTCTGGGCGGGATCGACCTTCGTGCTGGCCCGGACGGGCGGAAGCGGGATCGACGCCCTGCGTCGTCCGCAGTTCGGCGCGGCGAGCGTCGCCATCGTCACCGGCGTCCCCCTCGCCGCGATGCTGCACGGCGGCGCGTTCGGACGGCAGGAGCAGGTGCTGATGGTCGCCGTGGTCGCCGCCGTCACCGCCCTGGCCGTCCAGATCCTGGACCGCGCCCGCCCCGCCCGCAGCCAGCGGATCGCCGGCGGCCTGCTGATGATCACGGTCCTGGGCATGGTGATCGCGCGCTACGTCGCGTGAGCCCTACCCCATTTTTTCGGGCGCGCATTTACAGCCGGGACTGATCGCCCAACACTCCCGAGGAAAGACACCGGTGTCAGAAACCGGCGTCGCCTCGGGAGGCCCGCCATGACGAAGACCGCGCGCGACGACAGAGCCCCCTCCCCCAGCCGACGCGCCGTGCTCTCGGTCGCCGGTCTTGGAGCGGCGGCCCTGGCGACCACCGCGACGGCCGCTCCGGCCTCGCCCGCCCGGGCGACGGCCAAGGCGACCGACCTGCGCCTCGACCCGCGCGACTTCGGCGCCGTGGGCGACGGGACGACCAAGGACACGACCGCCCTGCAGACCGCCCTGGACCGCTGCGCCGTGCTGGGCGGCGGGGTGGTGGCGGTGTCCGCCGGCGTCTACCTGACCGGCGCCCTGCGCCTAGGCTCGAACACCACCCTGCTGCTGGACGAGGGCGCGACGCTGCAGGGCTCGCCGGACCTGGCCGACTATCCGGTGGTCCAGGTGCGCTGGGAGGGCCGCTGGACGCCGGGCCATGTCGGCCTGGTCTGGGCCCAGGACGCGCGCGGCGTCGCCATCGCCGGCAAGGGCCGCATCCTGGGCTCCAAGGCCATCCCCGGCCGGGTCGACAAGGCCACCGGCCTGCGCCACCCGGCCCTGCTGGAGTTCGTCGAGGTCCAGGGCCTGTCGGTCACCGACGTCTACACCGAGCAGAACGACATGTGGTCGATCCACCCGGTCTATTGCGACGACGTGCTGTTCCGCGGCGTGACGGTCCGGGGCGGGGCCGACGGGATCGACGTCGACTCCTGCCGTCGCGTGGTCATCGAGCGCTGCGACTTCGACACGGTGGACGACTGCATCTCGCTGAAGTCCGGCCGGGGCATGGAGGGCGCCTTGATCGGCCGTCCGACCGAGGACGTGCGGATCAGCGACTGCACCTTCCGCGACCACCGCTGGGCCTGCATCGGCATCGGCAGCGAGACCTCGGGCGGCATCCGCAAGGTGCTGGTCGAGCGCTGCAAGTGCCTCGCCGCCTACACCTTCGCCATCTACATCAAGAGCCGCCCCGGGCGCGGGGCGTTCATCGAGGACATCGTCATGCGCGACCTGGAGGTCTCGGGCGCCAAGGACGGCTTCCTGCGCCTCAACTTCCTGGACAGCGGCAAGCAGGACCCATTCCCCGTCGCCGGCCTGGAGGGCGTGCCGACGGTGCGGAACTTCACCTTCGAGCGCATCAAGGTCACCGACGTCCCGGTGCTGGTCCAGGCGACGAACATCCATCCCGACAAGCCGCTGGACGGCTTCACGCTGAGGAACGTCACCGGCACGGCGGGCAAGGGCATGAGCCTGGCCAACATGCGCAACGTCGTGCTCGACCACGTGGACGTGGCCGTGGCCGAGGGGCCGAAGCTGGCGACCAGCAACGTCACCGGCCGGGGCCTGGCGGGGGCGGCGGCGTTGGAGCCGACCGTGCGTCCGGCGGACGTGCCGGCGGCCGATCCGCCCTATCGGCTAGGGATGGTGTCGGGGAAACCGAACTAGTCCGCCCCCAACGGTTGTCATCCCGGAAAGCGCGGAGCGCTTGTCCGGGACCCAGGGGAACCGCAAAGCATCAGCCCAGTCACCTGGGTCCCGGACAGCCCCTGCGGGGCTTCCGGGATGACAACTTTTGAATGCGATTATCTCGCCGGCTAATCAGCCCAGGCCCGCTTCTTCGCCTGCTTGTTGCTCATCACGAAGCCGATGACCTTGGCCACGGCCTCGAAGTGTTCGGCCGGGATCTGCTCGTCGATGTCCATGGCGGCGTAGAGGGCGCGGGCCAGGGGCGGGTCTTCCAGCACGTAGACCCCGTTCTCCTCGGCGACGGCGCGGATCTTCAAGGCCAGGTCGTCGACGCCCTTGGCCACGCAGATCGGGGCCGCGGTCTCGCCCTGCTCGTACTTCAGCGCCACGGCGTAGTGGGTCGGGTTCATGACGACGACGGTCGCCTTGGGCACGTTGGCCATCATCCGCTGGCGCGAGCGCTGCATGCGGATCTGCTTCTGCTTGCCCTTGACGTGCGGGTCGCCTTCCGACTGCTTCATCTCGTCCTTGACGTCCTGGACGCTCATCCGCATGCGCTTGTTGAAGCGCATGCGCTGCCAGAACCAGTCGAAGCCGGCGGTGGCGATCAGGAAGATCAGCACCATCCAGAACATCTTCACGCACAGCTTCATGGACAGCGGCACGATCGCCGCCACGTCCATGCCGACCAGGGTGGTGATCTGGGCGGCGTCCGGCTTGATCACGAACCAGGCGATGATGCCAGTGACGATGAACTTCACGGCCGACTTGGCGAACTGGACGAAGCCGTCCGGGCCGAAGATGCGGCCCAGGCCCTTGATCAGGTCCAGCTTCTGGAGGTCGGGCTTGATCTTGTCGGCCGACAGGATGAAGCCCGTCTGCGCCACGTTGCCCACCACGCCCAGCAGGGCCGAGACCACCATCACCAGCACGACGGCCGGCAGGGCCGCCAGGATCGCCATCTTGGCGATGGCGCGGATGCCGCCCTCGACGTCCATGGTCCCGGCATGGGCCAGGAACGGCGTCAGGTTGCCGACCAGGTCGCGGGTCAGCCAGCCGCCGGCGATGATCACGACGCCGAACGCGCCCGAGAGCGAGGCCAGTTGCGAGATGTCGGCGGATTTCGGGACGTCGCCTTTCGCGCGAGCGTCCGACAGCTTCTTGGCTGTTGGTTCTTCTGTCTTTGACGCGTCGTCCTGTTCGTCAGCCACGCCCGCGCCTCCCTAGTTGAACACCGACAGCAGGTCCCGATAGCGATCGGTCCACACCATGGCGATGCCGCCGAGCGAGAGGCCCAGCAGGGAAAGGCCCAGGATCACGCTGAGCGGCGAGGTGACGAAGAAGATCTGGAACGACGGCATCACCCGGCCGACCAGGCCGGTCGCCAGGTTGAAGACGATCGAGAACACCAGAACGGGCGCGGCCAGCTGCAGGCCCAGCTTGAACGAGTCCGCGATCGTGCGCACGGCCAGGGTGGCGGCGTCGTTGACGGGCACGGGGCGGCTGAACGGGAACAGGTCGTACGACTTGGCCATCGCCCCGATGAACAGGTGGTGCAGGTCGGTGACCATGATCAGGGTCAGGCCCAGCATCGACAGGAAGGTGGCCACGGCCGTGCTGCTGGGCGCGCCGGCCGGGTTGGTGGTCTGGGCGAAGGACAGCGAGGTCTGGATCGAGATCACCTCGCCGGCCGTGGTCAGCGAGCTGACGAACATCTTCAGGATCAGGCCGATCATCAGGCCGATCAGCACCTCGTGCAGCACCGCCCCGCCGATGGCGCCGACGCTGCTGGGGACGGTGACGATCGACTTGCCGACCAGCGGGGCCAGCAACATGGCCATCAGCACGGCGAACGACAGGCGGATGCGCTGGGGGACCACGGTCTCGCCGATGCCCGGCATCAGCATGACCATCGCCCCGACCCGGGCGAAGACCAGGCCGCCGGCATAGACCTGCAGGACGGTGGCGTAGCTGTCCAAGCCCTGCCCCCTACATCCCGGCGATCTTGGCGGCGATCTCTCTCATGAAGCCGGACATCAGCGCGCCCATCAGCGGCAGGAACAGCAGCAGCGAGATGAAGATCGCCACGATCTTGGGCGCGTAGACCAGGGTGGCTTCCTGGATCTGGGTCAGGGCCTGGAACAGGCCGATGGCCACGCCGACCACCAGGCCGACGATGAGGATCGGCGCGCACAGCTGAAGGGTCAGCCAGATCGCGTCGCGGCCGACATCCAGGACTTCGGCTCCGCTCATCGGATGGCCTCTAACTACGCGGTCAACGCGGGGACTTTAGGTGACTCGCACCATCGTCCGTCATGGTTAACAGCCCGTTAGGCACAATTAACAGGGGACAGTTGCGCGCGTGGCGAAACGTCGCTCGGAGGAACACATCTTCCCCCTCTGGGGGAAGACGATCGCGCAGCGATCCGTAGGGGGCAAGTCGATCATAGAGCGCAGCGGCGCCCCCACTTGCCCCCACCTGACCGCTTCGCGGTCTGTCCGCCCCCATAGGGCGCGGAACGGCGGCCCGGAAG
Organism: Caulobacter sp. 05T431; assembly: GCF_056665975.1. Classification (NCBI taxonomy): domain Bacteria; kingdom Pseudomonadati; phylum Pseudomonadota; class Alphaproteobacteria; order Caulobacterales; family Caulobacteraceae; genus Caulobacter; species Caulobacter sp. 05T431. The sequence goes on along the minus strand of NZ_JBFTKU010000002.1, from coordinate 419,876 downwards.
CCTACTTCGGCTTCCGCGCCGCCTGGACCTCGATCTCGACCAGCATGCCCGGCTGGACCAGCGAGGTGATCTGGCTGGTGATGCGCGAGGGCTTGTTGGGCTGTTCGGGCGTGCCGAAGAAGGTCTTGTAGCTTTCCATCATGCCGGCGAAGTCCATCTTGCCGCCCTTGGCCGGGTCGCCGACCAGCAGGACGCGCATCATCACCACGTCGCCCATGGTCGCGCCCTGGGTCTTGAGCGCCTCCTCGATGCGCTTGAGCACGCCCAGGGTCTGGGTCTTGGTGTCGCCGAAGGTGGCCGTCAGGGCCGGGTCGCCCTTGGGGTCCAGCATCGGCGGGGTCATGCCGCTGACATAGATGGTGTCGTAGCCGGCCGGCACGGTCACCACGCTGGCGATCGGCGAGGTCGGCGAGCCGCCCCGGACGATGTCCTGGGCGTGGGCGGCGGTCCCGAGCGCGGCGAACGCGGCGGCGGCGAGGATCAGGCGCTTCATGGTCGTCTCCTGTTGAATTGGGTCCGAAAGATCAAAACCATTCCTCCTCACCGCTCATCCCGGCGAATGCCGGGACCCAGATCCCAAAGCGGCGTGGTGGACTGGAAGCTCAGAGCTCTTGGCGTCAGCCGCCCCGCCTTTCCATCTGGGTCCCGGCATTCGCCGGGATGAGCGGATTACTTTCGCTAGTGGGCCTGCAGACTGGCCGGCTTCTTGGAGGCCTTCAGCTTGGCGCGGGCGGCGGCGACGTCGGCGGCCGTCACCGGCTTGCCCTTGTTGCCCCAGGACGTGCGGATGTAGGTCAGGATCGCCGACAGGTCGGCGTCGTTGATGTCGTCCTTGAAGGCCGGCATGCCGGCGCGGCCCGCCAGGACGGTGGCCGTCAACGGGGCGGGGTCGCCCTGGACGAAGGGGTCGCCGGCCAGGGCCGGGAACGCGCCCTTCACCCCCTTGCCCGTGGTCTGGTGGCAGGCCGAGCAGTTGTCGTTGAACAACGACTGCGGCGTGGCGGCGAAAGCCGTCGCGGAGACGGCCGAGGCGGCCAGCAGCCCCCCGACGAAAAGCGAGCGGAAGACGATCGAACGACTCATGGGAACTCCCCGATAAACCTGGAACCAGCCATAGCGCGACTTCACGCCTTGAGCACCCGCGCGTGGATCTTGCCGATCTGCTGCCAGGCCGACTCGATGGCGCCCGCCTGCCAGCCGCCCAGATAGGTCAGGTGCTCACCGGCCAGGTAGACGCGGCCGTCGGGCTCGGTCAGGACCGGATAGGCGGTCTTGCGCCCCTCCTCGCCCCACTCGGCCCAGCCGCCCAGATTGAACTGCGCCAGGTGCCAGCTGAACGAGAAGGCGTTCTCGAAGTTCTCGGCGTATTCGGGGAAGATCTTCTGGCCGGCGGCCACGGCGAAGGCCGCGCGCTCGGCCGGCGGCTTGGCGCTGATCTTGGCCGCCTCGCCGCCGAACGCGTAGTAGCCCAGCAGCACGCCCTTCTGCCCCTGCCAGCCGGTGGACGGCAGGGTGATCGTGCCGATGCCCGGCATGTCGTTGTAGATGTGGCCGCCGTAGATGAAGTGGTTTTCCTCCCAGAAGCGGGTCTTCATCTGCAGGCCGATCTTGTTGACCGGCGCATAGGACACGCCCGACATCGCCGCCTTGAACGGCTTGGAGAAATCGGCGTCGACGTTCTTCAGCACGCTGAGCGGGATGGTGCAGACGCAGTAGTCGGCCTCGATGGTGTCCTGCTCGCCGAACTTGTCGCGATAGGTGACCTTCACGCCCTTGTCGGACTGCTTGATCTTCTCGACCACGCACGAGTAGCGGATCATCGACCCGACGTGCTTCTCGAAGCCCTTGGCGATCTGGTCCATGCCGCCGATCGGCTGGAGCATGGTGCGCTGCTGCTCGTAGCCGGCGACCGAGCTCAGCACCCGCCAGGCCTTGGAGTGCAGCACGTCGGTCAGGCTGTAGGGCGTGGACGGCTTGCCCGGGCCCGGATCGACGCCCGCGCCGGGATGGACGTCGAAGCCCCGCCCCTCGGTTCCCGTATAGGCCAGGTCGGTCGGCGACAGCCGCCCTTCGTTGATCATGTAGGCCACGAACAGGTCGCGGTCCTCGGGCGTCAGGGGCGCGTCGAGCTGGCCTTTGGAGGCGGCCTTGGCGATCAGCTCGGCGGCGTAGCCGCGGGCGTCGGCGGCGATCTGGCCCTTGCGGATCGGCTTGCCGGCCAGCGGGCCGTCGCCTTTCTCGAAATAGACATAGGCCGCGTCGTTGTCGTTGACGAAGCTCTCAAGCTGCACCCCGAACAGCTTGGTGTAGTGCAGGGTCGAACGGTGGTGGTACGGGATCCGCCACGGGCCGTGGTTGATGTAGAGCCCCTCGTCGAACTCGCAGGTCTGGCTGTTGCCGACCAGGTCGGTGTGCTGGAAGCCCTTGCGCGCCGTCTGGCAGCGGCCGCCGGCGAAGGAGCGGGCCTCGATCACCTGCACGCTGTAGCCGGCCTTGGTCAGTTCGTAGGCGGCGGTCATGCCGGCCAGGCCCGCGCCCAGCACCACGATCTTGGTCCCCTTGGCGTCGCCTTCCAGCTTGGGCGGGGCGGTCTGGGCCGAGGCGAAACCGAAGCCCAGGGCGTCCATGCCGGCCATGGCCAGCGAAACTCCGCCGAAGGCCGCCAGACCCTCGAAAAACCGTCGCCGCGTCAGAACGCCACCCGACACCGCTGTCGATTGATCACCCATACCGTCCCCGATTTTTCTTGTCGCGAAAGGCCGCCTGCGAGCCAGGCGATCGCCTTGGGTATGTCAGACGACGCGCTTTGAACAACAATGCGAAAAACTCGTACGCCTTATGAGAAAGCACCTCGGCGCCACGCCCTTGGGCGCCCATGGCGAGGCTTGTGCGGAGAGCGGGCGACGTAAAATTTCACGCCGAAAAACGCGGTCGGACCGACGGAAAATCGATCGGCGGAAACCGTTGACGAAAATGCAGAAAAGCCGGGCGCGAGGCCCGGCTTTCCCTTGGTCTTGAAGCGTTTGGCGGATCAGAAGCTGTAGGTGACCTTGCCGTAGTAGTAGCCGCCGTTGATGCCGAAGGGCGAGAACGACGGGAACTGGGTGACGTAGCCGTTGCTGTTGTTCTTCAGGTAGTGCTCGCGCAGCAGGCCGTTGATCCGGTTCGGGTAGTAGTTGAGCAGGTTGTTGGCGCCGATCGACACCTTCACGCTGTCCAGGACCTGGTAGCTGAGGTCCAGGTCGGTGATCATCGCCGGCTTGATCTTGGTCTTCATCAGCGCCGACGAACCGCTGTCGGTGCTGAGGCCCGAGGTCTCGCCGTAGAAGGTCTCCTTCAGGTTCATCGCGAACTTGCCGAGGCTCCAGTAGCCGCCGGCGATGACCTTGTACTTGGGCGAGGTGTCTTCCAGGTTGGCGATCGCGATGGCGTCGAACAGGGTCAGCGTCGGGTCCAGGCCCGGCGGGTTCGGCGCGATCTTGGTCACCTCGGTCTTGTTGTAGCTGGCGCTCAGCGACCAATCGACCCGGCCCCAGTCGCCGAAGTCGCTGTAGTAGGTGCCGACGAAGTCGACGCCCTTGGTCTTGGTGTCCAGGCCGTTGACGAACATGTTGGCGCCGACGCTGTAGGTGGCGTTGGTGCGGATCGTCGGGTCGACATTGACGCCGTTGGCCGCCAGGGCCGCGATGACCGCCGGCGAGACGATGCCGTTGGTCACCTTGTTGCCGTTCACGGTGATCACGTTCTCGCCGTACAGCGTGCCCGAGCTGACGATGCGATTCTTGATTTTGATCTGGTAGGCGTCCAGCGTCATGGTCAGCTTGGGCGCCAGGTGGGTGACCAGGCCGACGCTGATGTTCTCGGACTTCTCGGGCTTGAGGCCGTTGATGCCCAGCAGGGCCGCGCCGGGCGAGTTCGGCGGCAGCTGGCCGCTGATCGAGCTGGGCGAGACGTTGATGCCCGAATAGTACGACTCCGCCAGGGTCGGGGCGCGGAAGCCGGTGCTGACCGTGCCGCGTACGGCGACGGCCGGCGAGAAGTCGTAGCGGCCGGTCAGCTTGGCGACGGTGGTGTCGCCGAAGTCGCTGAAGTCCTCATAGCGGACGGCGGCGTCCAGCTTCAGCGGCTCGATCGGGCTGACCGCCAGGTCGACATAGACCGCCTTGTTGTTGCGCTTGTGCTTGCCGGCGTTGACCGGGGCGAAACCGAAGTACGACTGCGAGCCGCCGCCGTAATAGGTGGCCACCTCGCCGGCCGTGATCTCGTAGCTCTCCTTGCGGTATTCGGCGCCGGCCGCGAAGGTCAGGGGTCCGGCCAGGCCGACCTCGAACTCGTGGCTGACGTCGAGGGTGTTGCTCCACTGGGTGTTGATGAATCCGCCCGCGTGGATATCGGTGGGCGTGTAGCCCTTGGTCGTGGTCGTGGAGGTGTCGGCGTAGAGCGAGGCGTTGGCCGTATCCAGCACGTTGACCGAGTCGTCGTCCTTTCCGTAGGTCGAGCTCAGGTCCCAGTTCCAGGCGTTGGTCACGCCGCTGATCCCGCCGGTGACGGCGTAGTCGGTCTCGGTGATCGACTCCTTGGGGTCGAAGCCCAGCGGGAACGGGATGTCGGTCGCCATCTTGCCCTTCACGACGTTGGGCAGGCGGTAGTTCTCGTGCGCGGCGCTCCATTTCCGCGCGATGGTGCCGAAGCTGTAGACCTCGATGTCCGGCGTGACCTGGACGCCGCCGTTGTAGGCCAGCACGGTCTGGCGGTACTGGGCGTCGCCCGAGATGCGGTTCACGTACGGCCAGTTCGCCGCGTTGATGACCTGCGGATAGCTCTTGGCCGGGCTGTTGGTGGCGCCGGCGTTGTAGGGCGAGTCCACCACGCGCGGGTCATAGGCGCCGCGGAAGCTGTAGCCGTGGTACTTGGTCTCGCCCGTCAGGTTCAGGTACGAGTTCTCGGTCGGCGCCATGCCGATGTTGATGGCCAGGTCGCCGGTCGTGCCGCCGCCGTCCATGTAGCCGCCGCCGTTGATGATCACCTCACCGCCGGACGTGGCCTTCTTCTGGATGATGTTGATGACGCCGGCGATGGCGTCGGTGCCGTACTGGGCGGCCGCGCCCTCCAGCAGCACTTCGACGTGCTCGACCGAGGCCAGCGGGATGAAGTTCAGGTCCGCGGCGGCGCCGCCCTGATAGGCCCCGCCCAGCACGGCGAGGTTGGCGGTGCCGTGGCGGCGCTTGCCGTTCAGCAGGACCAGGGTGTGGTTGGGGCTGACGCCGCGCAGCTTGGCCGACAGGGTCAGGGCGGCGGTGTCGCCGCCGAAGGCCTGGGCGTTGAACGACGGCACGTTCTGGGCCAGGGCCTGGATCATGTCCGGCTGGCCGGTCTTCTTGAGGACGTCGCTGCCCAGGACGGTGATCGGCGCGGGGCTGTCGACGGCCTTCATGCCCGTGGTGCGCGTCCCGGTGACGATCACGGCCTCGAGTTCGGCGACGTCGGGAGAAGGTTCCGGAGCCTCAGCTGCATAAGCATTTGCAGCAATAGCGAAAGCGATTCCGACGGTCGAAACCCCCGCGAACAGGATGTTACGCGAACGACTATTCATGTATACCCCCTCGTGCGCCGTCTAGGCGCGATTGTTTTTCTCCTCTCTGGCGTTTCCCGATGGTCGTGTTCTTGTCATTGAACGCGAATACAGACGCAACTCACGGCGATGCCGCGATTGAAACACTTCGTCGAAGCTGAAATTTCTGCAAGCGCCGCGACCGTCGCGGGACCGTAACGGAGGCCTTCAAGCCCCCCGGCGCCCCTTTGCACGGCGCCCGCCATGCTTTTTGTGCACTGCGATGATCAGGATTCCGGCGCCGTGGCGGCCCTCGCGTCCCACCGCCGGGACGGTCGATTTCGGCGGACTTTTCCATAGGCGCACGAAAGGGCCCACGGCCGGCTCAGGGGACGAACAGACTCCGTCCCGCCCGCTTCCCGTCGGCCGATCGGGCCCGGACCTCGACTCGCCCGGCGACCGGCGCGTCCGGCGTGTAGGGCCGCCAGGCGCCGCCCTCGACCCGGTATTCGATCGGAAGGCCGGGAAATTCGACATTGGCCCGCAGCCTGCCGCCCTCGACCACCGCCCCGACCGTCGGGATGCGGTAGGCCACGCCCGCCGCGTCCAGCCGCGCCAGCTCACGCCGGCCCAACAGGTTGGCGAAGGCGGCCCAGTCGGCGTCGCGCCGGGCCCGCATCGCGTCGGTGAAGGCGCCGGTCGTGGGGTCGTAGCCCTTGCCCGGCACGTAGGGCGTCTCCCAGTTCGCCCCATGCCAGGCCCGCTCGGCCAGGGCCAGCATCCGCGGGTACAGCATGTAGTCGACCTGGGCGTCCGAGCGGATCGTCTCGCTCCACAGCTGGCCCTGCAGGCCGTTGAAGCGCACGCCGGGCTCCAGCGGATGATCGTCCTTCGAGGCCTGAGGCTTGCCGCGCAAATCGGTCCACAGCTCGGCGTGGGCCGGCAGGTTCTCGGGCATGAAGTCGAACACCTTGCGGGTGTCGGTGGCGCGCGAGGGCCAGTCGTAGCCCCGCTCCTTGGGATCGGCGGCCTGGGGGCTGTCGAAGTACATCACCTCGGGCGTCGAGATCACCACCTCCCAGCCCTGGTTGGCCTGGACGTGGGCGCTGGCGGGCCCCTCGCCGGCCAGGGCGCCCCAGTTGTTGGAATGGACCCTGGCCGGCATGCGGTCGGGCTGGGCGTGGCCCATGCCGTCGCTCCAGCCCGCCACCACCACGCCCTTCTCCGCCAGCAGGGCCGAGACCTTCTCGATGAAGTGGCCGCCCAGGTCGGCGGGCTTGATCCCGGTCTTGGCCTCATACGCCGCGCAGGCCGGCGAGGCGCTCCAGGCCCCGGGCGTCTCGTCGGCGCCGATGTGGTAGCGGGTCAGGGGCTGGCCGGCGGCGGCGTGCAGGGCGGCCATCTCGTCCACCACCTTGCCCAGGAAGGCATAGGTGCTGTCGAGGCACACGTTGATGGTGTTGTCGTCGTAGTGCTGGATGCTGCTGTAGACGCTCTTGTTCTCGGCTTCGCTCAGCAGGTAGCGGCCGGCCTCGGCCTCCGGCTTGCCCTCGGCCCGCAGCCGGGCGGCGCGGGCCTCCACCGCCTTGATCGCCGCCCGCGAATGGCCGGGCATGTCGAAGGACGGGATGACCTGGATGTGGCGCGCCTGGGCCGCGCGGACGATCTCGATGTAGTCGGCGCGCGTGTAGTAGCCGTTGACCGGGGTGGACGGGTCGGGGCCCGCGCCCAGCTGCGGCAGCAGACAGGTCCGCTCGCCGGGGTCGTGGCAGCGGCGCGAGCCGATGTCGGTCAGCTCCGGCAGGCCCGCGATCTCGACCCGCCAGCCCTCGTCGTCGGCCAGGTGCAGGTGCAGGCGGTTCAGCTTGTAGGCCGCCATCTGGTCCAGGATCGCCAGGATCTCGGCCTTGGAGTGGAAGTTGCGGGCCACGTCGACATGCAAGCCCCGGAAGTCGAAGCGCGGCGCGTCGTCGATCGTCAGCAGCGGGACCGTCCGCCGCGCGTCCACCAGCTGGGTCAGCGACGCCAGGCCGTTGGCCGCGCCCTCGGGGTCCGAGGCGACCACCTCGACGCCGCCCGTCTTGATCGCCAAGCGGTAGCCGCCCAACGCCAGCTTCTCCTCGGGGACCAGTCGCACCCGCAGCGGCGCGCCCCGGGCGCCCTCGCCCGCCCCGGCCTTGGCCAGACGGCCCAGCGCCGCCTCAAGCTGCGCGCGCGGCACGCCGCTGATCGAGACCTTCAAGCCGCGCGACAGGTCCAGCGATCCGCCCTTGGGGTCCGGTTTGGTCTTCAGCGGCGTGGGCAGGACGGCGGTGGCCGGGACGGGCTGGACATTCGCCCCGGTGGCGGGCCCCGTGGCCGCGTTGACCGCATAGACCCTGGCCGCCGTGGCCCAGACCGTCGCGTCGGCCGCCGAACCGCCGGCCAGCCGCGCCTCGTCGGTGAAGGGCGCGACGAACGGCAGGCTCTCCAGGCCCGTCTCGGGATCAACCGCCGGCCGGGTGCTGGCGATGGTCCGCGCCGCCAGCCCTTCGCCGGCCAAATAATAGTTGGGCATCGGGTACAGCTCGGACAGCTGATGTCCGGCCAGCTTCAGGGGGATGCGGACCGGCTGTCCCGGCGCGAAACCGGCGAAGGTCGCCGTCGGCGTCAGGCGATAGAGGTCGCCGTTGATATGGCTCAGGGCGAAGCCGTCGTTGTCGGCCTGCAGGATCGGGGTGACGCTGCTGAAATAGATCGACCAGCCGGCGGTCGGGGTCCGCGGCGCCGCCAGGGTCAGTTCCGCCAGGTGGCACGACGGCGACGGCGCGCAGACGGCGGGAGCGGGCCGGTTGTCGAGAACCTGGTAGCGCACCTGGAGCTCGGCCGCGAACCGGTCCAGCTGCTGCTGAGTAGGCTGGGCGTGGGCGGCGGTGGTCACGAGCGTCAGGGCGGTGAGCGCGAACAGGCGTCGTGACATGGAGGCTCCCCGGGGTTTTCGTCACCCTAACCCTCTCCCAGCGGGAGAGGGAGGGGCCCGCGACGAAGTCGTGGGAGGGTGAGGGATTACGCCCTCACCGATTTCGCGCGAACGCTTTGCCGGCACGCCGGCCAACGCCTTACCCCCTCACCCTGCCCTCTCCCCATGGGAGAGGGTTCCAGTGGGGGCTAGCAGCCCGGTCCAGCCCCCAGCGGCAGGCAGCGCCCGTCCACGTCGGCGGGGACCGGCACGCCCGTCACCGCCGCGATCGTCGGGGCGATGTCGACCGTCTCGATCGGCAGCACCCGCTCGCGGGCCGGGCCGCCCTTCCACCAGAACAGGATCGGCACCCGGCGGTCGTAGTTCCACGGGCTGCCGTGGCTGGCCACGTAGGTCGCGCCGGCGGAGGCCGGGGTCTGGTAGGGCTGGAAGGCCACCAGGATGTCGCCCACCCGGCCGGGATAGGCGCTGCGGCGCATGCGCTCGGCGACGCTGATCTCGTCCGGCGGCGTGCCCTTGGGCGGCGGGGCCATCGTGAACAGGGTGTTGGAGTCGTAGGCGGCGTAGACCTCGGGCCGCTTGGCCAGGACCGCCAGGGCCGCCGTCGTGATCCGGGCGTGGTCGCCGGCCGTCGGCGTCTTGCCGTCGGGGCCGACCACGTACAGCGACTCGATGCCGCCGGCCTGGACCAGCGGGTCGTAGGCCAGGCCCAACTGCCCGCGCAGCGCCGCGTTCAGGTCCTTCAGCCACTGGGTGGGCGGCACCCGGCCGGCGTCATAGCCCTGCTGGGCCAGGCGCTCGGGGAAGTCCGATCCGCCGTGGTCGGCGGCCAGCACCACCAGGACCTGGCCCTTGACCTTGTCCAGGCTGTCCAGGAACGCGCCCAGCCGGTCGTCCAGCCGCAGCAGGTGGTCGCACATCTCCGGCCCCTTGGTGCCGAAGCGGTGGCCGATGAAGTCGGTGGCCGACAGGCTGATCGTCAGGACGTCGGTCGCCTCGCCGTCGCCCAGCTTGAACTCGTCGCGCAGGACCTGGGCGGCGTCCAGGGTGACGCGGTCGGTGTAAGGGCTGACCGACAGGTCGTCGGTCGCCGCCGCCTCGTCCTTCGGCGCCGGGCGCGGCAAGGCCGCGCGCCAGGACCGGCCGCCGGTGACGTAGTCGTCCTCCAGCGCCGCGCAGCGCTTGTCGCCGTAGGTCCAGGTGAACGGATGCTTCTTCTGGTCGGCCACCAGCTTGGCGTTGAACGCCGCCACCGGGGCCAGCTTGGCCTTGGCGTCCTCGCCCGGCGAGACCCAGGTGGTCATGCCAAACCGCGTCTCCAGCCAGAACACCCCGTCGGCCTTGTGGCCGGCCATGTTGATCGCGCCGCGGTCCTTGCCCGAGACAGCATAGACCCGGCTCTTGGGCGAGACGGCCTTCAGCCAGTCGCCATAGGTGTCGGCCATCAGCAGCTTGGGGCTGGCCAGGCGGCCGCCGCCCGATGGATCGTTGGCCAGGACGATCGACGGGTCGGCCAGGCAGTAGGTCTTCTTGCCGGTGGCCAGGTCGTAGAAGTCGTTGGCGACGATGCCGGTCTTGTTCGGATACTTGCCGGTCAGCAGGGTGGAGTGGCCCGGGCAGGTCTCGGTCATGCCGTGCGACTGGAAGCCGCTGGGATAGACCGTCCCCTGCCGCGCCAGCCGGCCCAGGCCGCCGTGGAAGTCGGCGCGGTACTGCTCGAACAGGCTGGCGCTGAACTGGTCGATCGAGATCACCACCACCAGCTTGGGCTTGGGCGCCTCGACCGGCGCGGCGTGCGCCAGGGGAGCTGTAAGGACGACGGCGCTGAAGGCCGCGGCGGCGACGGTTTTGGGCAAGCTGAACATGGCGCTCAACAAGCACTGTCACAAAACCGTCGCAAGCCGGAACTGACCGAACGCCGGCTTTCAGCCTAGGCTGGCGCGTGGCTGACGAACTCCACCAGTCGGCCGTCCGGATCGTGGGCGAAACCGGCGTAGTAGTGCGGGTGGATCTGGGGCAGCACGGCCGGGACCCGTTCCTGGACGCCGCCGTGCTGGCCGGACAGCCCCCAGGCCCGGTCGACCGCCGCCCGGTCGGCGGCCACGAAGGCGTAGTGCACGTCGGCCGACGGCTCGCCCTCGCAAATCCAGAAGTCCAGGCGGCCGCCGTTCGAGCCGAAGCCCTTCTTGGGGCCATCGACGACCAGGCGATAGCCGGTGGGCTCCAGGACCTGGCGGTAGAAGGCCACGCAGTCGTCCAGGCGGCGGGTGCGGATTTCGAGGTGATCGAGCAAGGGAAGCGACCTTTCAGGGGAGTGAAACGACGCCGTGACGTGTAGCCGCGCCAGCGTGACGCTTGGCGGCGAAGACGGGTCTCAGAACGCGGAAATTCGGCGTTCGCGCGCCTGGATTTGGCGTAGGCTCCCGCCCATGAAACTCGACCGCTTCGACCGCCAACTGCTGAACCTCGTCCAGGAGGACGCCGGCCGCACCTCCGAGGACCTGGCCCAGCGCGTGGCCCTGTCGCCCTCGGCCGTGCAGCGCCGCCTGCGCAAGCTGAAGGAGGCCGGCGTCATCGTCCGCCACACCGCCGTGCTGGAGCCGCGCAAGGTGGGACGGCCGACCTTCTTCATCGTCTCGCTGGAGGTCGAGCGCGACCGGCCCGAACTGCTGACCCAGCTGCGCACCTGGCTGGCGGGCCAGGAACACGTGCAGCAGGCCTTCTACGTGACCGGCGAGGCCGACTTCATCCTGGTGGTCACCGCGCCGGACACCGAGACCTACGACGCCCTGATGGCGCGGCTGACGATCGAGAACCCCAACGTGCGCAAGTTCACGACCAACGTGGCGCTGGGCGTGGTCAAGCGCGGGCTGACGATCCCGGTGGGGTTGGAGGAGGAGTAGGTCACTCAAAACTCCGCTCATCCCGGCGAATGCCGGGACCCAGATGGAATAGCTTTAAGGCCGACGCCAAAAGCGCTGAGCTCTTCCAGCCCACCACACCGCCATAGGATCTGGGTCCCGGCATTCGCCGGGATGAGCGGATCCAATGACTAGTGTTTAATACCGGCTTCCAACGCCCGCGCCGCCTCGGCCAGCGAAACCTTCCCCGCATCCCGGTCCACCGAGAAGTTCGCCCTCTGCATCGCTTCCACGGTGATCGCCCCGTCCAGCCCGGCCAGCGCCTCGCGCAGGCGGCGGTCCTGCGCCCGGCCCGGCGCGATCAGCAGCACCGCGTCGTACGGCGGCAGCGCCCCCTTCGGATCGCCCAGCACCACCAGATCGTCGGCGGCGATGCGGCCGTCGCTGGAGAAGGCCGAGATGACGTCGGCCTCGCCCGAGCCCAGGGCGCGGTACATGAAGGTCGGCTGGAACTGGCGCTTGGCCTTGAAACGCAGGCCGTAGGTGGTCTCGACGCTGGTCCATTCGGGCCGCGAGAAGAACTCCAGGTCGCCGCCCATGGTCAGGTTCGGAGCCTTGGCGGCCAGGTCGGCCAGGGTCCTGATCCCCAGCGCCTGGGCGCGGTCGCGGCGCATGGCCAGGGCGTAGGCGTTCTCGAAGCCCAGCGGGGCCAGCAGCACCACGCCGTCGCGGCGCTTCAGTTCGGTCCGCAGGCCGTCCAGCACCGCCTGGCGGCCTGGATTGTCCTTGCGGCCCAGGACGTTGGCCCACAGCGTGCCGGAATAGTCGACATAGGCGTCGATCTCGCCGGCCGCGAGGGCGCGGTAGGCCACCGCCGAGCCGAGGTTGATCTTGCGGTCGACCTGGGCGCCCTGCCCTTCCAGCCGGTCGGCCATCAGCTCGGCCAGGATGTACTGCTCGGAGAAGTTCTTGGCCCCGATCACGTAGAGGCTCGGACGCGGCGCCAGGTCCGCCGCCAGGGGCGCGACGGCGACGGCCAGGCCCACGGCCAGCCCCAGCAGGCCCGCGCCCCACAGCCGGCGGTCGCGCCGCTCGGCCCCGCGCTCGACCAGGCCCAGCAGTTGATCCACCACCAGGGCCAGCACCGCCGAGGCGACGCAGCCGGTCAGGACCATCGCCCAGTTCTCGGTCTGGAGGCCTGAGAAGATGTAGTCGCCCAGCGAGGTCTGGCCGACGGGTGTGGAGAGTGTCGCCGCCCCGATGGTCCACACCGCCGCCGTGCGCACCCCGGCCATGATCACCGGCGCGGCCAGGGGCAGTTCCACCCGCCACAGCCGCTGGCCGTCGGTCATGCCCACGCCCCGCGCCGCCTCGACCACCGCCGGGTCGACGCCCGTCAGGCCGGTCACCGTGTTCCGCAGGATCGGCAGCATCGAATAGAGGGTCAGGGCCAGCAGCGACGGCAGGAAGCCCAGGGCCGAGAAGCCGTGGCCGAACGCCCCCTTGGCCAGGTTCGAGAGCAGCAGCAGCAGCGGATAGAACAGGGCCAGCAGGGCCAGGCTGGGGATGGTCTGCACCAGGCCGGCCAGGGCCAGGGACGGCCAGCGCAGGCGCGGGCTGCGGGCGGCCAGCACGCCCAGCGGCAGGGCGATCAGCAGGCCCAGCCCCAGGGCCGCGGCCGACAGCACGACGTGCCAGGCCAGGCGGTCCGGCAACAGGGAGAGCAGGCCGCTACTCACCGGCGATCTCCCGCATCCGGACGGCCTGGCGGCGCGGGGCCTGCATCAGGGCCTCGACGGCCGGGTCCGAGTGACCGGCCAGCAGCGCCCTGGGCGTGTCGTCGGCGATGATCCGCCCCTGGCTCATCACCACGATCCGGTCGGCCAGCAGCACGGCCTCGGCGATGTCGTGGGTGACCATCACCGTCGTCAGGGCCAGCTGGTCGTGCAGGCGGCGGACGTCGTCGGCCAGGGCGACGCGGGTCACCGAGTCCAGCGCGCCGAACGGCTCGTCCATCAAGAGGATCGCGGGCCGCGCCGCCAGGGCCCGGGCCACGCCCACCCGCTGGCGCTGGCCGCCGGACAGGGCCAGCGGTCTCCGCCCAGCCACCTCGCGCGGCAAGGCGACCAGGTCCAGCAGCTCGTCGGTCCGCGCGGCGATGGCGGCGGCGTCCCAGCCCAGCAGGGTCGGCACGATGCCGATGTTCTCGGCCACGGTCAGGTGCGGGAACAGGCCCACCTCCTGGAAGACGTAGCCGATGCGCCGGCGCAGGGTCGGGCCGTCGAGGTCGGCGGCGGCGGCCCCGTCGATCAGCACCCGCCCGCCGTCCGGCGCGACCAGGCCGTTGATCGTCTTGAGCAGGGTGGTCTTGCCGGCCCCAGACCCGCCGACCAGCGCCACGAACTGGCCCTTGGCGATGGACAGCGTGGCGGGCTGGAGGACGGCCGCGCCGTCGTACGCCTTGCTCACCCCCTCCAGAACGATGGCGTCGGTCATGCGGCTCCAGGTCGGTGACGGCGAAACAAGCGCTAGGACGCGCTGTCGCAGGGACGTCCTGTCACAGTCAGTCAGAACGCGCGGCGTGGGAAGCCTAATGCTTCAGCTGATTCCCGGCGCGCGCGACGCGACGGGGGGCGGTTCCCAGGAGACCCATCATGACCCTCGCCGTCGACGGCCGCCAGTTCGAGGCCACCGCGTTCGAAGCCCGTGTCCTGCCCGCCCAGAAGCGGGCCCGCGCCGCCCTGGCGCGCCTGCGCTGGGCCGTGGCGGCCATGGTGCTGCTGAACGCGGTCGTCTGGGGCGGCATGATCGCCACGGCGCGCGGCGTGATCGACGTGCACCGGCTGGTGGACGAGGCCCAGGCCGTGACCGCGACCTGGATCGCCGCCCTGCCCCAGGTGAACATCACGATCACGCGCTGAGGCGGGACCCTCACTAGAACCCGTCGTCCAACGTCGCCCGGGCCTCCTCCCGAGCGAAGGCCTTAGGCCCTCTTGCCTGATCGTCCTCTCGGCGGACGACCGACCTCGCCCGCTCGGGCGCGGCCGCGAAAACCCATGACGCGAACACGGCTTTTTCGCGCGCTCTAGTTGCGCTTCGCGAAAACTCGCCCTAAGACTCCCTCATAGGTCGATATCAATTCGCCTGCGCCTTATGGGGGAAAATCCAGAAAGGCGCCAGCGTCCCGTCGTCGGCGCGGCCGAGCCCTCCCGCTCGCCGGCCGCAAGCCGAGCCCAGACCAGGAGCGTCGCCGATGATCCGCCTCACCCCGCGCGAGACCGCCCCCAAGTCCCTGCTCCGCCTCGCGGCGATCGCGGCCGGGGCCTTGCTGGCCGGCGGCCTGCTGATGGCCTGCTCGGCCAAGCCGCCGACCGGGGCGGCCAAGGCCGAGCTGGCGACCACGCCGATCAGCATTAGCTCCACCCCGCCCGGCGAGCTGAACCCCAGCGGCGGCGGGGCGGCCAAGGCCTCCCTCGACCAGGCCGCCGCCTTCGCCTGGCAGGAATTCATCGCCCTGAACTGGCCGGCCAAGATCCAGACCGGCGCGGTCGGCGACCGCGACACGCCCGCCGCCGACTGCCTGTTCGGCGACCCCAACTGCGCCACCCGCCCGCTGACCTGGCAGACCTTCCGCGGCAAGGCCGAGATCTTCACCGCCGGGGCCACCCAGCCCTACGACCAGATCCCGACCTACGCCGACGTCTACAATTCGCCGATCTCGCCCTGCAACGGCGGCCAGCCGCCCGCCCAGGCCGCCTGGGTCAATCTGGACGAGACCACCGAGATCACCCTGGCGGCGATGTACGCCGGGGTCGGGGTGGCCACGCCCACGCCCGACAACAGCGCCCCGCAGCTGATCCGCTTCATGGCCAAGGCCAACCGGGCCGAGTTCGACTACGTCCAGAAGATCAATGCGGTGAACGGTCCGTCGCGCGCCCTGCGCACGGCGACGATCAACTACTTCAAGACCCAGGGCGACCCGCCTCCCGGCGGCACCAGCTATGTCAGCCTTCCCAACAACACCATCGAGATCAAGGCCGGCTGGCGGATGCTGAACCCCGCCAAGGAGGACGTCACGCGGTTCCACACCACCAAGGTGCGGTACTACGAAGGCGAGGGCTCCTCGCTCTGCTACAACGAGGCGACCTGGGGCCTGGTGTCGCTGCACATCATCCAGAAGACGCCCTCGGCGCCCTATTTCATCTACGCGACCTTCGAGCAGGCCGACAACATCCTGACCACCGCCGGCAAGCCGGTCGAGGACGTCGACGGCGCCGTGGCCAGCCTGCCGCCCTGCCGTTCGGACCAGACCGCGCCCTGCCCGGTGATCCCGGCCCTGACCTTCAACGACACCGGCACGGTGTCGCCCAGCCAGGTGCCGCCGAACGTCACGCTGAACCCGGCCAACGCCGCCTACTGCACGTCCAGCACCGCGCAGCTGCCGCAGAACCAGGCCTACTACCTGAACACCTCGACCCTGACGGCCCTGCCGGTCGGCGGCTTCGTGTGCATCAACTACCGGGCCAACCCGATCCCGCCGGTGATCGTCAACGCCAACAAGGCCGCCCACGCGGCGATCGCCGCCTACAACACCGCCAACAAGATCAAGAGCTCGCCGTGGGCCTTCTACAAGCTGGTCAACGTGCAATACACGCCGATCGACAAGACCCAGCCCGGCTTCTACACGGGCAACGATCCCAACACCGACAAGAACCCGGCCAGCTATTACCTGGCCAACATCATGGTCGAGACCAACCGCCCGCTGCAGATCTTCAGCGGCGGCCTGGTCGGCGCCGTGGGCGGGGTCGGCGGCACGGGCGCCAATTCCGACTACGCCTCGCAGTTCGACGAGCCGGGCGGCGGCACCCACAAGAACACCTATTTCCAAACCGTCGGCCACGACATGGGCGGGTGCATGGGCTGCCACGGCAGCCAGGGCCAGAGCCTGGGCGGCGATTTCAGCGTGATCCTGGCGCGCGGCATCGTGGGCACGCCGGAATCCGTGCCGGGGATCTCAAGCTCCGGCGCGCAGGTGGTTCCCAACAAGAACCGCGCACTCGTCTACCGGCGCTAGGACCGACATCCTTCCGCCGGGCCTTCTCTCCAGCCATTTCCTTCGAAGGGGAAAGCCATCATGGCCAACGTTCGTGAACTGCTCGCCGCCGGCCTGACCTGCCCGACCAGCGTCAGCTTCGCCACCGACATCGCGCCGCTGTTCAACGGCACCGACATCAGCCACATGAAGAACGTCACCGGCGGCAAGCTGGACCTCAGCAACTATGACAGCGTGGTGATGTGGTCGAGCGCCATCTACGGCAAGGTGCAGTCGGGCGACATGCCGCCCTTCCCCGCGCCCGCCTGGACCGAGGATCAGGTCAACCTGTTCGGCTGCTGGATCCAGCTGGGCTGCAAGCCGTAACCCCCTGCCCGTCGTCCCGGGCCTTGTGCCCGGGACCCCTGATCCAGCTTCCACGTGAAGCGCAAGCGGTTCGCCGGCGAACCGCCCCACTCGCACTTGCGGCGGATGGAGGGGTCCCGGGCGCAAGGCCCGGGATGACGGCGAAAGGGAGAGGCGTGGCCGATAAGGGCTAAGCGCCCTTTAGATCGGCATCCGCATGATTTCCTGATAGGCCGAGATCACCTGGTCGCGCACGGCCATCACCGTGTCCAGGCTGGCCTCGGCCGAGGAAATGGCGGTGACCACGTCGATCAGCTCGGCCTTGCCGGCCGCCTGCTGGGCCATCTTGGTTTCGGCCGCGCGGGTCTGGTGCAGGGTGTCGGTCATGGCCGACTTCAGCATCTGGCCGAAGTCCATGGCCTTCTTGGGGGCCTCGGCCCCGCCGATCGACGGCATGGCCATCGAGCCCTGGGCGGCGTAGGCCTTGGCGGCCGCGAGCGCGGTCATCATCGCTTAGGGCCCCTTACTTGCGCAGGATGTCGAGCGTGCGCGATTCCATGGCGCGCGACGTCTCGATGACGTTCATGTTGGCTTCGTAGGCGCGCTGCGCCTCCTTCATGTCCAGCGCCTCGACCAGGGTGTCGACGTTGGGCAGCTTGACGTAGCCCTTGGCGTCGGCGGCCGGGTTGCCGGGATCATATTCGGTCTTGAAGTCGCTGCGGTCGGGATCGACCGAGGTCATGGCCACGCCCTCGCCGCCGGCCACCTGGGCCGGCTTGAACACCGGCACCTGGCGACGATAGGGGTCGCCGCCGGCCGTGCGGGCCGTCGAATTGGCGTTGGCGATGTTCTCGGCGATCACCCGCATGCGGCCCTGCTGGGCCTTCAGGGCGCTGGCGGCGATGGCCATGGTCGCCATCGACTGGGAGCGGATCTCGGTCATCTGGACTTACTCCTAGCTGCCCGGACGGCGCGTGGCCGTCTTCAGCATGGCCATGGACTTCTGGTAGAAACCGACGGCCGCGTCGTAGTTCATGCGTGCGTCGGTCATCTTGAGCATCTGGTCCTCGAGCGTCACCGAATTGCCGTCGAGGGTGGTCTCGCTGTCGGCCTGCTCGGGCGAGCGCCACGGGCTGTACGGCCTGGACGGCGCCATGTGGGCGGCGCTGGTCGCCACCATCTGAACGCCGCTGGTGGCCTGGGACGACACCGGCCCGCCGCGATAGGGCTGGCCCGTCGCCTGCTGGTCCAGCGACGCCTTGAAGCTGTAGGCCTTCAGGTCGCGCGGCTGGTAGTCCGGCGTGTCGGCGTTGGCGACGTTCTGCGCGATGACCTTCTGCCGCTGGGACAGATAGCCCATGCGGCTCTTCAGCATCGCGAACAGAGGAATGTCATCGGGACCCATGCGAGTCATGGTGAAGAAACAGGGTTAATCACGCATTAAGGACCGTGCTGCACACCAAGGGTGCGGCTCCGCGTCGCGCCCTGCGCTATTCTCTTCCGCGACTCAGCTTCTCCTTCCAGCCCCTCCTCCGTTTCCAGGCGTCATGGACATCTTCCTTCTGATCCGCGCCGTCGCCGCCCTGGCCATCACCCTGGGCCTGGTGGGATTGGCCGGCGTGGCGCTGCGCAAGTGGGGGCCGGACGCCCTGGCCCGGGTGACCACCCTGCGCAAGGACCGCCGGATGCAGGTGGTCGAGACCCTGGTCCTGGACCCCACCCGCCGCCTGGTGCTGTTCACCCTGGACGGCGAGGAGCGCCTGCTGATGCTGGGCGAAGGGCAGCTTCTGGACTGGAGTTCCAGGAAGCCCCGCAAGGCCCCCGCCCCGGCCAAACCCGCCGCCAACAACAAGCCCTCCGGGGAGATCGTGGTCTGATGCGCCGCCTGCTCAAGCTGATCACCGGCGCCGACCCCAAGGACCTTCGCCAGGCCGCGATCATCTCGGTGCTGGCCGGGCTGATCACCGTGATCGGTCCCGCCGCGGCCGTGGCCCAGTCGGCGATCAATGTCGACCTGGGCACCGGCGCGGGCCTGTCCGAGCGCGTGGTGCAGATGGTCGGCCTGCTGACCGTGCTGTCGCTGGCCCCGTCGATCGTGATCATGACCACCTCGTTCGTGCGGATCGTGGTGGTGCTGGGCCTGCTGCGCACCGCCATCGGCGTCCAGCAGAGCCCGCCCAACCCGGTGATCATCAGCCTGGCCCTGTTCCTGACCGCCATCGTCATGGGCCCCACCTTCGAGCAGTCGTACGACGCCGGGATCAAGCCGCTGCTGGACAAGCAGATGGAGATGCCCGAGGCCTTCGACGCCGCGGCCCAGCCGGTGAAGGTGTTCATGCTGCGCCAGGTCGACCAGGACGACCTGGCCCTGTTCATCCGCCTATCGAAGATCCAAAAGCCCAAGACCGCTGTCGACACCCCGCTGAAGGTGGTGACCCCGGCCTTCATGATCTCGGAGCTGAAGCGGGCCTTCGAGATCGGCTTCCTGCTGTTCATCCCGTTCCTGGTCATCGACCTCGTGGTCGCCAGCGTGCTGATGAGCATGGGCATGATGATGCTGCCGCCCGCGACGATCAGCTTGCCGTTCAAGCTGATCTTCTTCGTGCTAGTGGACGGCTGGCGACTGGTCGCCGGCAGCCTGGTCGAGAGCTTCCAGCGTGGGTCCGGCGGCGGTTAGAGAGCGATTAGAGAAGTAGGGCGATGGGCGTTTTCGTACTGGGGTCGATCAATCTGGACGCCGTGGCGCGGGTCGACGACCTGCCGCGGCCGGGTGAGACGGTGGCCGGCATCTCGCTGGAGCTGTTCCCCGGCGGCAAGGGCGCCAACCAGGCCGTCGCGGCCGCCCGCATGGGCGCGGCCACCCGGCTGATGGGCGCGGTCGGCAAGGAGGACAGCGGCCCCAGCCTGAAGGCCAAGCTGGCCGGCTACGGCGTGCAGGTCTCCGACGTGGCCGAACTGCCGTCGATCCCGACCGGCCAGGCCCACGTCTGGGTCGGGTCCAGCGGCGAAAACATGATCGTCGTCACCAGCGGCGCCAACGCCACCCTGACGCCCCAGCACGTGGCCGCCACGCCGCTGGAGGGCCAGCGCGTGCTGCTCTGCCAGCTGGAGACCCCGGCCCCGGCCATCGAGGCCCTGTTCCGGGCCGGCGTCGCCAAGGGCGCCCTGCGCATTCTGAACGCCGCCCCCGCCCTGCCGCAGGGCGCGGCGCTGTTCCCGCTGACCGACATCCTGATCCTCAACCAGACCGAACTGGCCACCTACGCCCGCCTGGACCACGAGCCCTCGCGCCTGGAAGAGGTCAGCCGCGTGTCGCGCAAGCTGATGAGCCGTCCGGACCAGACGGTGATCGTCACCCTCGGCTCGGCCGGGGTAGCCACCGTGCGCCGCGACGAGGCCTTCCTGGTCGAGGGCCGCAAGGTCAAGGCCGTGGACACCACCGGGGCCGGCGACTGCTTCTGCGGCGCCCTGGCCGCCTGCCTGGCCGCCGGCATGGACCTGCGCGAGTCGGTCGAGCACGCCAACGCCGCCGCCGCCCTGTCGGTGCAGAAGGCGGGCGCCGCACCGTCGATGCCGAGCCGGCGGGAAGTGGAGCAGTTCCTGGAGGGGTAGCTACCGCCGCCAGGTCACCTTGACGCCGAGGCCGCTGCGCAGCTGGGGCCGAACCTCGACGGGCGGCCGCGGCGACGCGGCGGCCACGACCGCCGGATCCCAGCTGAGCCGGTAGCGCACCAGATAGCCGTCGTGATCCGACAGCCGCCGCCCCGACCGGGAAGCGCCGAACAGCGTCTCGATCCGGATCGGCCGCACGGTCACCGGCCCGGCGCCGGCGAAGGCCTGCAGGTCCTGGGAGCGAAGCCAGGGCCGCGCGGCCGGAGGCCCCAGGGCCTGGCCGTCGCAGGGATCGGCGGCGCGGTTGCAGAATTCGCTGACCACCTGATACGGCCGCTCGGCGGACCGGTAGTCGTAGCGGTCGGGAGCGTCGAGGACATTGAAGTCGCCGCCGACCAGCAGCGGGCGATCGGCGTCGCGATGGGCGTTGATGAACGTCACCAACTCTTCGGTCTGCAGGTTGTGGGCCCGCAGCGACCCGGCGACCGGCACCTTGGCGGCGCGACGCGAGTTGAGGTGGGTGTTGACGATGTCGATCGCGCCGGGCGCGCCCGGAAGCGCCAGGCGCGCCAGCATCACCCCCTTGTTGGCCAGGCAGTCGAAGCCGGCGCAGTAGCGGTAGGGCGTGTCTTCGACGTCGGTGATCGGCGCATCGCTCAGCACGTGCAGGCCGGCGCCGGTGAACTTGCCCCAGCCCTCGCCGAACGAGGGATAGCGCACCGTGGCGTAGCGCCGCCCGTCTTCCGGCCCCGCCTCCGAGGCGCGTTCGAAGCGGCTGGGCCCGCGCGCCCAGTAGCGGTAGCCGCTGGCCTCGACCAGGTCGGCGATCTCGCCGCGGAAGCCTTCCTGGATCAGCACCACGTCGGGCTGGCGGCCGTCGCGCCGCATCGTCGCCAGTTCGAGCCCGATCGCCTTCAGGGCCTTGGCGCGGCCGCTGGCCAGCGGCCAGGGCAGACCTCGGACATTGTAGGTGAGCACGCTGATCTCGGTGCTGTGGGGGGCGGGCGGGACGACAGCGCCACCGCCTGTCGAGGCGCCGAGATCGATCGCGTCGGGGGCCAGGACCGCCACGGCGGGAACCAGGGCCAGAATCGCCAAACTCATCATTCGCCGCTCCCAGACATGCGGGCCGCTTTGAATGACGAACCAGACCTCTGTCGTCCTTCAAGACGGCGCGTAGTTCAGACGCAGCCGGATGTTTACTGAGCTCTATTGCCGGCGAAGCCTGTCTCCGCTGAGTCGGCGACGGCCAGGTGAAGCGAATGCGAAGGTTTTATTTTCCAGACCGAGCGCTGACGACAGATATCCTACCGCTCCGCGCCCCGCCCCTGGCTCGAGCCCATCGCGCCGATATAGCCCAGCCCCGTCGCCCGGTGGACGGCCTGGGCGCGGCCCGCCACGCGCAGTTTCAGCGCCGCGTTCTGGACGTGGAAGCGGACAGTGGGCCCTGAGATGCCGATGATCTGGGCGATGTCGGCGTCGGTCTTGCCGGCCGCCGCCCATTTCAGGCACTGGATCTCGCGCTTGGTCAGGCGCACCGGCGGGGCGTCGTCGTCCTGGCGGTCGCGATAGGCCGAGACCAGGCGCAGGGCCGCGCCATGCAGCTGGTCCGACCGCGCCGCATACAGCGCCGGCAGGTCTGCCACCGGCTGGGACGAGGCCCAGACCACCGCCCCGATCACCCCGCCGGTCAGGTGGGCCGGGGCGATGATCGCCGCCTCGACCCCGAAGGTCTTGGCCGCCTCGCCGACCTCGATCGCCTCCAGCCGGGCCAGCGGCCGCCAGCTGGAAAACCGGCCCTGGTGATAGAAGAACGGCTCGGCCGTGCAGCGCGCGGCCAGGATGAACGGCGCCCGCAGGGCGAAGGACCGGTCGCGCCAGTAGTGGAGCGAGGCGTCCAGCCACTCGAACACGCTCTCGGCCAGCGGCCTGGAATCCACCCCGACCATGGGGTCAGGACTGGAGATGTCGGCGCTGACGGCCACGTAGGGCAGCCCCATGTCGCGGCCCAGATCGCGCACGCGCTCGGCCAGGGCCGTCACGCGCGCCAGGCGCTGGATGTCCTCGCCGGCGGTCGTCATCGACGTGCTTTCCCTATCGGTTCCGATAGCTTGCGCGCGGCCCTCCCCTCTTCGCAAGTTTCCCCGACGACGTCGGGAGAGGAGCCGGGACGGGTGGATTTGGAGTTGTCGAGCGCCGACCGGGCCTTTCGCGACACGGTGCGCGCCTTCCTGGACGCCGAGCTGACGCCGGAACTGCGCCAGGTCGGGCGCCGCATGACCAGCGTGTTCTGCGACAAGGATCACAGCCTGGCCTGGCAGCGCATCCTGCACGCCCACGGCTGGGCGGCGCCCACCTGGCCGGCCCAGTACGGCGGTCCCGGCTGGACCGACATCCAGCGCCACGTCTTCTTCGCCGAATGCGCCCGGGCCGGCGCGCCGCACCTGGCGCCGATGGGGCTGCGGATGGTCGCCCCGGCCATCATGCGGTTCGGTACGCCCGAGCAGAAGGCCCGCTACCTGCCGCGCATCCTTTCGGGCGAGGACTACTGGTGCCAGGGCTATTCCGAGCCCGGCGCGGGGTCGGACCTGGCCGGCCTGCGCATGCGGGCCGTACAGGACGGCGACGACTACGTGCTGGACGGCGCCAAGATCTGGACCACCCACGCCCACTGGGCCACGCACATGTTCTGCCTGGTGCGCACCTCGACCGAGGGCAAGCCCCAGGCCGGCATCACCTTCCTGCTGATCGAGATGGACCGGCCCGGCATCCGGGTGGACCCGATCATCACCCTGGCCGGCGAGCACGAGGTCAACCAGGTGTTCTTCGACGCGGTCCGCACGCCCAAGGCCGACCGGCTGGGCGAAGAGAACCAGGGCTGGACCGTGGCCAAGCACCTGCTGGAATTCGAGCGCGGCGGCGGCTACGCGGCCGGTCTCCACGCGGGGCTGGAGCGCCTGCGCGCCCAGGCGGGCGACGAGGCCGGCGACGAGACCGAGAGGCTGCTGGAAGACCCGCACCACCGTCGCCGCCTGGCCGAGGCCGAGATCGGGGCCCTGGCCATCGACATGACCGAGCGGCGGGTGCTGAGCGCCCTGACCGGCGGCGGCAATCCGGGCCCGGCCTCGTCGATCCTCAAGGCCCAGGGTTCGGAAGCCCTGCAGCGGCTGGACGAGGTGGCGGTGGACGCCCTGGCGACCTACGCCGCGCCGCATCAGCCCCAGGCGCGCGCGGCCGGCTCCAACACCCCGCCGGTGGGGCCGGAGCACGGCCTGACCACCATGGCCCGCTACCTGAACAACCGCGCCGCCTCGATCTACGGCGGCTCCAACGAGATCCAGCGCGACATCATCGCCAAGCTGGTGCTGGGCCTCTGACGCGCCCGCCCCCTATCGATTCCGATAGCTTGTCCCCCCCGGCCGCGACCCGCACGCTCCCCATCAGAGCCGGCGTCCGATGCAGGCGCGGCCAGAGGGAGGAATTCGGATGCCAGGTAAATCGCGCCTGTTGCTGACGCTGGGGGCGTCGGCCATCGCGCTGCTCGCGGCCATGCCCGCCATCGCGCAAGCTCAGGCCCCGGCCCAGGCGCAGCCCAAGAAGGACGACGTCCCGACGATCGAGACCCTGGTGGTCACGGCCCAGCGCCGCGAGGAGACCGCCAACAGCGTGGGCATGCCGATCCAGGCGTTCAGCGGCGACACCCTGCAGCAACTGCGGGTCACCGATCCCAAGGACCTGTCGACCATCGCGCCCAGCTTCACGGTCAGCCAGAGCTACCAGGGCGTGCCGACCTACACCCTGCGGGGCATCGGCTTCAACACGATCAACCTGTCGGCCACCTCGACGGTCGGCACCTATACGGACGAGGTCGCCTACGCCTATCCGTTCATGAACACCGGCCCGATGTTCGACCTGGAGCGGGTCGAGGTGCTGAAGGGCCCGCAAGGCACGCTGTACGGCCGCAACACCACCGCCGGCCTGATCGACTTCGTCACCAACAAGCCCACCGAGATGTTCGAGGCCTCGGTCACCGGCGAGGTCGGCAACTACAAGACCCACAATTTCGAGGGCTATGTCAGCGGCGCCCTGGCGCCCGGCCTGCAGGCCCGCTTCGCCTTCCGCACCGAGGACAGCGACGAGGGCTGGCAGAAGAGCAATACCCGCGACGAGCGCCTGGGCGAGGTCCATCGCGACGGCTGGCGCCTGTCGCTGGCGGCCCAGCCCACCGACAAGATCGACGTCGACTTCTCCTACGCCGGCTGGCGCAACAAGTCCGACACCGTGGCCGCCCAGGCGATCGGCTTCACGCCCGCCACCGCCGCCAGCCCGTTCAACGCCCCGGGCGTGGTCGCCTACGTGGCCTCGCACCAGCCGACCAAGGCCGACCAGGCCGACTGGGCCCCGCTGTCGACCCGCGGGACGGAGGTCGGCACGGGCCTGGGCATCGCCGGTCCCGCCCGCGAGGACGACGCCTTCGACGCCCTCAAGCTGAGGGTCGGCTGGGAGCTGAGCGACAGCGTCCGGCTGGTCTCGCTGACCAGCTACAACGACCTGTCCCGCAGGGCGGTCTTCGACTGGAGCGGCGCGCCCTACGAGATCCTGGTCCAGAAGGCCAAGGGCGACATCCAGTCCGCCGCCGAGGAACTGCACCTGGAAGGCGCCACCGACAAGGGTTCGTGGCTGGTGGGCGCCTATGTGGCCCACGACGAGATCCTCGACAGCAACCGCACCCTGCTGGGCCAGAACGCCAATGTCGGGACCATCCGCTTCTTCGGCTCGACCCTGCTGGCCACGCCGTTCAACAGCGGCGGCTACACCGCCCTGCAGATGAGCCAGGCGTTCCGCACCTACGAGGACGTCGGCAATATCGAGACCGACACCTGGAGCGTGTTCGGCAATGTCGACCACAAGCTGACCGACACGCTGAAACTGACCCTGGGCGTCCGCTACAGCCAGGACAAGCAGGACTATTACGGCTGCTCGCGCGACTTCAACGGCAACATGCTGCCCAACGTCAACGTCGTGAACCGGGCGCTGTTCTTCGCCGCCTACGGCCCGGTCGCGCCGATCAGCCAGGGCCAGTGCAACACCTTCGACCCAGTCAAGAAGAGCTTCGGCCTGGTGACCTCCAAGCTGGACGAGGACAACGTGGCCTGGCGCGTGGCCCTGGACTGGCAAGCCACCGAGGACGTGCTGCTGTTCGGCTCGGTCTCGCGCGGGGCCAAGGCCGGCGCCACCCCGATCAACGCCGCCAACATCTCGACCCAGAACGCCCCGGCGCGGCAGGAGATGCTGACCGCCTACGAGGTGGGCGTGAAGGCCGGCCTATTCCAGCGCCGGGTCCAGGCCAATGTCAGCGCCTTCTATTACGACTACACCGACAAGCAGCTGTCGGTGTACTTCGCCGACCCGATCTACACCGCTCTCGCCCGCCTGGCCAACGTGCCCGACGCCGAGGCCCACGGCCTGGACGGCGACATCACCTGGCGCGCGTCGCGCTCACTGACCTTTATCGCCTCGGCGACTTGGCTGCACACCGAAGTCCAGGGCTACACCGGCATCAACTCCGCCGGTCAGTCCCAGACCTTCGATGGGCGGCCCTTTCTATACAGCCCGAAATTCCAGGGCGGCCTGACGGCCATGTTCGACCATGAGGTCGGCGACGGCCTGCGGCTGAAGGCGGCGCTGAACGGGCGCTGGCAGAGCAAGTCCAGCGCCGACCTGGAGGGCAATCCGCTGTTCGCGATCGACGGCTACGGCCTGGTCAACGGCAGCGTCGGCCTGGCCTCGGACAAGGGCTGGGAGCTGCAGGTCTGGGGCCGCAACCTGACTGACGAGTACTATTGGAGCGCGGTCAGCAGCAACGCCAACACCGTGGTCCGCTTCCCCGGCAAGCCGTCGACCTACGGCGCCACCCTGACCTGGAACTTCTAGCTGGAGCGGGGACATGCCCCCTCGGCGTGTCCCCGCTCGATCCACGGCGCGTTGGCTGGGGACACGCACAAGTGCGTGTCCCCGTCCCCTTCTAGGTCCCGCGCCGCAGGTTCTTGGCCAGCACCGCCACGATGATCAGCACGAAGGCCGCCAGGCGGAACAGGTAGATGCCGCTGCGCTCCTCGTGCGGCGTGCCCAGCAGCACCGGCAGCGCGTTGCCCGCCGCCAGCAGGCCGAAGGCGGCCGAGAAGGCCAGGAACAGGCCGTCGCCCGTGCGCCGCCAGAACTTCAGGAAGAACAGGCCGGCCACCAGGAACCCCGTGGCCAGGGCGCCGGCGATCAGCCCCTCGACCGGCGTGATCGGGAAGCTCATTCGTCCACCTCCCAGATGAAGCCGTACAGCAGCGTGGCGATGGCCAGGCCGGCGGTCAGCTGACGATAGGGCAAGAGGTTCACCTGGGTGATGAACACCACCAGGTCGGCCACCAGCAGCAGGTTGTTCAGGGCCAGGAAGCCGAAGCTGATCGCCGTCCATAGCAGCAGGCGCGAGCGGTTGCGCAGCCAGGCCCGGGTCAGCAGGCCCGCGCAGGTCATGCTGGCCAGCATGCAGAGGATGTAGACGACCGTCGGCCCGCTCATTGGTCCCTACCCTTGAACTTGAAGGCGTCGGCCAGCGACTGCAGGCGCTCGGCCGGGGCCGAGATCCAGCGGATCACGGTGACGGGCTTGGTGCGATAGGCGGTCTCGAGGTCGTCGCAGACCTTGGCCAGGACGGCGGCGGCCGGCTGGTAGCGGAAGCAGCCCCGATCCTCGGCGACCACCAGTCCGGCGTCCACGAAGGCGGTCAGGTTGTCGGTCACCAGGCTGTGGCTGGCCCGCAGATCGCCGACCAGCTCCGCCACCGACCAGCAGCGCTCGGGATCGTGCTTGAGGCGCAGCAGCAGCTCCAGCGCCCAGACCGAACGCACGTGCTCGCGAATGAACTGAAAGACGTCGCGATCGACGGTCACCCGACCTCTTCCCCCAAACCTCGGCTGGAATCCCAGGCGGGACAATAGGCGGCGAGGCCGGGGGAGCAAGCTGAGCCATGGAAATCGCCGCGCGTGAGGCGCGCGGCGCGGGCCTCACGCGGCGCGGATGCCGCTCTGCATGTCGCCGGCCTGGGACCCGACCACAGCGTCGTAGCCCAGGATCATGTCGACGTCCTTGCCGTTGCGGGCCAGGGGCAGGCGCAGCCACAGGATCGACATGTGCGGCGAGCCCTTCCAGGCCAGGCTGTGCACGCCGACGCCCGGACGGCGCTCGGTGACGACCTTGTCCAGCTCGCGGCGCCAGTATTCGACCGCGGCGGTGTTGTAGACGTCTTCCAGGGTGCGGCCGGTGATCTCGCGGCCATAGACCGAGTAGAGGCCGGTGCCGGCCAGGCGCAGGCGGTAGTCGATCGCGCCGTCCAGATCGCGCTTCACGTCGATCAGGCTCACGGTCGGCAGCATCCGCTTGATGCCCGAAGGGTGCAGGTCGACGCGCGACGGGAGGCTAGCCCCCCGGCGGAGGGACGCCCAGTAGGCGAACATCTCCTGGTGAGCGCGGGCCGCCGTGGCCGATGCGCTCAGCTGCGCGTTCATCTTCAGATTCCTTAACAAGCCGTTGGAATCACGACGATTCACTATGTCTTAAGCACCGAATCGCCGCCAGCGAAAATCGCGCTCTACGGCTAAGTTTGTTGAGGTGAGTCAATCCGCAAGCGAAACGTCCGGGGTAGAATCCGGATGCCAAAAGCAGCGCGCGGATGGCGCAAGCGATTGTTTGAATTAGGGTTAATGAACGCTCAGACTCAAGCCGACTCGACGCCTCCGGACACTGTGATCGACCGCTTTCGAGGCGCCCGCGCTGCCCGTTCGTCGAGCACAGGGCGCAACCTTGAGAATTCAAATCGGCCGCCGAAACCCCGACTGCATGCTATGATTGCGACGCAGCCGACAGGGAGCCCGCACCCATCATGCGAAAGCCCGCGCCGATCGTCCCCGTCCTGCTGGGCCTGGCCTTGCTGAGCCTGCCTCCGGCGGCCCTGGCGCAAGGCCCCTTCCGGAACGAGCAGGTCCGCTTCGCCAAGGGCGCGTCCTCGGCCACCGTGAACGGCGCGATCAAGGCCGACGGCGGCGTCAGCTACGTCCTCACCGTCCGGGCCGGCCAGACGCTGAAGGTGTCGCTGCGGACCCGCAACGCCTCGGCCCGGTTCAACGTGATCGCCCCCGGTCTGGACGAGCCCCTGTTCAACGGCTCGAGCGCACGCGACTATGCCGGCAAGACGCCCGTCGCCGGGGCCTACCGGATCATCGTCTACATGATGGAGGACGCCGCCATGCGGAACGAGACGGCCGACTACGTCCTGACCATCGGCGTCACCGGCTGAGCCCGCCCATGCGCGTGGCCGTCTTCTCGACCAAGGCCTATGACCGCCGCTTCCTGGACGCGGCCAATCGCGGCTTCGGCCACGACATCCGCTATTTCGAGGCCCGGCTCGACGCCAGCACGGCCGCCCTGGCCGAGGGCTTTCCCGCCGTCTGCGTGTTCGTGAACGATCGGGTGGACGCGGCGGTGCTGGAGACCTTGGCCAAGGGCGGCGCGCGCCTCGTGGCCCTGCGCTGCGCGGGCTACAACAATGTCGACCTGGAGGCCGCCGAGCGCCTGGGCGTCGCCGTCGTCCGCGTGCCGGCCTATTCGCCCGAGGCGGTGGCGGAGTTCACGATCGGCCTGATCCTGGCCCTGGACCGCAACATCCCGCGCGCCTGGATCCGGGTCCGCGACAACAACTTCGCCCTGGACGGCCTCATCGGCCGCAACCTCTCGGGCCGGACGGCGGGCGTGGTCGGCACGGGCCGCATCGGCGCCCTGGTCGCCAAGACCCTGCGGCTGGGTTTCGGCTGCGAGGTGCTGGCCAGCGACCTGGTCGAGGACCCCGAGCTGGTCGCGATC
Organism: Caulobacter sp. 05T431; assembly: GCF_056665975.1. NCBI lineage: Bacteria > Pseudomonadati > Pseudomonadota > Alphaproteobacteria > Caulobacterales > Caulobacteraceae > Caulobacter > Caulobacter sp. 05T431. The sequence continues at coordinate 390,585 of NZ_JBFTKU010000002.1, read as the reverse complement.
GGGGTGCGCTACGCGCCGGTCGACCAGGTGCTGCGCGAAGCCGACCTGATCACCCTGCACTGCCCGCTGACGCCCGACACCCGACACCTGATCGATCGCGACCGCCTGGCCGCCGCGCGGCCGGGCGTGATGATCGTCAACACCAGCCGCGGTGCGCTGATCGACACCGCGGCCCTGATCGGCGGTCTCAAGTCGGGCAAGGTCGGCAGCGTGGCGTTGGACGTCTACGAGCAGGAGGCGGACCTGTTCTTCGAGGACCTCTCGAACGAGATCGTCCAGGACGACGTCTTCCAGCGCCTGCTGACGTTCCCCAACGTGCTGATCACGGGGCACCAGGCCTTCCTGACCGAGGAGGCCCTGTCGGCGATCGCCGAGACCACCCTTGGCGGCCTGGCGGACGCCGAAGCCGGCCGGCCGCTGACCTGTCAGGTCACCGCCCGGTCGGTTCGTGGATAGTCGGTTCGCGGTAGGTTAGGCGCGCCCGCGACGCGCCGGTTTCCGGCCGCCCTGACCCAGGCCCATCTGCTTGGCCAGGTCCGAACGCGCCTGGGCGTAGTTCGGGGCGACCATCGGATAGTCCTTCGGCAGGTCCCAGCGGGCTCGATACTGTTCGGGGCTCAGGTCGTACTTGGTGCGCAGGTGGCGCTTGAGCGACTTGAACTTCCGACCGTCCTCCAGACAGATCAGATAGTCCGGGGTGATCGAACGCCGCACCGAAACGGCCGGCTCGCGCCCGACTTCGGCCGTCTCGGCCTTGCCCCCCACGTTCGACAGAGCCTGGTGCACGCTGCGGATCAGGCCCGGCACGTCGGCCGCCGCGATGGTGTTGCCGCCCACATAGGCGGCGACCACACCGGCCGTGACTTCAATGAGGTCGGCCTCTCTGTCCATGTTCTTGTCGCTCCCCCGACTCATACTGGTCCCCCAGGAACCAATGCAGTCTTGGATAGCAGATTATTACACCCGGGCAACATAGACGTGCGGGTATCTACCATTTATTGGCCGGCGTGCACTGGTCTGGCCAATCTTGCGTACAGCCTTCAGTTGTCAGAAATCTCTATTCCTGACGGACCATACTCGCTGAACAAGCTCAACGACTATGGTCGATTAGCGTGCGAAATCTCGGGAAAGGGCCAGCATGGCCGCGCGCTGGGGCACCGAATACTCGTCCACGGCAGCCTCGTCGCCCTCGCGGATGGCCTTCAGCAGGGCCGGGGTCATGGCCGACGACAGCGACCAGTTCCAGTAGCGCAGCATGGTCTGGGCGCGGTCCACGGCGATGGTGTCGAAGGCGGTCAGCACCCGCTCAAGGGCCGGCGCCACGGCGCCGGAAGCGTCGGTGTCGGGTCGGCGAAGCCCCCGCCACAAGGCCCGCACGGCGCTGCGCGGCAGGCCGGTGGCCTTGCACAGGATGGCCAGCGGCTCGCCGCCCGGGTCGGTGAAGATCTTGGCCCCGGTCATCGGCTTCAGGCCCGACAGGTACGAGATCTCCTCGGCCGTCTCGCGGGTCATGCCGGCCTGGGCCGCGGCGACCGCGTCCTCCAGGCTGTCGTAGGGGCTCTTGTCGATGGCGGCGCGGTTTCGCTGACGCCGTTCGATGAACTGAAGCGCCTTTCGCGACAGCGGGTCCTGCCAGCCCTCGGCCGAGGCCAGGGGGAAGACGTCGCCCACGGCGTCCTGCAGAATTTCGCGCGACACGGCGAAACGCTGCAAAATGGTGCGCCGCGCCTCGGCGTCCGACCACCAGAACATCACATAGGCGTGGCTGGGTCGCAGCTCGGCGCGCTTGAGCAGCAGCGGGATCAGCTGCGGATTGTCGCGCGTGGCCGCGACGATGTTCTCCAGCCCCTGGTGGCTGAAGCGCACGAGGTCGTTCTTCAGCAGGACCTCGGTGACCCCCGTCTCGTCCATGTCGACCAGGGCGTCGGCCACCACCTCGCTGACCCCGCGCCGCTGGGCGATCAGCCGGCGATGGTCCTGGGTGCTGTTGTAGAGGCAGCTGATCAGGTCGGCGTCGCTGAGCACGGGCGAGTGCTCCAGCAGGGCGCGGGCCACCGGCAGTTCGTCGCGCAGCAGCAGGCGGACCAGGACGCCGGGCATCTCGGTCAGGTTGGCCAGGCGCCGGGCCACCTTCTCGCGCTCGCCCACGACGGCGTCGCGCAGCATCTCGACCAGCAGGTCGGCGGTCATGGCGCGTTCGAAGGCGTTGATGCGGCTGGCGGGCAGACAGACCACATCGGCCAGCCGCTTGAGCAGGGCGGCGCGCGAGCGCGGCGTGGCGGCCTGCTCGGGCTCGGGACGGGCGAAGGGGGCGGCGTAATCGTTCATGGTCGTCCTGACGGCGGACCCGTCGTGCTCAAACCTAGACCTGGACGCCCTTAACGGCGGATGAGCGGCCTAGTCTTATCCCAACTCGACCGTTCGCCCAAAAGGCGAGCGCGCCGGAGCCGTCACCACCCGCCGGGACGCGAGCGCGGCTCGATCTTCAGCGCGTTGGCGCCCTGCACGTAGCGGTCGCGGAAAGCCTCGCGGCGCGGGGCGGCGGGAACCTCGCGGCGCGCCTCCTGGCGGGGACGATATTCGTGGATCTGGGCGCCGACCTGGAAGCCGTCCAGCAGGCGCTCCAGCTCCTCGACCTCGGCGGCCAGGGCGCCGGCGGCCGACGCCGACTGCTCGACCATGGCGCCGTTCTGGTGGATCACCTGGCCCATCTGGTTCACCGCGGCGTTGACCTCGGCCAGCCCCCCGGCCTGCGCCTTGGACGAGGCGGCGATCTCGCCGACCAGGTCGTTGATCTCGATCACCTGGCCCAGGATCTGGTCCAGGGTCTGGCCGGTCTCGCCCACCAGCTTGACGCCCTTGTCGACCTGTTCGCTGGAGGCGCGGATCAGGCCCTTGATCTCCTTGGCCGCGTCGGCCGAGCGCTGGGCCAGGGCCCGCACTTCCTGCGCCACCACCGCGAAGCCGCGACCGGCGTCGCCGGCCCGGGCCGCCTCGACGCCGGCGTTCAGGGCCAGAAGGTTGGTCTGGAAGGCGATCTCGTCAATGACGCCGATGATCTGGGTGATCGACTGCGAGGACTTCTCGATGCCGCCCATGGCCTCGACGGCCTCGCGCACCACCTGGCCGCTCTTCTCGGCGTTGGACTTGGCGCTCTGGGTCACGCCGCGCGCCTTCTCGGCGTTGTCCGAGCTCTTGGTGACGGTGGCGGTGATCTGGTCGAGGGCGGCGGCGGTGCGTTCCAGGCCAGCGGCTTGGCGCTCCGTCCGTTGCGCCAGGTCCTCGGCGGCGGCGGCGATGTCGCCGCAGCCGGCGCGCAGGCCGCGCGCCGTGTTCAGGATGCCGGCCAGGGTCTGCTGCAGGTTGTCGACGGCGGCGTTGAAGTCGCTGGGGATCTGGCGCGCTTCGGCCGGGAAGGCGTCTTCGCGCACGCGCGCGATCAGATCGCCCTGGGCCAGCTTCTCGACGCCCTGCCCCATGGCGTTCAGCGCGGTCAGCTGGGTGCGGGCGTAGGTCTCCAGGTCCTGGGTCCGCTTTTGCTGTTCGGCGTCGGCGGCGGCGCGCTGGGCGTCCTCGGCGGCGCGGGCGGCCTGCTCGCCGGCCAGCCTGCGCTGGACGCCGTCCAGGCCCTTGGCCAGGCCGCGGACCTGTTCGTCGTCGGAGTCGGGCGAAGCGAGCGGGCGGTCATACTGGCCCGCGCCCAGGGCGTCGACCGAGCGGCCCAGCCCCTGCAGGGCGCGGTTCGTGGCCTCGTTCCAGGCGAGCAGTCCGATGATCAGGGTCGCCACTAGGGTGGCCATGCCGGCCATGCTGAACGGCGAGACCAGGCCCGGCCCGCCGAACGCCGCCCAGCCCAGCTGGCCCAGGCCCGCGATCAGGCCGAGGACGACGATCAGCCTCCAGCCCAGAGGCAGCCGATTGAACCCGCTCATGCTCTCGAATCTCCACGGCCCAGCAGGCCTGGACCGAGAAATGGCGACTGAGTCCTAACGGCTCATTAACCATACCGGGCCCGCGACATTTTGGCGGGGATTGACGGCCGCTTCGATTGAATATAACCATCTGGTTATGGAACTGATGAGTTATGGAAGCCCGGCGACCCTGGACGCCACCTTCGCCGCCCTGGCTGATCCGACCCGGCGCGCCATCCTGGCGCGGCTGGCCGACGGCGAGGCCTCGGTGGGCGAACTGGCCGCGCCGTTCTCGATGAGCCAGCCGGCGATCTCCAAGCATCTGAAGGTGCTGGAGAAGGCCGGGCTGGTCTCGCGGGGCCGCGACGCCCAGCGCCGTCCGGTGCGGGTCGAGGAGAAGCCCCTGGCCGAGGCCACCGCCTGGCTGGAGACCTATCGCAAGACGCTGGAGGCCAACTTCCAGCGCCTGGACGCCCTGCTCGACGAACTGAAGACCACCCAGGGGCGCTGAAGCGCCCTTCCCCCTTCCAGAAGGAGACGACCCATGCCCAGCAAGCTGACCGTCGACACGCCCGACGACCTGAAGATCGTGATCACCCGCGCCTTCGACGCATCCCGCGACCTGGTGTTCGACTGCCTGACCAAGCCCGACCTGGTGAAGCGCTGGATGACCGGCCCGCCCGGCTGGACCATGCCGGTCTGCGAGATCGACCTGCGCGTGGGCGGCAAGTACCGCTACGTCTGGCGCAACACCGAGGGCCACGACATGGGCATGGGCGGCGTCTATCGCGAGATCGCCGCGCCCGAACGCCTCGTCAGCAACGAGCTGTTCGACGAGGACTGGACCGGCGGCGAGACCGTCGCCACCCAGACCCTGGCCGAGCGCGACGGCCGCACCACCCTGACCACCACCGTGGTCTACAGCTCGACCGCCGCCCGCGACGCCGCCCTGAAGACCGGCATGACCGACGGCATGGAGATGAGCTACGCCAAGCTCGACTCCCTGCTCGAAACCGTCTGACGGCGACGCCCAGGGACAGGGGACAGGCCATGGATCAGCGCCTCGCCGACGCCATGGCCGCCCTCCGGTCGGCGGCCACCGCCCACGACCTGGCCAATCTGGAGCGCTTCGGCATCGTCGCGCCCACCGCCCTGGGCGTGTCGATGGCCAATCTCCAGAAGATCGCCAAGCGCCTGGGCCGCGACCATGACCTGGCCGCCGCGCTGTGGGCGACCGACGTCTACGAGGCGCGGATGCTGGCTTGCCTGGTCGACGACGTCGCGCTGGTAACGCCGGAGCAGATGGACGCCTGGCGGGGCGAGTTCGACAACTGGGCGATCGTCGACACCGCCTGCTTCAAGCTGTTCGACCGCTCGCCCCACGCCTGGGCCAAGATCGCGGCCTGGGCCCCGTTGAACGACGAATTCGGCCGACGGGCCGCCTTCGCCCTGTTGGCCTGCCTGGCCCTGCACGCCAAGGGGGGCGGCGACCAGCCGTTCCTGGACGGCCTGGCGCTGATCGAACGGGCGGCGGGAGACGACCGGAACTTCGTCAAGAAGGCGGTGAACTGGGCGGTGCGGGCGATCGGGCTGCGCCAGAGCCCCGTCCTCAAGGCCGCCGCGCTCGAGACCGCCCGCCGCCTGGCCGCCTCGCCCGAGGCCTCGGCGCGGTGGATCGGCAAGGACGCCGTGCGGGCGCTGGAGAAGGCGGCGGCGCGGTCCTGATCCGGCCGTTCGCAGCCGCCCCACGGCGCTTCGAAGAAAATCCGCCCCGGCGATGTCGCGCCGGGCCCTACCCAAACGTCTTTCCTTCAACAGCTCCCAAGGAGACCGTCGATGAGTGAGCTTGCCCTGCGTACCTCGCCCCTGAGCCTCGGCCGTAGCATCTTGGCCGTGATCGCCGGCTTCCTGGCCGTGGTCGTGCTGTCCACCGCCACCGACGCGGTGCTGCATGCCGCCAAGGTCTATCCGCCGCCGGAACAGGGGATGCACGACCCGCTGCTGAACCTGCTGGCCCTGACCTATCGCAGCGTCTTCACCCTGGCGGGCGGCTGGATCACGGCCAGGCTGGCCCCGAACACCCCGCTGCGCCACGCCTTCATCCTGGGCGTGCTGGGCCTGATCGCGGGCACGGCGGGGGTGGTCGCCACCTGGAACCTGGGCCTGGGACCGCACTGGTATCCGATCCTGCTGGCCGTCACCGGCCTGCCGCTGTGCTGGGTCGGCGGCTGGCTGGCCGTGCGGGGGCGAGCGCGATGAGGCTGTCGCGGGGCGGATGGGGCGTGGTGGCGGACGCCCTGCCGCCGACACCGACGGTCGCCGTCGCGGACGCCTCGGGGAGACTGGATCCGCCGGAGCCGACGCATCGCCGCCACTCCTGGCTTCCAGGCGTCGGCTTCGCCGCGGTCGGGATGACGACGAACGGCGCCTCCGCCTCGCGCGGCCCTAACGGCTAGTCCCCACCTTCGTCGCCTTCTGCAGCAGCAACCGCTCCCAGTCGCCGCCCTCGGTCGCCCAGACGTCGTCGTCCAGCTTGTGAAAGACATAGACGCCGCGCCGCGTGGCGTCGGCCATGACGATGTCGCCGTTCTGGCCCAGCCGCCAGGCGTAGAGGTCCTCCCAGCGGGGAACCGCGTTCTTGCAGGCCTTGGGCGCCACCAGCTGGAAGCCGCCGATCACCCCGGCCGCGTTGAACCTGACGGTGCAGACGTCGGCCCCCTCCCCGTCCTTGCCGACGCTCCAGGCGCCCACATAGGCCTTGGGACCGGTGGGCAGGGCCTCATCGGCCGGCTTGGGCGGGGGCTTGGCGGGTTTGGACGGGGCCGCGTAGGCTGAAGATGCGGAACACACAGCGGCCAGCAGCGCGAGCAGCACGATCAAACGCATCTGGGTCTCTCCGTTTTCCGGATCGGACCACGGCGCGCGATACACGTCCAGCGCGAGAGTTACCAAGAACTCCCCTCTCTCTTTGAGAGAGGGAGGGGCCCGCCGCGAAGCGGTGGGAGGGTGAGTGGTTACAAACTCTCAGAATGAAGCTTCGACGAGGACGATATGTGTCGGCCACCGGATCGACCCTGCATCGCCCAGGCTAGCTTTCGAGGACCCAAAGGCTCGAGACTTGCCTGCAAAGGGCGAAACCACTCACCCTCCCACCGCCTGACGGCGGCGGGTCCCTCCCTTTCTCAAAGAGAGAGGGTGTAAGGAACCCTCACCCCCGCTCGACCAGCACCCCAGGCCGGTTCGCGTCCAGGCCGAACGTCACCGGCAGGTGGCGGACATGCGGGGTCTGCAGGTTCAGGGCCTTGGCCCCGCGCGCCACGGCCAGCTTGCCCAGCGCCGTGGGCCCGAAGCCGTCCTGGATGCGCGGCCTCATCCCCGCGCGGCGGCGCAGCACGCCGTTGGCGTAGATGACATTGGCCCGCATCAGGGCCGGCGGGGTCATGAATTCGATCGAGATCGAGACGTTCAGCATCGGGCCGTTCTCGATCCGGTGCGGGGCGTTCTGCTTCCAGGTGACCATGGTCCCCGGGGTCAGGTCATAGGCCTGGGCGCCCGCGTCCCACGAGGGGTCGAAGGCGAACTGTTCCGCCGTCTCCTTGAGGACGATCTTCTCCAGCGCCAGCTCGCCCACATAGGGATCGGCGACCGGATAGACCCAGACCTTCTTCCGCCCCCGGATTTGCCACAGCGACACCAGCGGCACGTCCAGGTGATAGAAGACCTGGGCGTCCGCGCTGCTGATCAGCATGCCGAGGTCGCGCTTGAAGGTCTTCAGGCCCGGCGCGCGGGCTTCCTTCTCGGCGAAGATCTCGTCGCACAGGGCGGCGTATTCGGGGACGTAATCGTTGGTCTTGCGCAGGTTCAGCCAGATGCGGCCGGCCTTGGCGGCCTCCAGCAGCTGGTCGCCGGTCAGGGTCCCCGCCGCGCCCTTGCGCCAGGTGGTCCAGGCCTTGGGGTCCTCGCCCATGGTGAAGACGCCCAGGTGCTCGCGCGGATACTGGTCCAGCAGGCGCGCCAGGCCCTCGTCGTCGAACATCGGGCGTTCGTGCAGACCGTGCTGGAACACCAGGTTCTCGCGGCCGAACGCCTTGGCCTTGTCGTCGGTCCAGTCGCTGATGATGCTCACGACGCGGTCCTTCCGTAGAAGTGGATCTTGAACGGGCCCCACCACAGGGTCTTGCCCAGGCCGCGGGCGGCGCGGTCCAGCCACTCGGCGCGGTCGCCCGCCCGGGTCAGCCACTTGAAGCCGGCCACCAGGCCGAACAGCGCGCTCTGCACGACGCCGACGGCCATCCAGCGGGCCACGCCCACGCGGTCGGGCGGCACGGCGGCGGCGCAGTGCGAGGTCGGGCCTTGGCCGTAGGCGAAGGCGCGGCGGATCGTGTAGTCCAGGCTGAGGCGGTCGGGCACGGGGTCTTCCCAGACCCAGGCCGCCGGCTCCCAGGCGAAGCGCGCCCCGTCGGCCTTCATGTGGCCGAACAGCATGTCGTCCTCGCCGCCGATGTGGTTGCGCTCGACGGCGAAGGGCGCGACCGGGTCAGGCAAGGCCGCGCGGCGCAGCAGGCTGTCGCCGCAGCCGTAATAGTGGTCGATGATCCCGGCCTCGGCGGGTCCCTCGCGCGAGAAAAAGCGCTCCAGATAGTCGCGATGGGCCGTGACGCTGGCCGGGGCGCGGGCCCGGACCGGACCGAACACGACGTCGGCCTGGTGGCGCGCCTGAGCCGCCAGCAGGGCCGCCAGCCAGCCGGCCGGCGCCTCTTCGTCGTCGTCCAGGAAGGCGATCAGGTCGCCGCTCGCCTTGGCCATGCCGGCGTTGCGGGCGTGGGCCACGCCGGGGCGCGGCTCGTGCACGTAGTGGACGGGAAACGGCGCCCGGGCGGCCAGCGCGGCGACGGTTTCCTGGGCCGACGGCGCCTGGTCGTTGTCGACGACCACCAGCTCCAGCTCGGCGAAATCGACACCGGTCTGGGCGCACACCGAACGGACCGCGACGGCCAGGCCGTCGAGCCGTCGTTGGGTGGGGATCATGACCGTGACGCGCATGCGGACTCCAGGCTTTGGCGAAGCCTAGCCGTTTCGCCTTTGCGCTTGGTTAGCGAAGGCGTCGACCAGGCCGCGCACCCGGCCGCCCAGGGTCAGCTCGACGCTGGCGATGGCCTCCATCCGCCGGCTCAGCCGTCCGACCGGCCCGGCGCCGTGCGAACCGGCCAGGGCCAGCACCCCGTCCAGCGAGCTGGCCATGCGGCCGGCCATGGTCGCGGCCGTGGCCGTGCCGTCGCCGATCCGGACCTGGCTCAGGGCGTAGGCGCCCTTGTAGTGGTCGTGACCGGGGCCCAGATCGTAGTGGCGCAGACCCAGCTCCGGCATGGCGGCGATGGCGCGCATGAAGAAGATCTGGCCCGGCGACCACTCGCCATAGGCCGGATTGGTCGAGGCGATCCACGGGTGGTAGACGCCGTCCAGCCGCACGCCGAAATGCCCGGCCACCAGTTGGCCGCCGGCGTAGAGGTTGATCATCAGCCCCTGGAACGGGCCGGTCTGCTTCAGGAACAGGTCGGTCAGCAGGCCGCGCACCCAGTCGGGACGCAGGAAGTCGTGGACGCCGGTGCGCTCCAGCTGTTCGCGCTTCCAGGCGATCAGCTGGTCGAAGGCCTCGCGTGAGCGGTCCGGGGCCACCAGTTCGATGGTCCCCATCTCGCGTTCCAGCTTGTTGTCCAGACGGCGCCAGTTCTTGATCTTCTTGGGGCTGGCCGCGCGGACGGCCTCCAGATAGGCGGCCGCGTCGCCGCCCGCGGCGCCCAGGTCGATGACGTGGGCGGTCTTCTGCTCGGACCGGCCGAACACCCCGTGCGGGTCCACCAGGCCGGTGTAGCGATAGGCGGTCAGGTCGGCGGCGCGCAGCACCTCGGCGGCGTCCAGGCCGGCGTCGGCGCGCGAGACCAGGCCGTGATAGTCCGACAGCGGCGAGCCGATGGCCCGGGCCATGGCGCCGGGACGGCGATGATGCGGCAGGAAGCCCACGGTCTCGCCGTCGCGACGGATCACCGCCACCCGGGCGTCGTCGCGCACGGCGCCGACGGCCCGCGCGAAGTCGGGACCCAGCAGCGGACCTGCGAAGGCCGGCTCGGCAGCCGCCATCGCGCGCCAGGTCGCCAGATCGGCCTGGCTCAACGCCCGCGGGTGAAGGGTCTCAACGTCCAGCATCGCCGTGTCCTAATCCGGTCCCGGTTAGGGAATCCTGTCGATCAGGACTGCAACACGGGCGCCACATTCGTCGGGCGGCCGACAGATCGCGCGCAGATTGCGATCAGGCGAAGGTCGCCTGCAGAATCCGCTCGATTCCGGCCTGATCGACGGTGTCGAAGGCCGCCGGCTTGTCGGAATCGACGTCGAACACCGCCAGCAGGGTCCCCGCCGTGTCGAACACCGGGACGACGATCTCGCTTTGGGACCGGCTGTCGCAGGCGATGTGTCCCGGAAAGGCGTGGACGTCCTCGACCAGCTGGGTCTGGCCCGTGGCCGCCGCCGCGCCGCAGACGCCGCGCCCGAAGGCGATGCGCAGGCAGCCCAGGGTGCCCTGGTAGGGCCCGACCACCAGTTCGCGCGCCTTCAGCGGATCGACCACATAGAAGCCGGTCCAGAAATAGTGGTCGAAGCTGGACGCCAGCATCGAGGCCACGGTCGCCATGCGCGCGGTCAGGTTGGTCTCGCCCTCCAGCACCGAGGCGATCTCGTCGGCCACCTCGGCGTAGCGGGCGGCCTTGTCCCCGGTCAGGGTCTTGTCGTTGAAAGCTTCAGCCATGGGCGGGGATATAGCGCTTTCCCCGCCGGATGCGAGAGGGCCGCTACCTGAACGGATGCTCGCCCCACTCAGGCCAGATGTCCGGCAGGTCCGACGACACCTTGTCCGGATAGACCGGCGGACGCTTCTCCAGGAACGAGCTGACCCCCTCCTTGGCGTCGCCGGCCGCGCCGCGCGACTGGATGGCGCGGCTGTCGGCCTTGTGGGCCTCCATCGGATGGTCGGCGCCGGCCATGCGCCACAGCAGCTGGCGGGTCAGGGCCACCGAGACCGGGGCGGTGTTGTCGGCGATCTCGCGGGCCAGGGCCCGGGCGGCCGGCAGCAAGTCCTCGGGCGCGTGCAGCGAACGGACCAAGCCCCGGTCGAGAGCCTCCTGCGCGCCGAACACTCGGCCGGTGAAGCACCATTCCAGCGCCGTCTGCAGGCCCACGAGGCGCGGCAGGAACCAGGACGAGGCGGCCTCGGGCGTGATGCCCCGGCGGGCGAACACGAAGCCGAACTTGGCGTCGGTCGAGGCCAGGCGGATGTCCATCGGCAGCTGCATGGTCACCCCCACCCCGACGGCCGGGCCGTTCACGGCGGCGATGATCGGCTTGAGGCTCTCGTACATCCGCAGGGTCACCCGGCCGCCGCCGTCGCGATAGACGTCGCCGACCTTGCCCTCCTCGCGCTCCAGCGCCTGGGGCGCGGTGCGGTCGAAGGTCGAGCCGCCGCCCGACAGGTCGGCCCCGGCGCAGAAGGCCCGGCCCGCCCCGGTGACGACCACCGCCCGCACCGCGTCGTCGGCGTCGGTGATGTCGAACACCTCGATCATCTCCTTCATCATCCGGGCGGTGAAGGCGTTCAGCTTGTCCGGGCGGTTCAGGGTGATGGTCGCGATCCCGTCCTCGACGGCGTAGAGCAGGGTCTCGAAGGTCGGCGCGGCCATGATGTTCTTCCTCCAGTTCAGCCGCACTCAAACACGCGTATGAACCGCTCGCAACCGCTTGCGCGCCCTTCCCCAACGACACCCTTGGCGTTCCTGGAAGACCCGCGCATTGTTCGGGTGAACACCGATCACGCGGACCACACGCGGGCGGTGAAGGGAGGATCCGATGACGTCGATCATCGAGGCCGACTATATCATCGTGGGCGCCGGTTCGGCCGGATGCGTGCTGGCGGCGCGGCTGTCGGAGGACGGCAGGCGCAAGGTGCTGCTGCTGGAGGCCGGCGGCGACGACCGGCCGACCAAGAACCCGTCCCAGTTCATGTCGAACCTGATGATCCACATCCCGGTCGGCTACGCCCAGACCCTGAAGGATCCCAAGGTCAACTGGCTGTACGCCACCGAGCCGGACCCCGGCACCGGCGGGCGCTCGCACGTCTGGCCGCGCGGCAAGGTGCTGGGCGGCTCGTCCTCGATCAACGGCCTGCTCTATATCCGCGGCCAGCAGGCCGACTATGACGGCTGGCGGCAGCTGGGCTGCGAGGGCTGGGCCTGGGACGACGTCTATCCCTATTTCCGCAAGGCCCAGCACCAGGAGCGCGGCGGCTGCGGCGACTGGCACGCCACGGGCGGCCCGCTGAACGTCTCGGACGTCACCGAGACCAACCCGATTTCCGACGCCGTGGTCGAGGCCTGCGTCGAGGCCGGCATCCCGCGCAACGCCGACGTCAACGGCGCCCAGCAGGAGGGCGTGGCCTACTACCAGCTGACGGTGAAGAACGGCCAGCGCTGCTCGGCGGCGGTGGCCTATCTGCACCCGGCCATGGGGCGGCCGAACCTCCAGGTCGAAACCAACGCCCTGGGCCGCAAGGTGCTGTTCGAGGGCAAGCGCGCCGTGGGCGTGGAGTTCATCCAGAACGGCATGGTCCGCACCGCCAAGGCGCGGGCCGAGGTGATCCTGGCCGGCGGGGCGATCAACTCGCCGCAGCTGCTGCAGCTGTCGGGCGTGGGCCCGGGCCAGCTGCTGGCCGAGCATGGCATCCCCGTCGTGCACGACCTGCCCGGCGTCGGCGAGAACCTGCAGGACCACTACGTCACCGGCGCCCGCTTTCGCCTGAAGGCCGGGACGGTGTCGGTCAACGAGCAGAGCAAGGGCGGCCGCCTTGCGGCCGAAGCCCTGAAGTACCTGTTCCAGCGCAAGGGCCTGCTGACCCTGTCGGCGGCCCACATCGCCGCCTTCTGCAAGTCGCGCCCGGACCTGGCCAGCCCCGACATCCAGTTCCACATCCTGCCGGCCACCATGGACCTGGAGAAGCTGTTCAACGAGCAGAAGATGGAGCTGGAGGGCGCGCCGGGCCTGACCATCGCCCCATGCCAGCTGCGACCCGAGAGCCGGGGCCATATCCGCATCAAGTCGGCCGATCCGTCGACCTATCCGGCGATCTTCGCCAACTACCTGTCCGATCCGCTGGACCAGGAGGTCACGGTCGCCGGCCTGAAGTGGGCGCGCAGGATCGCCGCCCAGCCGGCCATCGCCCCGCTGATCGACCACGAGATGAACCCCGGCGCCGAGGCGGCCGACGACGCGGCCCTGCTGGACTACGCCCGCGCCACCGGCTCGACGATCTACCACCCCGTCGGCACCTGCCAGATGGGCGCGGGACCGATGGCCGTGGTCGACAGCCAGCTGCGGGTGCGGGGCCTCACCGGCCTGCGCGTGGTCGACGCCTCGGTCATGCCCCGCCTGGTCTCGGGCAACACCAACGCCCCCACCATCATGATCGCCGAAAAGGCCTCGGACATGATCCGCCAAGCCGCCAAGACGGAGATGGCCGCCTGATGCTGCTAGGCGCGCGCGTCGATCAGATCGGTGTGGGAGAAGTCGTCGCCGACGAACAGCAGCGGCGCACCCCGCGTCTTCGCCAAGGCGTAGGCGAAGGTGTCGCCGAAGTTCAGCTGCGCCGGGTGGCCCGTCCCCTTGCCGTAGGCGATGCGGGCGCGGATCGCTTCGCGGCCCTGGGCCTCGTCTACGGGAACCAGCGAGACATCGAGCATTCCGAGAAGGTCGTCGAGTTCCTCCGGCGGGATGTCTCGCGCCCAAAGCACCGTCGCGGCCTCGACATAGCTGGCCATCGACATTTCCCGTGCGGTCGCCGCGCCGATCCTGTCGACCAACGTCGGCGCGGTCGGTTCGTCGGCGATGATAGCGATGATCGCCGAGGTATCGATCACCATCAGCGCTTGGCCCTCGCCGCTCTTTCCTTCGCCGCCAGCTCTAAATCCAAGTCGTCGCCGCCGGCGTCGAGCCATTCCTCCGGCGTGACCGGACGGAAATCGACGCCCTTCCGCATCTTGGCCGTGAACGCCCTAATCCGCTCGACGAACGCCTCGGGCGTCTCGGCGCGCGCGGCCCTTTCGCGTTCCAAGCGCTCCTCCAGCGCTACGGTCACGGCCTCCGTCATAGTCTCGCCGGTTAGCTTGGCCAGGTCGCGCGCTAGCCTGTCGGCTTTGTCCGTCTTGATGCTGAGCGCCATGCCCGGCTCCGTTTCTAGAAAGCCATTCTAGACCCGTTTTCCCATTCCGTCATCGAGGGCCCGAATGCATCCGTTCCATCACGCCCAATCCCAGCCGGACAAGCCCGCCTACATCATGGCCGGATCCGGCGAGACGGTGACGTACAGGCAGCTGGACGAGCGCTCGAACCAGGGGGCGCAGCTGTTCCGGTCGATGGGGCTGGCGACCGGCGACGTGATCGCCATCCTGATGGACAACCATCCGCGGTTCTTCGAGATCGCCTGGGCCGCCCAGCGCGCTGGGCTCTACTTCACCTGCATCTCGACCAAGCTGACGGCGGCCGAGGCCGAGTACATCGTCAAGGATTGCGAGGCCAAGGTCCTGCTGGTCAGCCCGGGCCTGGACGCCGTGGCCGAGGCCCTGGCCCCGCTGGTCCCGGGCGTGCGCCTGTTCCGCGTCGGCGGCGGCAAGGCCCCCTACGAGGACTTCGAAGCGGCCCGCGCGGTCATGCCGGCGACGCCGATCGCCGACGAGACCTCGGGCAGCGACATGCTTTATTCCTCGGGCACCACCGGACGGCCCAAGGGGGTGAAGCCCGCCCTGACCGGCGGCCCGATCGACGCGCCGCACGCCCTGCAGATGATGGCCATGGGCCTGTTCGGCTTCTCGGGCGACAGCGTCTACCTCTCGCCCGCCCCGCTCTACCACGCCGCCCCGCTGCGCTGGTGCATGACCGTGCACAAGCTGGGCGGCACGGTGATCGTGATGGAGAAGTTCGATCCCGAGGCCGCCCTGGCGCTGATCGAGAAGCACAAGGTCACCTGCGGCCAGTTCGTGCCCACCCACTTCGTGCGGATGTTGAAGCTGCCGCCGGAGGTCCGCGCCAGGTACGACGTCTCGTCGATCGCCTCGGCCGTGCACGCCGCCGCCCCCTGCCCCGTGCCGGTCAAGGAGCAGATGATCGGCTGGTGGGGGCCGGTGATCTTCGAATACTACGCCGGCACCGAGGGCAACGGCTTCTGCTGGATCAATTCCGACAACTGGCTGGCCCACAAGGGCAGCGTCGGCCAGGCGGTGCTGGGCGAGCTGCGCATCTGCGACGAAGCCGGCGAGCAGGTGCCGCCGCGGACCGAAGGGGCGGTCTATTTCGCCAACGGCCCGGCGGTGAACTACCACAACGCCCCGGACAAGACCGCCGAGAGCTACAACCAGCACGGCTGGACCACCCTGGGCGACGTGGGCTGGGTCGACGAGGAGGGCTATCTCTACCTGACCGACCGCAAGAGCTTCATGATCATCTCGGGCGGGGTGAACATCTATCCGCAGGAGATCGAGAACCTGCTGATCACCCACCCCAAGGTCGCCGACGCCGCCGTGGTGGGCGCGCCGCACGAGGAGATGGGCGAGCAGGTGGTGGCGGTGATCCAGCCCCTGGACGCGGGCGTCGATCAGGCCGCCCTGGCCGAGGAGCTGATGGCCTTCGCCCGCGCCAACCTCAGCCACGTCAAGTCGCCCAAGCGCATCGACTTCATGGCCGAGCTGCCCAGGCACCCGACCGGCAAGCTCTACAAGCGCCTGATCCGCGACGCCTACTGGGGCAAGGGCGAGAGCCGGATCGTCTAGGGCGGATCACTTGCCGAAGTACAGCTTGAAGCGCTGGATTTCGGTCTGGTCGGCCGGCAGGCCCAGGGCCTTGGCCACGGTTTCCGGATCGGGGTCGTAGTGCTTGCGCGTGGTCCAGACCTCGGGCCCGACGAAATGGTCCTTGCGCCAACGCCAGGTCGTCACGGTGTAGCGGTGCGGGTCGTAGTGCGCGCCGTCCCAGTGCGCCTCCCAGAGCATGAGGCCCTCGCCGCGCCCCTCGCCGAGGTCGCCGAGGTGGAAACCGTCCATGTTGCCGTATCGGAGGCGCTGCGGGGCGAGATGGAAGACGCCGTCCTCGTCATAGCCGAGAAGGACCTGCTCGAGACCGAAGCCCGATCCGCCCGGGATCAAGGTGGTGATCTCCAGGATCGGCCGCCCACCGAGCTTGGCCGACGCAAAATGGGTCTCCAGGCCGTCGTCGAACCGCTGGGCGTAGACGACGGCGCAGTCGGCTCCGTAGATCACCACGCGGGACGCGCCATAGCCCCAGGGGCTCTCCGCGTCGCGACGCGAGACCGCGTAGGCCTGTAGCGCCGGCGCCTTGCCCCGATCCAACACCTGCTGATCGACCATCGTCTCGGCCGGATCGGGCCGCAGGCACTCGGCGGGCGCGGCGGCGGTCGGGGACGTGGCGAGAGCGGCGGCGAGGGCGAAGGCGAGCATCGGGGGTCCAGGCATGCGGGTTGTCCGCATCACGGGGCGCGAACGCCGAGTCGGCAACGGAAATCGCGTAGGCTGTCGACCTGTTCGTCGATTCGATCCGCTCCCACCGCGGCGGGACCATGCTCCAACCACTCCGCCTCCTGCTGCCGGCCCTGATCCCGTCCTGGAACTTCTTCGACGTGATCGCGCCGTCGCCGCGCGTCGAGTACGCCCTGACATCGGCCAAGGACGAGGCGCCCGCCGACTGGCGCGAATTCCGGCCGCGCCCCGAGCGCGTGTCGGTCCCGACGATGCTAACCCGCCTCATCTGGAACCCGCGCTGGAACCAGACCCTGTTCGTGGTCAGCTGCGCCGAGCGGCTGGTCGACGATCCCACCGACCATAGCCAGGACGAGATCTTCCGGCGCATCGCCGCCGATCTGTCTCCCGACGCGGACGCCGCCCCCTGGCTGTCGTTCCGGCTGGTGTTCCTCAGCCGCGCGGGCGAGGCGATCGAAAGCGAGGTGCTGTACCAGTCCGCGCCGCGACGGCTCCAGGACATCCGATGACCCTGGAGACCGCCGCCCGCCTGACTGAGATCCTGCTGGCCCTGGCCTTGATCCAGCAGGGCCTGGAACACCTGCGCGGCTTCCGCGACGAGCGCCTGCTGTTCGGGGCGCGGACCGTCCTGTGCGTCCTGCTGGTCCTCGGCGTCGCCTCGCCCTGGCCGATGGTCGGGCTGGCGGGCCTGTCGCTGCTGATCCTCCACCGGTTCCAGGGGCCCTACAACGGCGGCAGCGACCGCATGGGCCTGCTGGCGCTGTGGTGCCTGACCCTGTCGCGCCTCGCGCCCGTCCCGCAGTGGAAGGAGCTGGCCTTCGGCTATCTCGGCGTCCAGCTGGTGCTGTCCTACGTCGTCTCCGGCGGGGTGAAGATCGTGAACCCCGACTGGCGCAGCGGCCGGGCCCTGCGCGACGTGTTCCAGTTCTCGGCCTATCCGGTCAGCGAGGCCCTGCGCGGCTGGGCCGACCGCCCGCGCGTGCTGCGCGTCATGTCCTGGGCGGTGATCCTGTTCGAGCTGGTCTTCCCGCTGACCCTGCTGTCGCGCCCGACGCTGATCGCCGGCCTGGCGGTCGCGGCGGCCTTCCACCTGGCCAACGCCTGCCTGTTCGGCCTGAACCGCTTCTTCTGGACCTGGCTGGCGGTCTATCCCGCGATCCTGTGGCTTCAGGCGCGGCTGTTCTGAGGCCGGAGACGCGCCGGACGTAGCGGACGGCTTGCCCGACGCGCGCTCCCGTGCGACCAACCAAACAACTGTTTACAAGAACGCTCGGGAGCAAAACGCCATGAAGCAAGTCGCCTATGCCGACCTCGCCAGCCTGGTCGGCCAGGAGATCGGGGTCTCCGACTGGGTCGAGATCAGCCAGGAGCGGGTCAACCAGTTCGCCGAGGCCACCGGCGACCACCAGTGGATCCACGTCGACGTCGAGCGCGCGAACAAGGAGATCGGCGGGCCGATCGCCCACGGCTACCTGACGCTGTCGCTGATCCCGATGCTGGGCGCCGACATCCTGCGGGTGACCGGCGTGACGCGCGGCATCAACTACGGCTGCGACAAGGTGCGGTTCACCGGCATGGTGCGCGTCGGCAAGAAGGTGCGCATGCGCCAGAAGCTGATGGCGGTCGAGCCCAAGGCCGGCGGCCTGCAGCTGAAGAACGAATGCACCATCGAGATCGAGGGCGAGGAGCGTCCCGCCTGCGTGGCCGAGACGATCTCGATCCTCTACGGGGCCTGACACGGCCGTTCGGCCGAAAACGAGGCTTCTTCGTCATTTCCCCTGGCGGCCGTTCGCGATAGCGGGCGGAACCACCGCCAGGGGATTTGCATGCTCGAGCTTCGACCCAACTGCGAACTGTGCGACCGCGACCTGCCGCCCGACGCGCCGGACGCGCGGATCTGCAGCTACGAATGCACCTATTGCGCCGACTGCGCGGACCAGGTCGTGCGCAATGTCTGCCCCACCTGCGGCGGCGACCTGACGGCGCGGCCGATCCGGCCCCGGCGGGCCTATCGCGATCCGCATATTTCACTCGGTCTGGGCTTCCACCCGGCCGGCCAGTCGCGCAAACACAGCCGCTGGAGCCGCGACGAGGTCGCCGCCATGACCGCGCGGCTCCACGACGTCCCGCCCCAGGATCGCTAGCAGAAGGAGCACAGCCCATGGCCAAGCAGCACGACTACACCTGCCTGATCGAGTGGACCGGCGACCGGGGCGACGGCACGCGCACCTATCGCGGCTATGACCGCACCTGGAACATCGCCACGCCCGGCAAGCCGCTGGTCCCCTGCAGCAACGACCCTCTGCTGGGCGGCGACCCGACGCTGCACAATCCCGAGGACCTGCTGCTGTCGTCGCTGAGCGCCTGCCACATGCTGTGGTACCTGCACCTGGCCTCGAACGCCGGGATCGTGGTGAAGGGCTACAAGGACCAGCCGATCGGCGTGGGCGAGAGCACGCCCGACGGCGCGGGGCGGTTCCTGCGGGCGACGCTGAAGCCGCACATCCTGGTCGAACGCGGCGCCGACCTGGCCAAGGCCGACGCGGTGCACCACGAGATCCACAAGGTCTGCTTCATCGCCCGTTCGGTGAACTTCCCGGTCGACTACGCGGCGACCTACGAAGAGGTCGACTGACCGGAGGGCCGCCTGCTAGCAGACCTCATGATCTGGAGACTCGTGCTGACGACGCTGGGCGTTCTGTTCTGGCTGCTCCCGCTGATCGGTGGCGCCGGTCGCGCGCGAACCTATGGACTTGATGGCGACCGACTGGCCCTGGTGATCATCCCCGCGGCGATGATGATCCTGACCGTCGGCCTGGGCGCCGCACCCCGCCGCCTCGTCCCGCCCGCGATGGCCCTGGGTTCAGTCCTGGCCGTGTGCGCCGCCGTGGGGTGGATGGCGCTCTGGGGCGCCAGCGTCTGATCGCTCGGTCCAGTGCGGACAAGGCCTGAAACGAAGAAGGCCGCGGGATCGCTCCCGCGGCCTCTTCAGTTGGGTCGATGGGACCAAGCCTAGTGCTTGATCGCGTCGCCGATCTTGTCCTGGGCCTGGCCGACCTTGTTCTGGACGTCGCCCTTGGCCTTCTGGGCCGCGCCTTTGGCTTCGAGACGTTCGTTGTCGGTCAGCTTGCCGGCGGCTTCCTTGACCGCGCCCACGCCCTTGTCGACGGCGCCTTCAACTCGATTGGTGCTCATGACTTCGCTCCTGCTGGATTTGAACTCCCGCTAGAAACGGGAGGCCGGGCGCGAAGGTTCCTGTGTCGACTAGTCTACCGAGCGCCTAGCGGGACACGGCCATTTCGGTGGCCGACACCGCCGCGGCGGCCTGGGTCGCCGCCTGGGTGGACACCCCGGTCGGCGTGGCGGGCTTGGCCTGGATCAGGGGCGCGCCGGCCGTCTTGTCCAGCATGGCCACCGTCTCGCGGATGTACTTGGCGTGGGTGACGATGCCGATCTCCAGGCGCTCGCCCGACAGCTCGACCTGCTGGGTCAGCATGCCGGCGATGAACTGCACCTCCTGGCTTTCGGTCGAGCCCGGCCGGCGGCGCGCGCCCTCGGCCATGAACACCGGTCCGCCCGAATTGCCGGGGAACACCGAGAAGTCCATCAGGAAGGTCGGGAAAACGCTGGCCGGGGCCAGGGGGTACGACGCCACGCGGCCCGACCGCAGGATCGGGAAGCCGGCCGGATTCGCGGAGAGCCCGCGCGGGAAGCCCAGGGCCATCATCTCGTCGCCCGGACCCAGGCTGTACTTGTTGAAGGTGTCGTCTTGCGCCAGCCACGCCAGGGGGATCGCCGCCTTGGCGAATTCCGGCGGGGCCTCGACCTCGATCGCCGCCACGTCGCGCGTGGGGTGCTTGGTCCACAGCGGGTGGTCGCCGTCGCGGATCTTCAGGGTGTGAGGGTCGTAGCGCCAGACGCCGTCGGCGCCTTGGATGCGATAGCCGATCTTGGCCGAGACGCCGGGCATCTTGTCGAACACGTGGCCGGCGGTGACCAGGATGGTGCGGGGGCGGCCGTCGGGGGTCGGGTCCTCGATCAGGAAGCCCGTGCCGACCGTACGCGATCCGTCTCCGAGCGGCTGTTCAAGCTGCACGGTCGCCTGGATCAAATCGACCGACAGGTCCCAAGCCATCTAAGCCCTCACGCCCCCGGATTCACTCTACACGCGGGTCAGTTTGACCAGCGCCCTCTAGGCGCACAAGTTGGCGTTCTGACGCATCTCGGGGGAAAATCTGACCATGAACCGGCGCAAAATGATGACGAGCGCGGCGGCGGTCATTACGTCGGTGTCGGCAATCCGCCCCGAGAACGCCCTATCCGAGAGCATGATGCCTGAGTCGCCCCAGCCCGTCCCACCTGTCGCCCAGAAGATTCCCAAGCGCACGGAGCAGCTTGGCCGCGTCCGGGTCGACGACTACGCCTGGATGAAGGACGACAACTGGCAGAAGGTCCTGCGCGACCCGACCCTGATCAAGGCCGAGGTCAAGGACCACCTGACCGCCGAGAACGCCTATGTGAAGGCCATGCTGGCCTCGACCGAGGCGCTGCAGGCGACGATGTTCGAGGAGATGAAGGGCCGCATCAAGGAGGACGACGCCAGCGTCCCCGCCCCCGACGGTCCCTGGGAGTACTATTCCCGCTTCAACATCGGCGGCCAGCACCCGATCTTCGCCCGTCGGCCGAAGGGCCAAGGGGGCGAGAAGACCGAGGGCGAGGAGATCCTGCTGGACTGCGACGCCCTGGCCAAGGGCAAGGCCTACAGCCAGGTCAGCGCCGCCGACCACAGCCCCGACCACAAGCTGTTCGCCTATGCCGAGGACGCCCAGGGCTCGGAGGTGCACCACATCTATGTGAAGGACCTGGCCACGGGCGAGGTCCTGAAGGAGCCCGTCGAGAGCAGCACCGGCGACTTCGCCTGGTCGCCCGACTCGAAGTGGCTGTTCTGGACCCACCGCGACGACAATGGCCGCTCCGACAAGATCTACCGCCGCCCCGCCCGCGGCGGGCTGAAGGACGACGTGCTGGTCTATGACGAGCCCGACGACGGCTTCTTCGTCAGCGTGGGCACGACCAGCTCGGACGCCTTCATCACCATCAGCGCCGGCGACCACGAGACGTCCGAGACCCTGCTGATCCCGGCCGCCGACCCGACCGCCGAACCCAAGGTGTTCGAACCCCGCACCGTGGGCCTGCGCTATTCGGTCGAGCACTGGGACGGCCGCTTCGTCATCCTGACCAACGCCGACGAGGCCATCGACTTCAAGCTGGTCGAGGCACCGCTCGCCACGCCCGGCCGCGCCCACTGGAAGGACTTCGTCCCCCACAAGCCCGGCCACTTCATCACGGGCCTGGCCGCCTACAAGGACCACCTGGTCCGCGTGGAGCGGGTCAACGCCAACACCCGCATCGTCATCACCGACCGCGCGACCAAGGCCGAGAAGCCGATCGTCATCGACGAGGAGGCCTATGTCCTCAGCCTGGAGGGCGGCTACGAGTTCGACACGCCGGTGATGCGCTATGTCTACCAGTCGCCGACCACGCCCCGGCAGTGGTTCGACTACGACATGGCGACGGGCGCCAAGACCCTGCGCAAGACCCAGGAGATCCCGTCCGGCCACGACCCGGCCCAGTACGTGACCAGGCGGCTCTACGCCAAGGCCCCGGACGGCGCCGAGGTGCCGATCACCGTGCTGATGAAGAAGGACGTCAAGCTGGACGGCGCCGCGCCCCTGCTGCTTTACGGCTACGGCAGCTACGGCATGTCGATGGATCCGTCGTTCTCGATCCGCAACCTCAGCCTGGTGGACCGCGGCTGGATCTGGGCCACGGCCCACATCCGCGGCGGCTCGGAAAAGGGCTACGGCTGGTTCCTGGACGGCCGCAAGTTCAAGAAGAAGAACACCTTCACCGACTTCATCGCCTGCGCCGAGCATCTGCACGGCGCCGGCTACGGAGCCAAGGGCCGCACGGTGGCCTATGGCGGCTCGGCCGGCGGCATGCTGATGGGGGCGATCACCAACCTGCGGCCCGACCTGTGGAGCGGGATCATCGGGGCGGTGCCGTTCGTCGATGTGCTCAACACCATGAGCGACACCAGCCTGCCCCTGACCCCGCCGGAATGGCCCGAATGGGGCAATCCGCTGGAGGACCAGGAGGCCTACGACTACATCGCCAGCTACTCGCCCTATGACAATGTGACCGCCAAGGCCTATCCGGCCGTGCTGGCCACCGGCGGCCTGTCGGATCCGCGGGTCACCTACTGGGAGCCCGAGAAGTGGACGGCCAAGTTGCGCGAACATACGACCAGCGGCGCCCCGATCCTGCTCAAGATCAACATGGAGGCCGGCCACGGCGGGGCTTCCGGACGGTTCGACTTCCTCAAGGAGATCGCCCTGGACTATGCGTTCGCCGTCTGGGCGGTCGAGAAGGGTTGGACCAAGGCGTGAGCGTGAACATTCGTCCCTCGACGGACGCCGACCTGGCGGCCATCACCGCCATCTACGGCTGGAACGTGCTGAACGGCCTGGGCACCTTCGAGGAGGTCCCGCCGGACCAGGCCGAGATGGGCCGCCGCCGCGCGGCGTTCCTGGCCAAGGGCCTGCCCTATCTGGTCGCCGAACAGGACGGCGTGGTGCTGGGTTACGCCTATGCAGGCCCGTTCCGCCTGAGGGCCGCCTACCGCTACACGGTCGAGGACAGCGTCTATGTCGGCCCCGACGCCGTGGGCAAGGGCGTGGGCAAGGCCCTGCTGACGGCCCTGATCGCGGCCTGCGAGGCCCTGGGCCTGCGCCAGATGTGCGCGGTGATCGGCGACAGCGGCAACGCCGCCTCGATCGGCCTGCACGCCGCCCTGGGCTTCGAGCAGAAGGGCGTCTTCCCCGACATGGGCTACAAGTTCGGCCGCTGGGTGGACCTGGTCTGGATGCAGCGCCCCCTGAACGGCGGCGGCTCGCGCGAGCCCGACGCGCCGGGCATGGCGCTGAGCGGGGTTTAGACTAGCGAACCCCTCTCTCTTTGAGAGAGGGAGGGGCCCGCCGCGAAGCGGTGGGAGGGTGAGTGGTTTCACCGTCAGCCGGCAAATCCAGGGCTGTTGAGCATCTCAAATGAGGGGCAGGCGTTCACCGTCGATGCGGCGGTCAAAACACACCGTCCTCGTCAGCACTTGGTTCTGGGAAATTGTAACCACTCACCCTCCCACCGCCTTTGGCGGCGGGCCCCTCCCTCTCTCAAAGAGAGAGGGGTTTGGTGGGCCGGGCCTGGACGCCCCACCCCGAACTCCCTACCCTGACGCCATGCGCGGCCTTCGCACCCTCCTGCTGATCCTCGTCGCGGCGGTCTTCGTCGTCGGCGGGCCGCTGCGCGCCCTGCCGTGCCACGCGGAGCCGACCGCGCCGCCGCCCTGCCATGAGATGGCGGACATGGCCGGCATGGCCCACGACAAGGCTCCGGCCCACAAGCCGCGGCCCGACGCCATGCCGCTGAGC
Organism: Caulobacter sp. 05T431; assembly: GCF_056665975.1. NCBI lineage: Bacteria > Pseudomonadati > Pseudomonadota > Alphaproteobacteria > Caulobacterales > Caulobacteraceae > Caulobacter > Caulobacter sp. 05T431. The sequence continues at coordinate 366,600 of NZ_JBFTKU010000002.1, read as the reverse complement.
TGTTGCGCCGGCTGCCTGCCCGCCTCGGTCCGCGACGCCGCGCCGGTGCTCGCGCCCGGCGCCGTCGTCCGCGTCGCCTTCACGCCGCTCCGCCAGGCCTTCGACGGCCTGAGCCCCGCGCCCGACCACGGGCCTCCAAGACCCCTCGCCTGAAGCCTTCCGCGCGGCCGCCGCGCGGATCATCCTCCCCTTGCTTCAGAAAGGTCGGTCCCGATGACCACCCAGACTTTCCGCGCGCGCCTGCTGGCCTGCGCCGCCCTCGCCGCGAGCCTTGGCCTCGCCTCGCCCACGCTGGCCCAAGAGCATGACCACGCCGGCCATGACATGCCGACGACGCCCGCCTCGAACAGCGACACCGCCTTCGAGCCCTTGGAAGAGCTGATGCCCGCCCATCCCATGCACAGCCCCCTGGGCCGCTACGGCATGGCCCGTGACGCCTCCGGCACCAGTTGGCAGCCCGACGCCTCGCCGCACGCCGGCCTCATGACCTATTCCAACGGCTGGATGCTGATGGGCCACGCCCTGTTCAATGGCGTCTATGACAGCCAGGGCGGACCGCGCGGCGGCGACAAGGCTTTCCTGGCCGGCATGGTGATGGGCATGGCCCAGCGCGACGTCGGCGACGGCGTGCTGGGCTTCAAGGCCATGCTCAGCCCCGACCCGTTCATGGGCAAGAGCGGCTATCCCCTGCTGCTGGCCACCGGCGAGACGGCCGACGGCAAGCATCCCCTGGTCGACCGCCAGCACCCGCACGACCTCTTCATGGAGCTGTCGGCCAGCTACGGCCGGCCCCTGGGCGGCGGCTTCGACGGCTATCTCTATGCCGGCCTGCCCGGCGAGCCCGCCTTCGGCCCGCCCGCCTTCATGCACCGCCAGGCAGCCCTGGACAGCCCCGAGGCCCCGATCACCCACCACTGGTTCGACTCGACCCACATCACCTTCGGCGTGGTGACGGCGGGCGTGTCGCGCGATCGATGGAAGGTCGAGGCCAGCGCCTTCCGGGGCCGCGAGCCGGATCAGAACCGCTACGACATCGAGACCGGCCGTCTCGACAGCGTCGCGACCCGCGTCTCATGGAACCCGACCCAGAACTGGGCCCTGCAGGCCAGTTGGACGCGGATCAACAGCCCCGAGGCCCTGGAGCCGGACGACGACGAGGCCCGCACCTCGCTCAGCGCGCTCTATTCCCGCCCGTTCGGCGCTCGTGGAGACGGTTCGGTCAGCGCCACCCTGGCCTGGGCCCGCAAGGACCGCATCCCCGGCGACGCCCTGCAGGCCTGGTTGTTCGAGGGCGCGATCTCGCCGGATGAGCACTGGACCGTCTTCACCCGCGCCGAACAGGTGGAGCAGGACGAACTGGCCGGCCACCACGGCGGGGTGGCCACGGTGCGCAAGCTGTCGGTCGGCGCGATCTACGACGTGCCGCTGTCGGACAGCGTCAAGCTGGGCTTCGGCGGCCTGGCCAGCGCCTTCGATGCGCCGTCGGCCCTCGGCTATGACGACCCGACGGGCGGCATGGCCTTCGTGCGGCTGAAGATCGGCTGACGCCTTGACCGCCGCTCAACGCAAGGTTTTCCTGTCGCGAGACATCGGAGGACTGGACGATGATCGGCGGTCTCTTGGCGATCGGCCTGCTGGCGGCCGGGTCCGGCGATGTCCTGGACGGAGCGAAGCTGCGCGGCGCGATGGAAGTCGCCCGCAAGGCTCCGGCCGCCGACTCGCTGGACGGTCGCCGGTTCCAGATCGCCGTCCCCTTCGTCGACGAGCGCAAGCGGACCATGAAGGTCCTGCAGAGCCCGGCCCGCTGGCGCTACGACTATTCGCGCGGCGAGCTGACGGTGATGATCGGCCTGGGCCAGATCAGCCCCCAGAACTACAGCGGCTTCGCGGCCCAGGGCCTGCCGAACCTGCCCACGCTGCAGACGGCGTTCTTCGACGGCGACGAGGTGCGCAGCCAGACGACGGTCCGGACCTTCGACCGGCTCAGGACGGTCGAAGAGGTCGCCGAGCAAAGCTACGTCACGAACTATGGCCTCGCCATTCCCTATGCCGACGGAGCCTCGGCCCTGCCGCCCCGCTTCCAGCCTTTCATGGTCCACAAGGTGCGGATGGATCAGCAGACCTACCACCGGCTGGTCCGCGGCATGACCCTGGTGCTGGAGGGGCGGCTGACCGCCCTGGGCCAGACCCCGGAAGTGTTCTGCGGCGACTATTGGGGACAGCTGGCCGCGCCCGACACCCATATCGACGACACCGTCAACCTTGTGGTGAAGGCGCGCCAATGCTTCGTCACGGCCCGGGTCGAGAAGGTCTCGGTGGTGGGCGGCGGCGGCGCGGTGCTGGCGGCCTGGGGGTCGGTCGCCCGCTGATCCGGCGTCAGCCAAAGAAAAACCCCCGCCGTCGCCGGCGGGGGTTTGTTCGTTTCCGAGCCTCTGGAGGGTCGGATCAGCCCTTGCGACCGCGCGGAGCCTTGGCCTTGCGGCCGCCTTGGCCCAGGCCCAGGGCCTTGGCCATGGCCGAGCGGGCTTCGCTGTAGGCCGGGGCGGTGGTGGGATAGTCGTTCGGCAGACCCCACTTGGCCTTGTATTCGGCGACGGTCATGCCGTGCGTGGTCAGGTGGCGCTTCAGCGTCTTGTAGGGCTTGCCGTCCTCGAAGCTGATCAGGGCGTCCGGCGTAATGCTGCGACGGATCTGAGCCGGGGTAGCCTTCGTAACGGTTTCGACGGGGGCCGCTTCCGGAGAGCCAATACCGGCCAGAGCGTCGTGAGTCGCCCGGATCAGGGCCGGCAGATCGGAAACCGACGTGCTGTTATTGGCCACATAGTTGGCGACGATCTCGGCGGTGAGCTCGATCAGGGTAGCCTTGTCTTCCACGAGGGTCTCTCCGGTGGGTATTTGACTTGGAAATACACCCGCCTCGTCGAAATACAAGTACTCAATCCGGGTAATCGTCCTTGCAAAGCCCTTAAGCAAAGCGAATCTTGAGAACAGCAACGAGAAAATCGCCTCGCCTCTAAACCATGAGAAGCGCTGGAGGCCTGGTTAGCCGGTCCCTGACCAGCCCTTCGAGACCCATGTTGCTCGAACCAAAGTTTCAGTGTCGCAACGATTCGCGACCCGCCCAGATCAGACCAAGATCAGCATTCTTTCCATGACGCGCCTTCTCGAAGCTGCGCCTTGGCCTTGTAAAGACAAAGACTTGTCGGCGAGCAGCCGACTTGGCCCACGATATGTGATCACAGACGCCGTCTTGGATTTCGACGGCCAAGGTCCGCCTCCGCGCGCCAGAATAACTTCAAGCCGGGGGTCGCGAACGGCCCCGACAGCCGACCGTCCGCCGAGTCGGATTCGCGGCGTGAGACGGCCAGGCTAATTTCTGTGGAAAACTGCGATTCCGGGTCAGGCGACGGTGGGGCCGTCCTGGAATCGTTTTTGGGAAGCGTCGCGGCGGAGGCTGATTCCGCGGGAGAAGCGTGGCTGGGGAACTAGGACTCGAACCTAGAATGACGGTACCAAAAACCGCAGTGTTACCATTACACCATTCCCCAGCAGGAACGGCGGGACCCGTCTGGGCCCGGCGAGGCGGTGGAGATAGCGCAGGAGTCGGACGGATGCAACGCTGCTTTGAACTTCTTTTTTCCCGCCGTTTTTCTTTTTGTGGAGCGATTTTTGTCGCTTGCGAGACCGCCGACGCATGTCTATAAGCCGCCCTCCAAGTCGGAGTGTGGCTCAGTCTGGTAGAGCACTGCGTTCGGGACGCAGGGGTCGCAGGTTCAAATCCTGCCACTCCGACCATTCCTTTCCCGAGATTTTCCAAGACATACGGTACGGCGGCGCCGCCCCCTTCGGGGCGCCTTCAGCCTGTCCGCCGCGGGCGTTCGGCCTCTTCCCTCCCGCCGCCGGGAACCCAGGTTGCGCGCTGTTCATTTGACCGCGACGCCAGGGGCGCTACTAGCTAGCGCGACAATAGGCAGCAGGACGTCCGATGAAGCAGTTTCTCATGACCGTGGCCGGCGTTTTCGTCGGCTTGGTGTTGTTCCTGGTCGGCGTCCCCTTCCTCCTGATCGTGATGGCGGCCAGCGCCGCCCGTCCCGCCCCCGTCCCCGCCCACACCGTGCTGCAGCTGGACCTGCGCGGCGGCCTGCCGGACCAGGATTCGCAGAACCCGTTCGCGGCCTTCAGCGGCGGCGGCGGCCAGTCGGTGATGTCGATCGTCGAGACGCTGCGCCGGGCCGAGACCGACGACAAGGTCGAGGCCGTGCTGGTGCGCCTGCCCGAGGGCGGCATGGCCCCGGCCTCGGCCGACGAGCTGCGCCTGGCCTTCAAGCACTTCCGCGCGGTGGGCAAGAAGCCGATCTTCGCCCACAGCCAGGGGCTCTATCCCTCGGGCCTGGTGACCTCGACCTACATGCTAGGCTCGGCGGCCAGCGAGTTCTGGATGCAGCCCGACAGCTCGCTGCAGGCGGTGGGCGCGTCCAGCGAGGAGATGTTCTTCAAGCGCTTCTTCGACAAGTACGGCGTCAAGGCCGACTACGAGCAGCGCTACGAGTACAAGAACGCGGTCAACCCGTACCTCTATAGCGACTACACGCCGGCCCACCGGGAATCGACGCTGTCGTGGATGGGTTCGGTCTATACGACGGCCCTGACCACGGCCGCCCAGGACCGCAAGATCGCCCCGGCCGCCCTGATCAAGGCCATCGAGGCCGGTCCCTACAGCGCCGAGGAAGCCAAGGCCAAGGGCCTGATCGACCGCGTCGGCCAGGTGAAAGAGGCCCAGGACGCCATGCTGGCCCGCGCCGGCAAAGGCGCCAAGCTGATGGACTTCGACGACTACGTCGCGCGCTCCAAGCGCCCGCCGATCAAGACCGGCCCGACCATCGCGGTCGTCCAGGCCGAGGGCGCGATCATGACCGGCAGCGGCGAGGGCGGCTCGCCGTTCGGCGGCGACTCGACGATCTATTCCGACCAAGTGGCCAAGGCCCTGTACGACGCCATCGAGGACAAGGACGTCAAGGCGATCGTCTTCCGCGTCTCCTCGCCGGGCGGCTCCGACACCGCCTCGGAGCAGATCCTGGCCGCGGTGAAGGCCGCCAAGAAGGCCAACAAGCCGGTGGTGGTCAGCATGGGCACCTATGCGGCCTCGGGCGGCTACTGGATCAGCTCCGGCGCCTCGGCGATCGTCGCCGAGCCCACCACCCTGACCGGCTCGATCGGCGTGTTCGGCGGCAAGTTCGCCCTGGGCGAGGCGCTGTCGCGGTTCGGCGTCGACGTGAAGCAGGTGCATGTCGGCGGCGACTATTCGGGCGCGTTCGGCACGGGCCAGGAATTCACCCCCGACCAGCGGGCCCGGTTCTCCGCCTGGATGGACCGCATCTACGCCGGCTTCGTCCACCGCGTCGCCGAGGGCCGCAAGCTGCCCGAGGAACGGGTGCGCGAGATCGCCAAGGGCCGCGTCTGGACCGGCGTCCAGGCCAAGCAGCTGGGCCTGGTCGACGAGCTGGGCGGCTTCTACGAGGCCGTCGACAAGGCCAAGAGCCTGGCCGGGATCAAGGGCGAGGTGAAGCTCAAGAAGATCGGCGGCTCCAACTCGCCGTTCGAGGCCCTGGAGAAGGTGCTGGGGGTCAGCGAGACCTCGATGCGCACCCTGGCCGCCTCGGCCTGGCTGCTGGGCGACCCGCGCTCGCAGTCGATCCTGGACGAGATGGCCAAGGCCCGCCTGCGCTCGACGCCGAGCGGGGCCTCGGTGCTGGCGGACACGCCGGTTCACTGACCCTCTCCGTTTGAGGGGATTGAAGGGCCGTCCGGGCGACCGGGCGGCCCTTTTTCTTGGGTCTCGCCCTGGAGCTCAGGGCGGCGAACACTTGCCCCCTACGGACCGCTTCGCGGTCGTCTTCCCCCAGAGGGGGAAGATGCGCCGCCGCCGCCGGCGCGGTCAGGCGGGGGCAAGGGGATGTGATCCCTCGCCAAAGCCATGAGTTGGAATTCGCTGAGGTTTGCCCGCTATCCGCCGAGCGTGAAGCCGTCCCCCTCCCCCTCGTGGGGAGGCTGGCCCTGGCGGAGCTAGGGTCGGGTGGGGCCCGCCGGCTCTTCAAGTCAGCTGACCCGACGCCTTGCACCGATCCCCCACCCGTCGGCTTCGCCGACACCCTCCCCACAAGCGGGAGGGATGGAGGTTCTTGAGGGCGGCGCCCCAAAGAAAAACGGCGGGCTCCGAGGAGCCCGCCGCCATTCAGGGTTCGATTGTGGTCGAGCCCTAGAAGTCCAGATCGAAGCCCAGACGCACGTAGCGCGGGGTCTGGTAGGCGATCGGGAAGCCGTACTGGGCCCGCTTGCCGCCGGCGTTGCTCTCGCCCCGCTCTTCGCGCGAGGTGATCGCGTCGGCGTTGAAGACGTTGAACACGTCGGCGCGCAGCACCAGGTTGCCGCCCAGGGCCATGATCTTCTCCGGCACGGTGTAGCGGAGCGACAGGTCGAGGTTGGTTTCCCAGTCGGTTTCCATGGCCGAACCACGCGGAACCGGGAGGCTCGGGCTGCCGGCGACCGCGAAGTTCTTACACCAGCGCGAAGCGGCGGCGTAGTTCTGCGACGGACCATCGGTCGGGTGCACGCCAAGGCAGCCTTGGTGCTTCGGCGAGATCACGCGAACGTTGGCGCCGAACATCAGGTTGTCGGTCACGGCGTAGCTGCCGAAGGCCTTGAACTGATGGGCGTGGTGGTTCGGCAGCAGGCCGTACTGGTTGTCGGTCAGACCGACGAAGTCGTACAGCACGGTCGAACCGGCGTCCGCCTGGGCGTTGTCCGAGAGGACGGTGCCTTCGTAGTTACCCTTGCTTTCCGACAGGGTGTACGAGCCCTTCAGGCCCCACTTGCCGTCGAAGGCGCGCTCGAAGGTGAACTCCAGGGCGATGTATTCGCGCTTGGGCTTCGGGAAGCCCAGCTCGTCCTTGGTGAAGGTCAGTTGCTTCGGCAGGGCGGCGGCGGCGGCGATCGTCGCGGCGTCGAAGACGGCGGCGTCGGGCTGACGCAGATTGATCGTCAGGTCCGTGCCCGGATTGAAGACGATGTACTGCCAGGAGTTGGCGCCCCAGATCGTGTTACAGGCGGCCAGGGTCGCACCGGTGGTGTGCGCGGCGCACCACTTGATGACGAACGGGTCGAGCGTGGTGTCTTCCGAGATGCGGTTCAGCTTGCGGTAGGTCAGGTTGACCCCGCCCTTCCACAGGTCGTTGAACTGACGCTCGTAGCCGATGGTGTATTCGTCTTCCTGCGAAGCCTTGATGCCTTGCTGGGCCTTGGAATAGGCCGGCTCGGCGACACCGAGACCGAAGGGAACGTTACAGCCAGCGACGTTCGGAGTGCCGGCCACGACCGAGTTCGGGCAGCGGACCAGGAAGCCCGCATCGACGCCCGGGTTGGTCGTCGTCGTGATCTGGGTGCCCAGAGCGGCAGGCGTCTTGTTGCCGTTGAGGGTGAAGTTCGGGGCGGTGTTGCCCGAACCGACCACGTAGCCCGGCGCGTAGAAGAACGTGCTGTAGCCCAGGTCGGCGCCGCGATAGCTGAGGTTCGACGCCGGCGGGATGTAGTAGCGGCCGAACGAGGCCGAGACCTTGTCCTTGCCTTCGCCGACCGGATCCCAGGTCACGCCGACGCGCGGGCCCCAGTTGTTCTTCAGGTTCAGCACCGTTTCGCCCAGGAGGTTGTCCAGGGTGAACTTGTCGTTGCGGATGCCCAGCTGCAGGTTCAGGTTCGGGGTGATGTCCCAGGCGTCCTGGATGTACCAGGCCGCGTTCACGCCGTGCACCGGGGCGCCGCCGAAGCGGTTCGTCGAGATTTCGACGTAGTTCACGCCGGTCGGAACGGCCAGGGAGTCGCCCGAGCTACCTTGGTGGTAGATGTAGGCGATACCCGTGGCGCCGGGGCCCGTGTCGATGTTGGCGTGGTTCAGCGTGGTCTTTTCGTGGTCGTAACCCGTACGGATGTGGTGATCACCCATCAGGTTGAAGTAGAAGTCGCCGTCGACGCGGTAGAACTCGCGCAGAGTCTTGCGGGTTTCGATGGCGCCTTGCTTCTGGTTGCTGATCGCGGTCAGCGAACCGGTCGAGTAGTCTTCCTGCACGAACGGATCGACCGTGTTGGTCGGCAGCACGCTGTTGGAGTCGCGGTTGCGGCCGTAGGCGGCCGACAGGGTGAACCAGTCGGTGAACGTGCCGGTGTAGCGCGCGACGTAGTTCACGCCGCCCTGACGGTAGACCGTCGACGGCAGCTGGGCGCCGATGACGTCGGTCGTGCCGTTATAGAGATAGGCGGTGCGGTCGATCGTCTTCTGGGTGTCGAAATAGGTCAGTTCGACGCGCTGGCGGTCGGTGATGTAGCCGTCGATCTTGGCGCCCCAGAACGGGTCGTTCGACTTGTCGACCGTGTACTGGCCGAGGGTCTTGAAGGCCGTCGACTGCGAGTTCTCGCGCTGTTGGTTCAGCACGTAGAAGAACAGGTGGTCCTTGATGATCGGGCCGCTGACCTCGAAGGTGCCGCTCTTGCTCGACTGGCCGCCGCGGTGGTTGGCGATCAGGTAGGAGTCCGGCGAGTCTTCGCGCATGCTGTCGAGTTCGAAGTTGCCGTGGACGGCGAACTTGAAGTCGTTGGAGCCCGACTTGGTGACGGCGTTGATGACGCCGCCCGTGGCGCGGCCGAATTCGGCGGGATAGCCGCCGGTCTTCACTTCGATCGACTTGTAGAAGTCGAACGGCACTTCGGCGGCGCCGATGTACGTGTCGAAGTTGGTGATGTTCAGGCCGTTGATGTAGAAGGTGTTTTCAGCGACCGAGCCGCCGCCGACCGAGGGTTGGCCGCCGAAGTTCGCGGCGCTCGGGGCGGTGCCCACGCGCGCGGCCGAGCCGACGACGACGCCCGGAGCCAGCTGGACGACCGCCGTCAGCGAGCGGCCGATCGGCGCTTGCTTGGTCAGGGTCTCCATGTCGACGGTCAGACCCTTGGTCGTCGCGGCGAAGTCCAGCTGCGGGTTGGCGGTGGCGGTGACGACCACTTCGCTGACCGAGCCGCCGACTTCCGTCAGCGTGAACGAGTAGGCGGTCGAACCACCCAGGGCGACGCGGACGTTGCCGTCGCTGGTCGGCTGGTAGCCTTCCTTGGCGATCGAGACCGAGTAGCCGCCGATCGGGATCAGGGGAACGCGGAATTGGCCGTTGCCGTCGGTGGTGACGGTGCGGCTGAAGCCTTGATCCAGCGACTTAACGGTGACGGTCGCGTCCGGAACGGTGACGCCGGCCGAGTCCTTGACGGTGCCGAGCAGCGAGCCCGAGCTGTAGTCCTGGGCGCTGGCCAGGGTCGGGATCGCCGTGGCGACCGCCGTGACGGCCAACGGCGCGGCGACGGTGGCCAGACCGGCCAGCAGCGTCGACGTCAAGAGACGCGCGCGGGCGCCGCCCTTGGTGGAATTCATCTTCATAATATCCCCTCTGACATGGCGAAGCATCCCGACCGCCCGCACGCGCCCTTTTCGGGGACGTTACGTTCGGCCTGTCCGGATTTTTGCCCCAACTCCACCACGAGAACTTAGGTGTCCCGGAAAACATTTCCCCGGTTGGGGTGACGTTAGGAGGCGCGCCGCGCGCCGGTCAATTCCCATTACCAGTCTGTAATCACATCGCCTGGGGCTGTCGCATTATCGCAACACGATCGCCTCATTTCTGACGAACGCCGCTCAGATTTTCCACAAACCTCCGGATAACATGGGTCTCGGCCCCCGTATCCCGTTGGTCTCACAGGCAAATTCCACCCGAACTCCGCCAGGGGGCGCCCCATGCCCACGGCCGGGCCTCGCAGGGTCAAAAACCGCCGACCTCGGGTTGACAATCGAGAAATCACCCCACGAAACGTCGCCTTTAGCGGTACCAAATGCCGAACCCTGACGATCGGCGCGAAATTCTTCCTATGTATCGCTCAAATTTCCGTCACATTTGCCCACCGGCGACCGTTGCACGGGCGCCCGAGTGTCGGGATGATGAGGACACGCCGCCCCGGCGCCGTCCTTTCCATTTGCCCCACGAGCGACATGCCCATGACCGTGTTCCGACGTGTTACCGACTCGCTTTCGGTCAGCCCCCAGATCGCGCTCGACGACCTGGGCCGCGCGGCCGGCGACGGCTTCGTGCTGGTGATCAACAATCGTCCCGACGACGAGGAGCCCGGCCAGCCGTCCAGCGCGCAGGTCGAGGCGGCGGCCCGGGCCGCGGGCCTGGACTACGTGCATATCCCGGTGCGGGGCGGGCCGACCTTCGACCAGGTCGAGGCCGTGCGGCGCGCGGTCGAGGGCGCGGAAGGGCCGGTCCTGGCCTTCTGCCGCTCGGGCACGCGCTCGATCGTCACCTGGTCGCTGGGCCAGGCGGCCTCGGGCGCGGCCGACCGCGCCGAGCTGGTGCGCCTGGGCGCCGACGCCGGCTACGACCTGTCGGGCGTGCTGGGCGTCTAGCGCCTAGTAGTGGTGGCTGAGGGCGACCCGGGCGGCCATCGCCGCCGGTTCGGGCGTGCAGCTGGCCACCACGAACTGGGCCACGATGAGACACAGGATGGCGAAGGCCGCGCGCTGGAGCCGTTTTGAAACAAAAATCGCTGCGTCGGCGGCCATGATCCGTACTCCTGGAGGTCTACGGGCCGCCCACCGCAAGACCGGCGCCGATCCGCCTCTCGAAAGGCCGATATCCACATGATCCCCTTCGTCCGCGAGATCGAGTTCGAGTACGGGCGGTGCGACCAGGTCTCGCCGCTGATCCGCCGGGTGATCGCCGACAATCCGGGCCCCTTCACCTATGTCGGCACGGGCACGTACATCGTCGGGCGCGGGACGGTGGCGGTGATCGACCCGGGGCCCGACCTCGACGGCCACCTCCAGGCCCTGCTGGCGGCGCTGCAGGGCGAGACGGTCAGCCACATCCTGGTCACCCACCACCACAGCGACCACTCCCCCCTCGCCCGCCCGTTGCAGAAGGCGACCGGGGCGACCATTTACGGCCGCCGCGCGCCGCATCTGGCCGAGCTGGCGCCGGACCTAGCCCTGGAGGCCGGCGAGGACGAGGGCTTCCGCCCCGATGTCGAGATCGCCGACGGCGACGTCTTCTCGGGCTCGGGCTGGACCCTGCGCGCCGTGACCACGCCGGGCCACACGTCCAACCACGTCTGCTTCGCCCTGAACGAAGAGAACGCCCTGTTCTCCGGCGACCACGTCATGGGCTGGTCGACCACGGTGATCACCCCGCCCGACGGCGACATGGGCGACTATTTCGCCAGCCTGGAGAAGGTGGCGGCGATGGGGTTCGACACGCTGTGGCCCACCCACGGCGCGCCGGTGCGCCAGGTCGCGCCGTTCATCCAGGCCTATGCCGACCATCGCCGGGCCCGCGAGGCCCAGGTGCTGGCGGCGCTGGCCGAGGGCCCGACCACGATCAAGGCCATGGTCCCCACCCTCTACGCCGCCGTCGATCCCCGCCTGCACCCGGCGGCGGCCATGTCGGTGCTGGCGCACATGCTGCTGCTGGTGAAGGAAGGGCGGGTGACGTGCGAGGGAGAGCCGGGGTTGGACAGCGTGTACCGGCTGGCCGCCTGAAGCGGAGTTTCAGCGCACTCGGGCCGACCTCCTCAATCCTCTCATCTATTCGTCATTCCGGGCCTTGTGCCCGGAACCCCTCTATCCGCCGCAGGTGCAGTTGAGGCGGTTCGCTGGCGAACCGCTTGCGCTTCACGTGGAAGCTGAACCAGGGGTTCCGGGCACAGGGCCCGGAATGACGAATGAAAAGGGATAGGGTGATATTGAATGGCGTTCGACGACGGCCGAACGCGCCCTACCCCTTCACCACCGCCAGCAGGTCGCCCACCCGGCGGCAGTTGCGGCCCATGTCGCCGCCGGCCTCGCGGCCGACCGCGCGCATGTCGACCCGGGCGCCGGAGGCGTCGGGGCGCACCCGCACCACCAGGTCGTCCTTCAGCCCGTACCAGAAGCTCTGGCCGGTGGCCTCGAGGCGGCCGTCCATCGGGTCGTCGGTGACGATCGAGAGGCCCGCGGCCTGGACGGCGGCCTTGGCGGCCTCGTAGGCGTCGGCGGGCGAGCGCGTCAGGACCAGCGGCCGGGCGGCCGGGCAGGTCTCGGCGTTGACGTCGGCGATCCGGCGGCCGGCATAGGCCAGCGAGCCGACCGGCAGGCTGGGATCGGTCTCGACGGTCTGGGCCTGGTCGCCCCGCGCCGCCAGGGCGGCGTCCGACAGCATCAGCGGCGTCTTCCAGTCGGTGGAGACGTCGTGGACCGGCGGCGCGCGGCCGCCCATGGCGTTGGCCGCGACCATGACGCCCAGGGTGGCGATGGTGACCGCCAGGGCCAGCAGGGCCTTCTTCCAGTGCCGCGAGAAGCCGCCGAACAGGGCGAAGATCAGGCCCAGCACGCCCGTGGCGACGCCCAGCATGGCCGCCTTGGGCGCCCAGTCCAGGGTCATCTGATCGTAGCCGAGGGCCAGGGGGATCACCCCGGCCTTCACGCCCAGGGCGCCGGCCCCGACCAGCAGGGCGGGCGCCAGGGCGATCAGCACGATCAGGTCCAGCAGGCCGGACGTGAAGCCGCCCTTGGACTTGCCGGCGGCCGGCTGGTCAGCGCCCTTGGCCTTCGCCCTGCCCTTCTTGCCCCGGCGCGCGGGGATGACCGGCATAGCCAGCGGCGCCTCCTCGGCGACGAAGACCGGCTCGGCGTGGAAGGCCTCCTCCGGCACGGGGGCCAGGGCCGGCGCGGCGGGCAGCGGCCCCAGGGGGAAGTGCTCCTCCTGGCCGCGTTGCTCGAACACCGGCTCGACGTGCGGCGCGGGCGCCGGGCGCGGCGTCTCGGCGGGACTGACGGCCGCCGCGGCGGCGGCTTCGGCCAGCAGCTCGGCGACGGGCGTCGCGGGCTCGGACTCGGCATGCGCCAGGGCCTCGACCACCACCGGCTCGGGGATGGGCGGCGGCTCCGACAGCGGCTCCTCCGGCTCGGGCGCGTAGATCCGCGCGGCCTGGGCCCCGTCGGCGGCGGCCAGGGCGGCGGGCGGCGGCTCCTCCTCGGGCGGCGCGGCCGCCTCGGCCTGGGCGACGGTCGCGGCCGCCACGCCCGGCAGGATGTAGTCCTTCATGCGCTGGCGGATCAGCTTCTTGTCGATCTTGCCGGTCGCGCCCAGCGGGATCTCGTCGACGAAGACCACGTCGTCGGGCATCCACCACTTGGCGATCTTGCCCTGCAGGAACTCCAGGAACTCCTCCTTGGTGGCGGTCTCGCCGTCCTTCAGCTTGACCAGCAGGATCGGCCGCTCGTCCCACTTGGGATGGGGCACGCCGATCACCGCCGTCATCGCCGCCTTGGGATGGCCCAGGGCGATGTTCTCGATGTCGATCGAGCTGATCCACTCGCCGCCCGACTTGACCACGTCCTTGGCCCGGTCGGTGATCTGCATGAAGCCGTGGTCGTCGATCGTGGCCACGTCGCCGGTGTCGAAGAAGCCCTCGTCGTCCAGGATCCTGCCGCCGGCGCCCCGGAAGTATTCGGCGGCGATGATCGGGCCACGGATCTTCAGGTTGCCGAAGCTCTTGCCGTCGTGCGGCAGGCGCTGGCCCGCGTCGTCGGTCAGCTTCAGCTCCACGCCCAGCGGCGGCCGGCCCTGCTTGAGGCGGTAGGGCATCTGCTGGTCGTAGGGCAGCTTCTCCAGCTCGTCGGTCATCACCGACAGGGTGCCGACCGGCGAGGTCTCGGTCATGCCCCAGGCGTGGACCACCTCGACGTCGTAGTCCTCCTGGAAGGCGCGGATGATCACCTCGGGACAGGCCGCCCCGCCGATCACCACCTTGCGCAGGTTCGGCAGCTTGCCGCCGCTTTCCTTCAGGTGCTGCAGCAGCATCTGCCACACCGTCGGCACGGCGGCCGAGAAGGTCACGCCCTCGGTGTCGAGCAGTTCGTAGATCGAGGCCCCGTCCATCTTGGCGCCGGGCATCACCATCTTGGCGCCTGTCCCCGGGGCCGAGAACGCCACGCCCCAGGCGTTGGCGTGGAACATCGGCACCACCGGCAGGATCACGTCCTTCTGCGACAGGCCCATCACGTCGGGCTGCAGGGTGATCAGGGTGTGCAGGAAGTTGGAGCGGTGCGAGTACAGCACCCCCTTGGGGTCGCCCGTCGTGCCCGAGGTGTAGCAGAGCCCCGCCGCCGTGCCCTCGTCGAACCCGCCCCAGGCGCAGTCGGCCGAATGCTCGGCGACCAGGTCCTCGTAGCAGAGCAGGCCCTTGAAGTTGGGCGCCTCGCCGGCCGGCTTGAAGTCGGCGGGCATGTGGGCGCGGTCGGTGAACAGGACCACGTGCTCGACCGTGGGCAGGTGGTGCAGGACGCCGGCGATGATCGGCAGGAAGGTCAGGTCCACGAAGATGGCGCGGTCGCCGGCGTGGTTGGCGATCCAGGCGATCTGCTCGGGGAACAGGCGCGGGTTCAGGGTGTGGCAGACGGCCCCCACGCCCATGATGCCGTACCAGGCCTCCATGTGCCGAGCGGTGTTCCAGGCCAGGGTGCCGACCCGGTCGCCCGGCTTGATCCCCAGGCCCAGCAGGGCGTTGGACACCCGCTTGGCGCGGTCGTGGACCGCGCCGTAGGTGGTGCGGACGATCGGCCCCTCGACCGACCGCGTGACGACTTCGCGCCCGCCATGCCACAGGGCGGCGTGGTCGATGATCTTGTCGACCGTCAAAGCCCCGTGCTGCATCAAGCCCTGCATCGCCCCCGCACTCCTGGTTCCATTATCGTTGTTCAGGCAAGGCTAGCGGCGCCCGGCCCCCGGCGCAACGCGCGGCGCGCCCGAGGCGAACCTGGAGCGAACCGGGCCCGGATCTGGACCACGACGCGCTGATCCGCCGCACGCCTTGTTCAGCTCCTGGAAGCCCTGATCGTCTATAATCGGTCGACTGGACGACTTAGCGGACTGGATTCGAGTGAGACGAGTGGACGCCATCTTGGCCGACGATCGGTTGGACGAAGTGGCGATGGACACCCATCGCCTGCTGCTGTCCCGCCTGATCCCCGCGGTGATGGCGGCCGGCGTCACGCAGATGGCCCTGGGCTGGACCTTCGGCCTGGGCTGGCTGGCGGTGTTCCTGGCCAGCGAAGGCCTGGCGCGGCTGGCGACCGGGCGGTTCAAGCCGGGCGTCGCCGGCACGCCGACCATGCGCGCCGTCTTCCTGCTGGGCGCCCTGCCGATCAACCTGACCTGGTCGTGGCTGGCGGCGGCCATGTGGTTCTCGCCGCTGCACGACATGCGGCTGGCCGCCGCCTGCGTCTGGGTGGGCCAGGTGGTCTACACCCAGAACTTCCGCCACCAGCCGGCCGCCCTGATCGCGGTGTCGGCCTTCGCGCCGATGGTCAGCCTGGTGGTCTTCCCGCTGTTCTTCTTCCCCGACCAGGGCGTGGGTCCGAACATCGCCCGCTGGGGCCTGGTCATGGTGGTGGCCACGACCCTGAACGTCATGCTGGCCAACCGCGCCGCCGCCAAGCGGATGGACGCCCTGACCCGCGGCCTGCGCGAGGAACGCGAGCGGGCCCTGGAGGCCAACCGCGCCAAGTCGACCTTCGTGGCCGTCACCAGCCACGAGCTGCGCACGCCGATGAACGGCCTGCTGGGCATGGCCTACGCCCTGGACCGCAGCAACCTCAACGAGGCCCAGCGCCGCCACGTGCGCCTGATGATCAAGTCGGGCGACAGCCTGATGCAGGTGCTCAACGACGTGCTGGACCTGTCGAAGATCGAGGCCGGCAAGGTCGAGCTGGACCGCGTGGCCGTCAATCTGCACGACCTGGTCCGCGCGGCCGGCGACGCCTGGCGCGACGCCGCCGCCGAGAAGGGCCTGTGGCTGAAGGTCGAGATCGCCTCGTCCTCGCCCGCCTGGGTCCTGGCCGACCCGCAGCGCATCCGCCAGGTGCTGATGAACCTGATCTCCAACGGCCTGAAGTTCACCAGCCACGGCGGCGTGACGATCCAGCTGTCGGCGCGCAACGCCCCCCTGGCCCAGGGCGACAGCGAGGTCCGGCTGCGGGTGATCGACACCGGCGTCGGCGTCGACGCCAACGTCCACGACCGCATCTTCGAAAGCTTCACCCAGGCCGACAACGCCGTCTCGCGCAGCCACGGCGGCACGGGCCTGGGCCTGACCATCTCGCGCGCCCTGGCCCGCCAGATGGACGGCGACCTGGTTCTGGAAAGCGGCGTCGGCGGGGCGACCTTCGTCTTCACCCTGAACGCCACGCCGATCGCGGCGCCGGCCGCCGTGACGGCGGCGGCGGCCGACGAAGTCGAGGACCAGGACGAGCCCGACCTGGACGCCCTGCGCATCCTGATGGCCGAGGACAACGCCATCAACCAGGTCGTGGTCCGCACCATGCTGGAGGCCACCGGCGTGGCCCTGACCGTGGTCGGCGACGGCCAGGCGGCGCTGGACGCCCTGGCGACCGACGCGTTCGACGCGGTGCTGATGGACATCAACATGCCGGTGATGGACGGCATCACCGCCCTCGGCGAAATCCGCGCCGGCCGGGCGGGCGCCCCGGCGATCCCCGTCATCGCCCTGACCGCCTCGGCCATGTCGGGCGACCGCGAGCGCTTCCTGGCCATGGGCTTCGACGACCACCTGGGCAAGCCGATCCGCCCGGTCGAGCTGCTGTCGTCGATCTGCGGCGCGGTGCGGGGCAAGGCCAGGGGCTGCGTGGAGGCGGCGGCGACGGGATCGTAGGGCCCAGGTCCGATTGACTTCCGCGCCGGCGCGACCGAGCCTCGGGCCATGATCCGAGCCTCAGCTTCCGTCCTGGCGATCCTGGCGATGGTCTGGAGCGTCCCCGCGGGTCCGGCGACCGCCGCCGATCCCCTTTCCACCATCACGGCGCGCGTGCTGTCGACCTCCCCCGTCACCGGCTTCTCGGGCGAAGTCGAGGAACTGGCCTATTCCGTGAGGCTGAAGCCCGTCGATCCGCCCGGAGCGGCGATCACGGCGATCGCGAAGGAGCCGTGCCCACGCAGCAGGGATCGCGATCAGCTCTATTCCATACTGATCAGCCAACGGCCGGCGGTCCTGGGCATGGGTGTCGGCGACGCCGCCGCGAGGCCGGCCACCGCGAACATCTTCTCCTGCAAGCTCGTTGCTTCGCCGGGCCCCGTCCAGGGCACGACGCCCTAGCCCCAGCAGCCCTAGCCCATCGACTCCGCCAGGGCCCGGGCCTCGTCCTCGAACGCGCTGACGGTGTCGACCCTGCGCCAGGCGATCTCGCCAGTGTCGCGGGTCAGCTGGCTTTCCAGTACCGCCACGTCGGCGTCGGAGGCGTCGTTGACGCGGGCGGCGACGCGGGCGCGCAGCACCTCGGGCGGGGCCTCCAGCCAGACGCCCTGGAAGGCTACGTCGACCTCTTTCGCCAGGGCCTCGGCGCGGGCGCGCTGCTCGGGCTTGAGGAACACCGCGTCGACCACCACCGAGCGGCCGGCGGCCAGGGTCAGGCGGGCGTCACGGAACAGCTCGTCATAGACCTTGTCGCTCATCTCGGCCGTGTAGGCCTCTTTCGGCAGGCGCTGCAGCGAGGGCACGCCGCACAGGCGCTTGCGGATCTCGTCGGTGCGCAGGACCACCGCGCCCGGCGCCGCGCCCAGGCCCGGCGCGCAGACGCGGGCGAAGGTCGACTTGCCCGAGCCCGAGAAGCCGCCGGTGGCCACTAGGCTGACCGGCTTGGGCGCCAGGTGCTCCAGGGCCGTGGCCAGGTAGGCGCGTGCGGCCTCGTCGTCGTTGCTGTAGGCCCAGACGTGGGTGCGCACGGCGGCGCGGACGCTCAGCATCAGCGGCAGGGTCGCGAGGCCGGTCCACAGCCCCTCGCCAAAGGTGCGGGCGGCCTCGTCCAGATAGGCGTTCAGCACCCGGCCCGCGGCGTCGCGGCGACGGCGGAAGTCCAGGTCCATCAGCAGGAAGGCCAGGTCGTACTGGATGTCGATGTCCGACAGCGAGTCGTTGAACTCGATGCAGTCGAACAGGATCGGCTTGTTGTCCTCGACCAGGATGTTGCCCAGGTGCAAGTCGCCGTGGCAATGGCGAGCGAAGCCCTGGCCGGCCCGCGCGTTCAGCAGCGGACCCAGGCGCTCCAGGGCCAGGTCGGTCTCGGCGATCAGCCGCTCCACCGCCTGGGCGCCCAGGCGCGGGGCCAGGCCGCGCAGCAGGTTGGCGTTCGAGGCGATGGTGTAGCCCAGGGCCCCCACCCCGCCGCCCTGCGGACGCAGCGGCGCGCCGGCGTGGAACTGGGCGATGGTCCGGCCCAGCGACTCCTCCAGGGCGTCGTCGATGGCCCAGGGCTGCTGGGCCAGAACGCCCTGCTCGTCGAAGCGGCGCATCTCCAGCAGGTACTCGACGACCTCGCCGGGCCCGTCCATCTCGACCCCGCCGCCGTCGGTCCGCGTCAGGCGGCGCACGGCGCGGTAGATGTCGGGCGCGGCGGCGCGGTTGAAGGAAAGCTCGCGCTCCAGCGACCAGCGGCGCAGCTCCAGGGTGGAGTAGTCCAGAAAGCCGAAATTGACCGGGCGCTTGACCTTCCAGGCCGCCTCCCCGACCAGGAACACCCGGGCGCACGAGGTCTCGATCACCCGATCGGCCCGCTCGCCCATCCAGGCGGCCACTTCCTGCTCGCGAACCGTCTCCGCGTCCTTGATCACGCCCAAGCCTCTGTCAAAACACCGGGATCACCGCCCCTGATCCGGGCGAAGGCGTCCCCATAGCGGAAAGTTCGCGCGTCGTCGCGCCCGGCGCGCTTGCTTACGCTTAAGTTGCATGCATATGGTCCGTGAACCATAGATCGAGTCACAATCCCAATGCTCGCAGGCGCTGTCCTCACCCGCTCGGAACGCAAGAAGTCCGAGATCCTCACCGCCGCGCGCGGCGTCTTCCTGCGGGAGGGCTATACGGCCGCCGGCATGGAGGCCGTCGCCCGGATGGCCGGCGTGTCCACCGCCACCCTGTACGCGCACTTCCCCAGCAAGGCCAAGCTGTTCGAGGTCGTGGTCCACGAGGCCGTGGCGCGCATGGCCGAGCCGGTGCGCGCCAGCGTCGAGGTCCGGGGCGACGCCCGCGCCCGCCTGACGGGCCTGGCCCTGGCCTATGCCGGCGTCATGTCGCGCCCCGCCACCCGGGCGATGTTCCGGATGGTGGCCGGCGAGCGGCCACGCTTCGGGGCCGTGACCGACCCCGTCCTGCACAACGCCCACCAGGACCTGAGGCGCGCGGCGATCCAGGTCATCGAGGACCTGGTCGAGACCGGTGAGCTGACGATCGACCAACCGGCCTGGGCGGGCGGCCAGCTGCTGGGCATGCTGGACGACGCCACCCTGGTCCTGGGCCTGACCGCCGGCGACGAAGCCCAGCCGACGCGCCCGCTGGCGGACATCTGCGCGGACGCGGTGGAGACCTTCCTGGCGCGGTACGGGACCAAAACCCCTCTCCCAAAGGGAGAGGGAGGGGCCCGCGCTGAAAGCGTGGGAGGGTGAGGGGTTAAGGCGTCAACCGGCGAGCCGGCAGGGCGTTCGCGTGAAATCGGCAAGGGTGTAACCCCTCACCCTCCCACCGCTTCGCGGCGGGTCCCTCCCTCTCCCAATGGGAGAGGGTGTCTTCTCAGGGGAACAGCCGCTTCGTCTCCCACCCCTCGCCGGCGCGGTCGTAGACCAGCCGCTCGTGCAGGCGGAACGGGCGGTCGCGCCAGAACTCGATGACTTGGGGGACGACGCGATAGCCCGACCAGTGCGGCGGGCGCGGCACCTTGCCCAGGCCGAACTTCAGGGCCATCTCGGCCACTCGGCGCTCCAGGGCCAGGCGATCGGGCAGCGGGCGTGACTGGTCGCTGGCCCAGGCGCCCAGCTGGCTGTGGCGGGCGCGGCTGGCGAAATAGACGTCGGCCTCGGCTTCGGTCACCGGCTCGACCACGCCGCGCACCCGCACCTGGCGGCGTAGCGACTTCCAGTGGAACAGCAGGGCCGCTTTGGGCTGGCCGGCCAGCTCCATGCCCTTGGCGCTCTGGGTGTTGGTGTAGAAGACGAAGCCGCGCGCATCGACGCTCTTGAGCAGCACCATGCGCGAGTCCGGCAGGCCCTCGGCGTCGACCGTCGACAGGGCCACGGCGTTGGGGTCGTTCGGCTCGCCCTTGCCGGCCTCGGCCAGCCACGCCTCGAACAGGTGGATCGGGTCGCCCTCCGGCAGCAGCGGCGGGGGCGTCGCCTCGGTCACCTGGCGGACATAGTCGTCCTCGGACGGCGAGGCGGGGATCAGGGGCGCGTCGGTCATGGTCTGGATATAGAGCGGCGGGTCACGCTTGACGAGGATGGCCGGTCGCGCGCATCTGCCGCGCGACATGAAGGACACCCTATGAAACTCGGCACGCGGGCGCGACTGGCCTGGATCCCCCTGGCGCTGTGGTGCGCGGCCGGCCTGTGGATCGGCTATGTCGAGGCGATCAAGTGGAAGGGCGACGACGTCCAGGACTGGATCATCCTGGCGGCCGGCGGCCTGTTCCTGTTCGCGGGCGGGGCCTGGAACTTCTGGCGGCTGCGCGCCAAGGCGGCCGAGCGGGCCCGGGTCGAAGGCCCCGACCTCGACGTGCCGGTCACCTGGCACAAGCGCAGCGGCTCGTGGGCGGTGATCGCCTTCGTGGCGGGGGTGTTCGGGATCTTCGGCCTGGTCTGGCTGCTAAGCGGTCAGATTCGCTAGTTTTTTGTTTGGCGCGTTTTCTTCACGCGAACCGGTATCCACTTCGCTCGAAAACGCTAGAAGTTAACTTAACGCCCCGTTGACCAAAGGGCGGCAGGGTCGGCGGCATGACCGCCGGCTCGTCCCCCGTCCTCAGCCTCCAGGCCGCCCGCGCCATCCTCGGCGTCGCGCCGGGCGCCGACGAGCGCGAGCTGCGGGCCGCCTATCGCGAAGCCGCCAAGCGCGCCCACCCCGACCGTCCCGGCGGCGACGCGGCCCTGTTCCGCGACGTGCTGGCCGCCTACCGCCTGCTACAGGACGCTCCGACGCGCCAAATCCATTTCCCGCCCGCCGTGGCCGAACCGGCCCGGGTCGAACAGGCCGTCCTGCGCATCGACGCCGCCCTGGCCTTCGCCGGCGGGACCCTCGACCTGGCGCTGGACGCCCGCAAGCTGCGCCTGACCCTGCCCGCCGGCCTGCGCGAGGACGACAAGGTGCGGGTCGAGAACGTGACCTTCCGCGTGACGCTCGAGCACGACCCCGACGCCCTGGTGCGCGGCGGCGACCTGTGGCTGACCGCGCGGCTGGACGCCCGCGCCCTGGCCGAGGGCGGCCGCATCGAGGTGACCACGGCCCTGGGTCCGCGCCTCGTCTGGATCTCGACCAAGGCCGCCGCGCGCGGCCTGGTGCGCCTGCCGGGCCAGGGGCTGCCCGCCCGCGGTCCACATCGGGCCGGCGACCTCTTCCTGCGCCTGGAGGCCCTGGGCGACGGGGCCGAGAGCGCGGCCCGCTCGCAGCTGAAGCGCTTCGCGGCAGCGTGGGCGGCTTAGCCCTTCCAAACGCCCGTTCGGCGATCCTATGATCCCCCGACGCCGCCGAAGAGCGGCCGGGAGGACGGACCATGACCGACGAAGCCCTGCGCGCCCGCCGCGAAAAGATCGTGCGCGAGCACATGGCCGACGAGATCGACCACGCCTGGGACAAGGTGCTGGCCACCTTCCCCCATCCCCACTACGAGATCATCGCCACCGGCGCGGTCCACGACGGCCGCCCCGACGTCGAGCGCTACTACACCACCTCGCGCCAGACCTTCCCCGACCAGCGCAACACCCTGCTGTCGCTGCGCCATGTTGATGACGGGATCGTTGTGGAGTTCATTCTTGAAGGCACCCAGTCGGGCCCGCTGGGCCCGCTGCCCGCAACCGGCCGCCCGTTCCAGTGCCAGATGACCGC
Source organism: Caulobacter sp. 05T431 (assembly GCF_056665975.1). NCBI lineage: Bacteria > Pseudomonadati > Pseudomonadota > Alphaproteobacteria > Caulobacterales > Caulobacteraceae > Caulobacter > Caulobacter sp. 05T431. The sequence continues at coordinate 344,601 of NZ_JBFTKU010000002.1, read as the reverse complement.
CTTCTTCCTGTTCGACGGCGAGACCCTGGTCTGCGAGCGGATCTATTCCGACACCCTGACCATCGTGCGTCAGCTGCTGGGCGGCATGACCGCGATGGAGGCGCTCAGCGCCCTGGTCGCGGCGGCGGGCGCCAAGGCCGCCTAGCGCCCTACTCTTCCTCGTCCTCGGTCTTGAAGCTGTACGGCTCGGCCGGCGGCAGGCAGTCGACCAGTATCTGGGCGGTCAGGCCCGGCTCGGCGACGACGGAAGGCTGCTCGCCGAACACGGCCTCCCACAGTTCCGCCAGTTCCTGGTACACGGTATCGGGCACGCTACGCTCTCCTCACGAGAGACAAATGCCTTTGCGGTCAATGCGTTGCTGGTTAACGGCGCGCGCGGTTCAGCGCGCGCCGTCCGCCCCCTGCCCGCGCCAGGCCGCGTCCAAACCCGGGTTCGGTTGCGCCCCAGCACAAGCCAGACCACCAGCGTAGGCGCGGCCGAAGGCGGCTGGAAATCGAGCGAAACCCTCGGAATCCGCCTTGTCGCGGCCCAGACGGGTCTAGGGCGCCACCGCCATTTCGAACGGCGTCGCCGGTAATCCAGTGACTCCGTAGAGGTTGAGGATCGGGCTGTCGGCCCAGGCGAAGCGGACCTTGACCGGCGCGAAGCCGGCCGGGACCGCCAGCTGCACCTGGTCGCCGGCCAGGGCGGCCTCGGCGAAACGGCAGGCGCCGGCCGCGTCGCACAGCTCGAACCCGACGGGCCGGACGTCGGCCTGCACCACCGCCGGCTGGTCCAGCCGCACGACCACCGCGCCGCCGGACAGATTCGCCGACAGCGGGGCCGGGCCGGCGGCGACCAGGGCCGTCTCGCCATAGGCCAGCTTGCGGGCCTGCAGGGCCAGGCGGTGACCGACCTGCTGCTTGTTGGCCGGGTGGATGTCGTAGATGTCGCCGATGTCGACGGCCGAGGCGAGGCCCACCTTGGGATCGGCGGCGGCCACGCGGCGTTCGGCGTCGCGCACGCCCGCCCAGCCGGACTCGGCCGGCGCCGTCTGGCGCGGCCCGAAGTCGGCCAGCTGCACCACGAGGAACGGCAGGTTCGCTCCCTCAAACGACCGGCGCCAGTCGGCGACCAGGGCCGTCAAGAGACGCTGATAGTTCTGCGGCTCGGCGACATTGGCCTCGCCCTGGTACCAGGCGAAGCCCTTGACGCCGTAGGGGATCAGCGGCGCGATCATGCCGTTGCGCAGGGTCGACAGCCCGCTGGTGCCCACCCATGGCGCGGTGGGCGGCAGCCCCGATTGCGCGATCGCGGCCGAGACCTTGTAGCGCCAGCTCGCGCCCAGCGGGGCGAACGAACCGTCGTCGAACGTCAGTCCCTTCTGGACCGCCGGCCCCCAGGCCCCGCCGCCGCCGCTGGTGTCGATGGCCCGCACGGCGATCACGTTCGGTCCGGCCTTCAGCACGCCGGGCGCGATCTTGTAGTTCCGAGGCTTGTCCCAGCCCTGGGACGAGCCGATCTCGCGGCCGTTGACGAAGGTGGTGTCCAGGTCGTCGATCGGGCCCAGCGCCAGGGTCGCGCCCTGCCTGGCCTGCTTGGCGGTCAGGGTGATCGTCGCCCGCAGCCAGATCACACCATCGAAGGTCTCAAGTCCCGGATTGGTCTCCCAGAACTGTTCGGCCGGCATGGTCTTCCAGTCGCGGTCGTCGAAGTCGGGGCGGCTCCAGGTCGCGGCCTGGGGCTCGGCCTTGGCGGCCCAGCGGCCCAGCATGGCGCTCCAGTTGGCCATGCCCAGGTCCGGCGACCTGGCATAGTCGGCCAGCACGGCCAGGCCCTCGTCATAGCTGCCCAGGGCGTGCAGGCCCTCGCGGCTGATCCAGTCCTGGATCACCGAGCCGCCCCAGGTGGCGTCGATCAAACCGATCGGAACCCCGGTGGTCTTCTTGATCTCGCGGCCCATGAAGAAGCAGGCGGCGCTGAAGTTGTTGGCCGACTCCGGGGTCGCCGCGCGCCAGGCGGCCTCCTTGGGCAGGGCCGTCGTCGGCTCGGGCAGGCTGGTGCGGCCGGTCTGCAGCAGGCGGATGTTCGGATCGGCCGAGTTGGCCGCCTCGGCCTCGCCGCCCAGCGACCGGCGCAGCGGATATTCCATGTTCGACTGCCCCGAGCACAGCCAGACGTCTCCGACCAGCAGATCCGAGATCGTCTGGCGCTCGCCGCTCGTCTTGGCCGTCAGGGTCAGGGCCGCGCCCGGCTCGCGGGCCGGGAAGGTCGTCGACCAGCGGCCCTGAGCGTCCGCCGTCGCGGTCGTCTTGGCCTCGCCCAGCGACAGCTCGACCGCCTCGCCCGGCCGGGCCGCGCCCCACACCCGGATCGGCTGGCCGCGCTGCAGCACGGCGCGGTCGGTGAAGACCGGGGCCAGCAGCGGAGCGGCCTGGGCAAGGGCCGGGCTCAGCGCGGTCAGAGCCGTTGCGGCCATGAGGCCAAGGAACTTCGAGCGCATGAGCCTACTCCCAAAATCCGCTCATCCCGGCGAACGCCGGGACCCAGATGGAATGGCTTTGAGGCTGACGCCAAAGGCGCTGAGCCCTTCCAATCATCCACACCGCCATAGGATCTGGGTCCCGGCGTTCGCCGGGATGAGCGGGATAAAAATCAGTCCTGAGTCTTCGCCGGGCAGACCGCGCCCGCCGGTTCGGTGGTCAGCTTGACGGTCTGCAGCGACACCGTGAGCGCCCCCGGGGTCGACAGGGCGAACGGCGTGGTGACCTTGGTGACGTCGGTCCCGGCCGCCTGGAAGCACTTGAGCGGCACCTTCAGGCTCTTCCACTCGCCCGTCGGCGCGGCGTTCAGCACCGGCGTCACGTCCAGCTTGCCCCAGCCGTTGGCCAGGGTGACCGGGCCGGTCGGCTTGGCGTCCAGGCGGTACTCGACCAGCAGGTTCATCTCGGCGTTGGTCTGGAACGACAGGTCGAAGGCCTGGTCGGCGGCCAGGGCCACCGTGGCCGGCTTGTCGCCCGAGAAGATCAGCTGGCGACCTGCCTCCTGCACGTTGCCGGCGTCGACGGGGCGGACCTGCACGGCCGTGGTGGGCGTCGCCTTGAACTCGAACGGCGCGGGCGTCTTGCCGGCCACGAAGTAGTCGCTGACGTTCTCGGTGGCGACCGTGAAGCCCGGCTTCTCCGACAGGGTCCCGACCCGGACCTTGGAGGCGTAGGTCAGGCCGTAGCCATAGGCGAACTGCGGGTCATAGCCCTTGTCGCCGCGGTTCAGGGTGAACTGGCCGGCGGTCTTGGGCCAGCTGAACGCCAGCTTGCCGTGGAAGTCGGTGCGCGGCTTGCCGGCCTTGTCGCCGATCAACACGTCGGCGATCCCGCCGCCTTCCGAGCCCGGCAGCCAGGCGGCCACGAACGCGTCCGAGGCGTTGATCTCGGGGTTCACCCACAGCGGGCGGCCCGACAGGAACACGGCCACCACCGGCACGCCGGCGGCCTTCAGCTTCTTGAGCAGGGCCAGGTCGGTCTTCTTGCCCGGCTGGAATTCCAGCGTCTTGATATCGCCCACGCCCTCGGCGTAGGGCGTCTCGCCGAACACCACGATGGCGACGTCAGGCTTCTTGTCGAACGAACCGTCGACGCTGAGCGTGGCGCTGCCGCCCGAGGCCTCGACCGTCTCCTTCAGGCCCGAATAGATCGACTGGGCGTTGGGGAAGTCGGCCTTGGTGTTGCCGGTGCCCTGCCACGACAGGGTCCAGCCGCCGGCCTGCTGGCCGATGTCGTCGGCGCCCGAACCGGCGACCAGGATGTTGGCCGAGCCCTTCACCGGCAGGACGCCGTTGTTTTTCAGCAGCACGAGGGACTCGCGCACCGCCTGGCGGGCGATGGCCTTGTGCTCGGGCGAGGCCATGACGGACTCTCGGCCCTCCAGCGGACGCGCCTGCTGGAACAGGCCCATCTTGGCCTTCACGCGCAGGATGCGGCGCACGGCGTCGTCGATGCGGGCCATCGGGATCTCGCCCGACTTCGCCTGGGCCAGGGTGTTGGCGTAGAGCTCCTTCCAGCTGTCGGGCGCCATGTACATGTCCAGGCCCGCATTGGCGGCCTGCGGACAGTTGCGGGGCGTACAGCCGGTCACCTGGCCGTGGCCGTTCCAGTCGCCGACGATGAAGCCGTCGAAGCCCATCTTGCCCTTCAGCACGTCGGTCAGCAGGCTCTTGTTGCCGTGCATCTTCTCGCCGTTCCAGCTGGAGAACGACGCCATGACGGTCAGGGTCCCGGCGTTGATGGCCGGCACATAGCCCTGGGCGTGGAGGCGGATCAGGTCGGCTTCCGAGACCTGGGTGTCGCCCTGGTCCTTGCCGTTGTGGGTGCCGCCGTCGCCCAGGAAGTGCTTGGCGCTGGCCGCCACGTGGCCCTGCTGGATCACCCCGCCCTGGCTGACGGCGCCCTGCAGGCCCAGGATCATCTGGCCGGCGTAGCTGCGGACGATCTCGGGGTCTTCCGAATAGCCCTCGTAGGCCCGGCCCCAGCGGTCGTCGCGCGGCACGGTCAGGGTCGGACCGAACGCCCAGTCGAAGCCGCTGGCGGCGGTTTCCTGCGCCGTGGCCGCGCCGATCTTGCGGATCAGCTCGGGGTCCCTGGTGGCGCCCAGCGCGCTGTTGTGCGGGAAGAGGGTGGCGCCGACGGCGTTGCCGTGGCCGTGCACCGAATCGATGCCGAACATCAGCGGGATGTGCGTGCCGCCCTGGCGCTGGTCGGCGCCGGCGCGGAAGGCCTTCACCGTCTCGACCCACGGGCCGATCGGCGAGCGGTCGGGCGCGCCCAGCGGCGGCGAGCTGCCGCCCGCCAGGATCGAGCCCAGCGGATAGGTCTTCAGGTCCTCCGGCTTGATCGAGGCCGTGTCCGCCTGGATCATCTGGCCGACCTTCTCCTCGAGGGTCAGCTTGGCCAGCAGGGCGTCGACGAACGCTTCGGTCTGGGGGTCCACCAGGCCCTGGCTCTTGGCGGCGGGCCACAGGGCGGGATGGGCGGTGCTCTTGGTCTCAGCGGCGGACGCCTCGCCGGTCAAGAATGGGCCCGTCAGGAGGGTGGTCGCCAGCAACGCGGCGCAGAAGGCCTTGGTGTTCATAACTCCCCACATTTTATCGTTCGTTTCCGACAACGTTGTCAGTCGCACACCGACGCCGCCGGAGCAATCTGCACGCCTTGACTGGTACCGGTATCTAAAAGCTCGACGGCGATCCATACACGGTCTAATTTGTGTGACAAATAGAAACGCCCATCAAGCGACAGCGGGGAAACGACCAGATGCGGACTCATGCAGCGGGCCTGATGGCCGGTGCGGCCATGGCGATCGTCGCCGCCTCTCCCGCCTTCGCCGCCGAACAGCGGCTGACCTCGCCCGACGGCGCCCTGCAGGTCACGATCTCCGACAGCGACGGCCAGGCGCGCTACGCCGTGGCCTACAAGGGCCAAGCCCTGCTCTCCCCCTCCCCGCTAGGCCTGGTGCTCAGCGCCGGCGGCTCGCTGAGCCACGGGCTGAAGATCGCCGGCGCGACGCCCTCGAGCGGCGACGCGACCTACGACCTGGTGGCCGGCAAGACCCGGACGGTCCGCGACCACTTCAACCAGCTCGACGTCGACTTCCAGGAGCCCGAGGGCGGCAAGCGTCGGTTGCGGGTGGTCGTGCGGGCCTATGACGACGGGGTCGCCTTCCGCTACGTGCTGCCGCAGCAGGCCGGCCTGGACGCGGTCAACATCCGCAACGAGGAGACCCGCTTCGACTTCCCGGCCGACTACCGCTGCTGGGGTCTGAACCTGGGCAAGTTCGGCACCAGCCACGAGGGCGAGTTCGATCCGGTCCAGGCCTCGAAGCTGCGCGAGCACAATCTCTACGACGCACCCCTGGTCTGCGAGGGCGGGAACGCCGCCTTCGCCATCGCCGAGGCCGACCTGAAGGACTATGCCGGCCTCTACCTGACCGGCCGCGGCGACGGCGGGCTGGGCGTGCAGGCCAAGCTGTCGCCGCGCCTGGACGACCCGACCGTGGCCGTCCGCACCCGGATCGGCGCCGACGTGGTCTCGCCCTGGCGGATCGTGATGGTGGCCCCCAAGGCCGGCCAGCTGATCGAGAACACGTTGGTCACGACGCTGAGCGCGCCCTCGAAGGTGGCCGACACCTCGTGGATCAAGCCGGGCAAGGCCGCCTGGGACTGGTGGAACGGCCCCTCGATCAGCGGCGTCGCCAAGCCCGGCATGAACGCCGAGACCATCAAGCGCTACATCGACTTCGCGGCCGCCAACGGCCTGGACTACATGCTGATCGACGAGGGCTGGCACGCGGGCGCCGGCGGCGGCGGCGCGGTCCGGCCGGGCGTCGACGTCACCCGCCCGATCCCCGAACTCGACCTGCCCGGCCTGATCGCCTACGCCAAGGACCGCAAGGTCGGTCTGTGGCTGTGGCTGAACTGGAAGGCTCTGGACGCCCAGATGGACGAGGCCATCCCGCTGTACGAGCAGTGGGGGATCAAGGGGATCAAGGTCGACTTCATGGACCGCGACGACCAGGCCATGGTCGACTACTACCACCGCCTGCTGACCAAGGCCGGCCAGCACCACCTGATGGTCGACCTGCACGGCGCCGAGCATCCGACCGGCCTGATCCGCACCTATCCGCACTACCTGACCCAGGAAGGCGTCATGGGCGCGGAGTACAACAAGTGGAGCCGGCGGGTGACCGCCACCCACAACGTCACCCTGCCCTACACCCGCATGCTGCTGGGGCCGATGGACTACACGCCCGGCGGCTTCCGCAACGTGGCCCCGGCGACGTTCGCCCCGCGCAACGACCTGCCTTTCGTCCAGACCACGCGCGGCCAGGCCCTGGCCATGTACGTGGTCTATGACAGCCCGTTCGGCATCGTCGCCGATAGTCCCGACACCTACAAGGACAGCCCCGCGGGCCTGGACTTCGTCGCCGCCGCCCCCACCACCTGGGACGAGACGCGGTTCGTGACGGGCGAGATCGGCCAGTCGGTCGTGCTGGCCCGCCGCAAGGGCGCGGACTGGTGGATCGGGGCCATGACCAACGAGGCCGGACGGACCGTGAAGGTCCCGCTGGGCTTCCTGGGCGCGGGCGCCTTCACCGCCGACATCCGCCAGGACGGCGCGGCGCCGGCCGATCTCGTGGCCTCCACGCGGACGGTGAAGGCCGGCGACGTCCTCACCCTGAAGCTGGCGCCCAGCGGCGGCTCGGCCGTCCGCCTGACGCCGGCCCGCTAGTGCCCGGCCTGAAGCGCATCCTGGCCCTGGCGGCCGCGGCGGGCGTCCTGGCCTTCGCCGGGACCGCCCCCGCCGCCCCGCCCCAGGTCCAGCCCTACAGCTGGAACACCGTCGAGGTGCTGGGCGGCGGCTTCGTCAGCGGCGTGGTCTATCACCCGACGCAGAAGGGGCTGGTCTATGCCCGCACCGACATCGGCGGGGCTTATCGCCTGGACCGGACGACGAACCGCTGGGTCGCCCTGAACGACGCCCTGCCCCGCGCCGACGGCCAGCTGGCCGGGGCCCTGAGCCTGGCGGTCGATCCGCACGATCCGGACCGGCTCTACATGGCGGCCGGCGAATACACCCGTCCCGGAGCGCGCGGCGGCGCGGTGCTGCGCTCCACCGATCGCGGGACAACCTGGACCAAGACCGAGCTGCCCGTCGGGATCGGCGGCAACGAGGACGGCCGCAACACCGGCGAGCGGCTGATGGTCGATCCGGCCCAGGGCGCGGTGCTGTTCCTGGGGACCAAGGAGGGCCTCTACCGCAGCGCCGACCACGGGGCGACCTGGTCGCGGGTCGAGGCCTTCCCCCGCCTGCACGTCACCCTGGTGGCCTTCGATCCGGTGATGAAGACCAGGACCGGCGAGACGGCGATCCTCTATGCCGGCGTGGCGGGAGAGCGGGGCGGCGGCCTGCTGGTCAGCACCGATGGCGGCGCGACGTGGGGTCTGGTCACCGGCCAGCCGAAAGGCCTGGTCCCGCATCACCTGGCCATAGACGCCAAGGGCGTCGTCTACATCGCCTATGGCAACGGCCTGGGTCCCAACGACGTCACCGACGGCGCGGTCTGGAAACTGGACCCCGACACCGGCGCCTGGACCGACATCACCCCGGTCAAACCCGGCGGGACGGACGTCTTCGGCTATGGCGGCCTCAGCCTCGATCCGGCCCATCCGGGGACGATGGTGGTCTCCACCCTCGACCGCTGGGCGGCGGGCGACGACGTCTTCCGCAGTACCGACGGCGGCAAGAGCTGGAAGGCCCTGCGCGACAAGTCCGAGCACGACGTGGGCGGCGCGCCCTGGATCCACAGCCTGGAGAGCAAGCCCGGCCGCCGGATGGGCCACTGGATCGGCGACATCGACATCGACCCGACCAATCCTGACGAGGCGATCTATGTCACCGGCTACGGCCTGTGGCGGACGAAGGACCTGACCGAAGCCGACCGCTCGGGCGCCACCCACTGGCGGTTCGACGACGAGGGCCTGGAGGAGACCGTGGCCCTGGAGCTTGTCGCGCCTCCGGGCGAGCCGCTGATCAGCACGATCGGCGACATCGGCGGCTTCCGCCACGACGACCTCGATCACGCGGCGGCCAGCCGCTATTTCGACCCGCACGGCGGCACCAATCGCGGCCTCGACTACGCCGAACTACAGCCCACCATCCTTGTTCGAACAAGCGACCCGACGCCCACCGCCGGCTTCCGATCGACCGACGGCGGCAAGACGTGGACGCCGTTCGCCGCCTCCCCGCCCCGCGACGCCCACATCCACACCGGCCGCATCGCCCTGTCGGCCGACGGCGCGCGGATGGTCTGGGCCATGCGCAACGCCGCCCCCTACGTCTCCAGCGACGACGGCAGGACCTGGCGTCCGGTGCAGGGCGTGACGAGAGGCGACCGCCCCGACTTCACCCCGGCCTCGGACCGCGTGAACCCGCTGCGCTTCTACGTCTATGACGCCGCCCAGGGCGCGGTGCTGGCCAGCGCCGACGGCGGCGAGACCTTCAGGGTCACCGCGCGCGGCCTGGCCGGCGGCGGGCCGCTGAGGGCCGTCCCCGGTATCGAGGGCGAGCTGTGGCTGCCCACGTCCCAGGGCCTGATGCGCTCGACGAACGGCGGCGAAAGCTTCAAGGCCGTGGCGGGCGTCGACGACGCCGGTCTGGTCGGCTTCGGCAAGGCCGCCCCGGGCCAGACCCATCCGACGGTGTTCGTCTGGGGCAAGGTCGGCGGGGTCGAGGGCGTGTTCCGCTCGGACGACGTCGGCAGGACCTGGGTCAAGCTGCACGACAGCCGTTGGGGCTTCGCCGAACTGCGCGCCCTGAGCGGCGATCCGAACCGCTACGGCCGCGTCTATCTGGGCGTCCACGGCCGGGGCATCCTCTACGGCGATCCGTCGCCCACCAAGAACTAGGGACAGGCATGAGCCTCAATCGCCGCGACCTGCTGAACCTCGGCGCCGGCCTGGCCGCCGCCTCGGCCCAATCCACGCTCGGGGGGCCCGCCTTCGCCGCGTCGAAAGGCGGCTTCCAGCCCAGCTGGGAGTCCCTGGCCGGCGGCTACAAGACCCCCGACTGGTTCCGTGACGCCAAGCTGGGCATCTGGTCCCACTGGGGCCCCCAATGCGTGCCCGAATTCGGCGACTGGTACGGCCGCCAGATGTACCAGCAGGGCAACCCGTTCTACGAGCACCACGTCAAGACCTACGGCCACCCGACGAAGTTCGGCTTCATGGAGTTCATCCCGCGCTGGAAGGCCGACCGGTGGGACCCCGAAGGCCTGATGCGCAAGTACAAGGCCGCCGGCGCCAAGTACTTCATGTCGATGGCCAACCACCACGACAACCTGGACATGTTCGACAGCCGCCACCACGCCTGGAACACCCTGCGCGTGGGTCCTGGGCGCGACATCGTCGGGACGTGGGAGAAGGTGGCCCGCAAGCATGGGATGCGCTTCGGCGTCTCCAACCACTCGGCCCACGCCTGGCACTGGTGGCAGACCGCCTACGGCTACGACGCCGAGGGCCCGCTGAAAGGCCGTCGCTACGACGCCTTCCAGCTGACCAAGGCCGACGGCAAGGGCAAGTGGTGGCAAGGCCTGGACCCGCAAGAGCTCTACACCGGCCGCAACATGGTCATCCCCGACGGGATCGACAGCATCAAGGCCGCCAACGCCTGGCACGACGCCCACGACGGCGAGTGGGTGGAGACCCCGCCGCCGAACAACCCGGCGTTCACGGCGAACTGGCTCGCGCGCCAGAACGACCTGGTCGACCGCTACCGGCCCGACCTGGTCTATTTCGACAATTACGGCCTGCCGCTGGGCCAGGCGGGCCTGTCGGCCACCGCCCACTACTACAACCAGGCCCGCGCCTGGCGCGGCGCGTCCGACGTGGTGGTGACCGGCAAGAAGCTCAGCCCCCTGCAACGCCGGGGCATCGTCGAGGACGTCGAGCGCGGCTTCTCCGACCGCCTGCGGCCCGAACCCTGGCAGACCGACACCTGCATCGGCAGCTGGCACTACGACCGGCCGCTGTACGAGCGCGACGGCTACAAGAGCGCCCGGGACGTGATCCAGCGGCTGATCGACGTGGTCAGCAAGAACGGCTGCCTGCTGCTGTCCATCCCCCAGCGCGGCGACGGCTCGATCGACGACAAGGAGGAGAAGGTGCTGGACGGCATGGCCGGCTGGATCGCCGTCAACGGCGAAGCGATCTACGGCTCGCGGCCGTGGCGCGTGTTCGGCGAGGGTCCGACCAGGCTGGTCGAAGGCATGCAGAACGAGGAGGCCGCCAAGCCGTTCGAGGCGGCCGACATCCGGTTCACCACCAAGGGCGGGGATTTGTTCGCCCTGCCGATGGCGTGGCCGTCGGGCGAGCTGGTGGTCGAGAGTCTTGCGACGAGCGGCCCGACCAGCGCGGGCGAGGTGCGGCGGGTGGAGCTGCTGGGCTCGCCCGAGCCCTTGGCGTTCAAGCGGGATGCGAAGGGGCTGCGGGTGACCCTGCCCGGAACGCGGCCGGCGTTTACGCCGGTGGTGAAGATCTCGGGGCCTGGGTTGGTCTAGGCGCCCAGGCGCGCGCACTTGCCCCCACCTGGCGACTACGTCGCCTGTCCGCCCCCATAGGGGGCGGAGGTTTCCGAGCGAGCGCCGGCCACAACGTCCTCCGCCCCCTACGGGGGCGGACAGACCGCGAAGCGGTCAGGTGGGGGCAAGTGGGTGAGCCACCGACGCATTGACGGCCTCTACGGCAGCCTCCCAGACTACTGGAAAAGGGAGCCGTCCATGACCAACCTCGCCGGCCGCACCGTCCTGATCACCGGCGCCTCCTCGGGCATCGGCGCCGCCCTGGCCCGCGCCGCCGCCCAGGCCGGGGCCAGGGTGGCCGCCGCCGCCCGCCGCGCCGACAAGCTCCAGGCCCTGGTCGCGGAGATCACGACCGCTGGCGGAACGGCCCAGGCCTTCGCCATGGACGTCGAGGACGAAGCCTCGGTCATCGCCGGATACGACGCCGTCGAGGCCGCGTTCGGCCCGCCGGACTCGGTGATCGCCAACGCCGGGATCAACATGGAAGGCCCGGCGCTCGACATCGCCATCGAGGACTTCGACAAGGTGATGGCGGTCAACACCCGCGGCGTCTTCCTGACCGCCCGCGAAGGCGCGCGGCGGATGATCAAGGCCGGCAGCCCGGCCAGCGAGCGCGGCCGCATCGTGCTGGTGGCCTCGATCGGCGCCCACAAGGTGCTGCCCGGCCTGACCGCCTATGTCGCCTCCAAGGCCGCCACCGCCCACATGGGCAAGAGCCTGGCCCGCGAATGGGCCCGCAAGGGGATCAACGTCAACGTCCTGTGCCCCGGCTACATCCGAACCGAGATCAACGACGACTGGTTCGACAGCGAAGGCGGTGCCAAGCTGGTGGCGGGCTTCCCGAGGAAGCGGCTGATGGAGACCCGCGACCTGGAGGCGATGGCGCTGTACCTGAGCTCCGACGAGGCCCGGGCGGTGACGGGGTCGGTGTTCACGGTGGACGACGGGCAGTCGTTATAAACACCGCTCATCCCGGCGAATGCCGGGACCCAGATGGAATGGCCTTGAGGCTGATGCCAAGAACTCAGAGTTCATCCAGTCATCCACACCGCTTTGGGATCTGGGTCCCGGCATTCGCCGGGATGAGCGGCGTTCAGCTCCGCGCCGGCCCGAACCGCGCCACCAGGTCGTACGCCTCGCCGGGGAACAGCTGGCGCACCCAGGTCACCGGCTCGCCGGCCCGCCAGGTACGGCGCTCGACCGCCAGCAGGGCCGCGCCGGCGTCCAGGGCCAGCAGGTCGGCGTCCGCCGGCTCGGCGCCGACGGCGCTGATGCGGTTCTCGGCCTCGGTCCACGGCACGTGGTGCAGCAGCCAGGCCCCGGGCGCCTCCTCGGCGAAGTCCTGGTCGGCCGCCTCGGGCACGGCGACCAGGCTGATCAGCCGGTCCTCCAGGGCGAAGGGACGGTCGCCGGCCACGTGCAGGCCGCGCAGGACCAGCAACTCGCCGCCCGCCGCCAGGGCCACCTCCTCGACGTCGCCCGCCCGGGGCTTGCGCCGCTTCCGCTCCAGCAGGTCGAAGCGATAGGTCTCGCCCCGCGCCACGATCTCGGCCTGGATGTCGGGGATGTCCAGCACGGTGGAATGCACGCGCGGCCGGGCCACGAACGAGCCGGCGCGGCGGCGGCGGACGATCAGCCCCTCCTTGGCCAGGGCCGACATCGCCTTGTTGACCGTCATCCGCGAACAGCCGAACTGGCTCATCAGCTCGATCTCGGAGGGGATCTTGCGGCCCGGCGCCCAGGCGCCCGAGCGGATCAGATCCTCGATCTCGCCCCGGATGCGCCGATACAGCGTCCCCCCTTCCACGCCCGGATCACTCAAGCCAGCACGCTCCTCAACGCCGTCGCGTAGCGCGCCAGGATCGCCTCGCGCGCGTGGTGGCGGCCGCCGCTGACGACCTGCCAGCCGCCGCGCCAGACGCCGTCGATGGTCCCGTGTCGCCCGGCGAACACCCAGCTGTCCAGCAGGGCGTCGCCGTCGCGGCCGACCATGGCCGGATGGGCGCGGTCCAGGGTCACGAAGTCGGCCGGCCGCCCGCGCCGCAGGCCGCCGACCACGCCCAGGGCCTGGGCCCCGCCGCTCACCGCCGCGCGGAACAGCTCGCCGCCGGTCGAGCTCCCCGGCGCCTTGGCCAGCACGTTGCGAGCGCGACGTGTAAGGCGCTGGGCGTATTCCAGGGTGCGCAGCTCCTCGGCCGCGTCGATCAGCACGTTGCTGTCCGAGCCGATCCCGAACGCCCCGCCGGCCGCCAGGTAGTCGTGGGCCGGGAAGACGCCGTCGCCAAGATTGGCCTCGGTGATCGGGCACAGGCCGGCCACCGCGCCGCTCTTGGCCAGGCGCTCGGTCTCCATGGCGTTCAGGTGGGTGGCGTGGACCAGGCACCAGCGCTTGTCGACGGGCGCGTTGTTCATCAGCCAGCGCACCGGCCGCGCGCCGGTGGCCGCGAGGCAGTCGTCCACCTCCTGGGTCTGTTCGGCGATGTGGATGTGGATCGGGTTGGCGCCCGCCAGGGGCAGGATCGCCGTCAACTCCTGGCCGGTCACCGCCCGCAGGCTGTGCGGGGCGATCCCGACCACCGCGTCGGGCAGGCCGGCCACGGCCGCGCGGCTGGCCTCGATCAGCCGGCCGTAGCCGTCGACGTCGTGGATGAACCGCCGCTGGCCCTGGCCCGGCGCCACGCCGCCGAAGCCGGCATGGGCGTAGAACACCGGCAGCAGGGTCAGGCCGATGCCCGTCTCGTCGGCCGCCGCCGCGATCCGCGCCGCCATCTCGGCGGGGTCGGCGTAGGCGCCGCCGTCCTTGTCGTGGTGCAGGTAGTGGAACTCGCCCACCCGGGTCGAGCCGGTCTCCAGCATCTCCAGATAGGCCAGGGCGGCGATCGCCTGGACCTCGTCGGGACCCAGCCGGTCGACGAAGCGGTACATCAGCTCGCGCCAGGTCCAGAAGCTGTCACCGGTCGGGCCTCGGGTTTCGGTGAGACCAGCCATGGCGCGCTGGAAAGCGTGGCTGTGCAGGTTGGGCAGGCCGGGCAGGCACGGGCCGTGGGCGGTCTCGCCGGACTGGCGGGCCACGTCGGTGTCGACCCGGCTGATCATGCCCTCGGCGATCGTGAACCGCACGTCCCTGGCCCAGCCGTCGGCCAGCAGGGCCTGCTCGAACCATAGGGTCTGGGGACCAGCGGGCGGCGCCGCCTGGGGCGGGCGCTCGGGCGTCGGCTCAGGCGCAGGCTCAGGCTCAGGCGCCGCCGCCACCTCTTTAGGTGGCGTATAGATGGGAGCGTCGTCGTCCTGGTCGGCTTCCGGCGGAAACGCGTCGTCGGTCACTGGACAATCCTCGTGTCGAGCGAATATGTCTATACATATTGAAGCCGACGGCAAGAGACCGGACCGGCGTTCGGGAGATCCCAGGCCATGCGCTGCGATCGGGTGTGGAGCAAGGCCCGCCTGGCCACTTTCGCCGCTGATCGCCCCGGAATCGGCGCGGTCGAGGACGGCGTCGTGGCCGCCTCGCGGGGCCGCATCGTCTACGCCGGCCCCGCCGCCGACGCGCCCGCCTTCGAGGCCGCCGAGACCATCGACTGCGAAGGTCGCTGGATCACGCCCGGCCTGATCGACCCCCACACCCATCTGGTGTTCGGCGGCGACCGCGCCCACGAATTCGAGCTGCGGCTGGCCGGCGCGTCGTACGAGGAGATCGCCCGGGCGGGTGGCGGCATCGTCTCGACCATGAAGGCCACCCGCGTCGCCTCGCGCGCCGAGCTGGTGGCCGCCGCCCTGCACCGCCTGGACGCCCTGATCGCCGAGGGCCTGACCACCATCGAGATCAAGTCCGGCTACGGCCTGTCGCTGGACGATGAGCTCAAAAGCCTGCGCGCCGCCCGCGCCCTGGCCGACGTCCGAAACGTCTCGGTGACCACCACCTTCCTGGGCGCCCACGCCCTGCCGCCGGAATATGCCGGCGATCCCGACGGCTATGTCGACCTGGTCTGCCGCGAGATGATCCCCGCCGTCGCCGCCGAGGGCCTGGCCGACGCGGTGGACGCCTTCTGCGAGGGCATCGGCTTCACGCCCGCCCAGACCCGCCGGGTGTTCGAGGCGGCCCACGCCCACGGCCTGCCGGTCAAGCTGCACGCCGAGCAGCTGTCGAACCTGAACGGCGCGGCCCTGGCCGCCGAATTCGGGGCGCTGTCGGCCGATCACCTTGAGCATCTGGACGAGGCCGGAATCGCCGCCATGGCCAAGGCCGGGACGGTCGCCACCCTGCTTCCCGGGGCCTTCTACTTCGTGCGCGAGACCAAATTGCCGCCGATCCAGGCCCTGCGCGACGCCGGCGTGCCGATGGCCCTGGCCACCGACTGCAACCCCGGCACCTCGCCCCTGACCAGCCTGCTGCTGACGATGAACATGGCCGCCACCCTGTTCCGCATGACCGTCGACGAATGCCTGGCCGGCGTCACGCGCGAGGCCGCGCGGGCGATCGGCCGCCTGGCCAGCGTCGGCACGCTGGAACCCGGCAAGGCCTGCGACCTGGCCGTCTGGGACATCGAGCGTCCCGCCGAACTTGTGTACCGCATGGGGCTGAACCCGCTCCACGCGCGCGTCTGGAAGGGTGAAATCGCGTGACCGAAGTCGTTCTCAATCCCGGTGAAGTCAGCCTGGCCGACTGGAAGGCCGTCTATCGCGGCGCGCCGGCGCGGCTGCACGAAAGCGCCGCCCCGGTGATCGCCGAGAGCGCGGCGGCGGTCGAGCGCATCCTGGCCAAGGGCGCGCCCGTCTACGGGATCAACACCGGCTTCGGGAAGCTGGCCAGCGTGCGGATCGGCGACGCCGACCTGGAGACGCTCCAGCGCAACATCGTGCTGTCCCACGCCGCCGGCACGGGCGCGCCGTCGCCGGTCCCGGTGATCCGGCTGATGATGGCCCTGAAGCTGGCCAGCCTGGCCCAGGGCGCCTCGGGCGTGAAGCCGGCGACGACCGACCTGCTGGAGGCCATGCTGGTCAACGGCCTGACGCCGGTCGTCCCCTGCCAGGGCTCGGTCGGGGCCTCGGGGGATCTCGCCCCGCTGTCGCACATGGCCGCGACCATGATCGGGGTCGGCGAGATCTTCGTCGACGGCCAACGCCTGCCCGCCGTCCAGGCGCTGATGGAAGCGGGTCTGAAGCCCCTGACCCTGGGCCCGAAGGAAGGCCTGGCCCTGCTGAACGGCACCCAGTTCTCGACCGCCAACGCCCTGGCCGCCCTGTTCGACGCCGAGCGGCTGTTCCAGTCGGCCCTGGTCACCGGCGCCCTGGCGACCGAGGCGGCCAAGGGGTCCGACACCCCGTTCGATCCGCGCATCCACGTCCTGCGCCGTCAGCCCGGCCAGATCGAGACCGCCGCCGCCTTGCGCGCCCTGATGGCGAACTCGGCGATCCGCGACTCCCACCGCGAGGGCGACGCCCGGGTGCAGGACCCCTACTGCCTGCGCTGCCAGCCCCAGGTGATGGGCGCGGCCCTGGACGTGCTGCGCCAGGCGGCCGTCACCCTGTCGACCGAGGCCAACGGCGTTTCCGACAATCCGCTGATCTTCCCCGAGACCGACGAGGCCCTGTCGGGCGGCAACTTCCACGCCGAGCCGGTGGCCTTCGCCGCCGACATGATCGCCCTGGCCGTCTGCGAGATCGGCTCGATCGCCGAGCGCCGGATCGCCATGCTGGTCGACCCCGCCTGCTCGGGCCTGCCGGCCTTCCTGACGCCGAAGCCGGGCCTGAACTCGGGCTTCATGATCCCACAGGTCACCGCCGCCGCCCTGGTGTCGGAGAACAAGCAGAAGGCCTATCCGGCCAGTGTCGACTCCATCCCGACCTCGGCCAACCAGGAGGACCACGTCTCGATGGCCGCCCACGGCGCGCGACGCCTGCTGGCCATGGTCGAGGCGGCCGAGGCGGTGATCGGCATCGAGCTGCTGGCGGCAGTGCAGGGTTGCGACTTCCACGCGCCCCTCACGTCCAGCCCGTCGCTGGAAGCCGCCCGCAAGGTCCTGCGCGACCAGGTTCCGCACCTGAGCGACGACCGCCACCTCCATCCGGACATGGAGGCCGCCAACGCCCTGGTGCGCTCGGGGGCCCTGGTCGCGGCGGCGTCGGGCGTCGCCCTGCCGGGGGTGGAGGCATGAGCCAGAAGGACTGGCTGCACGTCACCCGCGGCGACGCCCCGTTGGTGGTCAGCATCCCGCACGCCGGGACGATCATCCCGTCCGACATCGAGGCCCGCCTCGTCTCGCCCTGGCTGGCGCGCAAGGACGCCGACTGGTGGCTGGGCGAGCTCTACGGCTTCGCCGACGGGCTGGACGCCACGGTGGTGCGCACCGGCGTCTCGCGCACGGTGATCGACGTCAACCGCGACCCGTCGGGCGTGTCGCTATATCCCGGCCAGGCGAGCACCAGCCTCTGCCCGGTCGACACTTTCGACGGCGAACCCCTGTACCAGTCCGGCCAGGAGCCCGACGCGGCCGAGATCGCCCGGCGGCGCGTGACCTTCTTCGATCCCTATCACGACGCGCTGGAGGCCGAGCTGGACCGTCTGCTCGCGCGCCACGGCAAGGTGGTGCTGTACGACGCCCACTCGATCCGCTCGCGCGCGCCCCGGCTGTTCGACGGCGAGCTGCCGCAGTTCAACATCGGCACCAACAGCGGCGCGGCCTGCGATCCTGGCCTGACCGCTCGGGTGGAGGCCGCCTGCGACGCCACCGACCTGCCCCGCGTGACCAACGGCCGCTTCAAGGGCGGCTGGATCACCCGCCGTTACGGACAGCCGGACCAGGGCGTCCACGCCGTCCAGATGGAGCTGGCCTGCCGCGGCTACATCGACGAGCCGGCGGTCCTGACGCCCGACGCCTGGCCCACGCCCTACGCCCCTGCCCGCGCCGCCTCGCTGCGCGCCGCCCTCACCGACGTGCTGAAGGCCTGCTTCGCCTTCGCCCAAGCCTGAGCCCCCGCATGACCCGTCTCGACAACACCCGCGTCATCCGCCCCGCCACCGGGACCGAGCTTTCCGCCAAGTCCTGGCTGACCGAAGCCCCGCTGCGGATGCTGATGAACAACCTGCACCCCGATGTCGCCGAGCGGCCCGAGGAGCTGGTGGTCTACGGCGGCATCGGCCGCGCCGCCCGCGACTGGGAGAGCTACGACAAGATCGTCGAGACCCTGCGTCGCCTGGACGACGACCAGACGCTCTTGGTTCAATCCGGCAAGCCGGTGGGCGTGTTCCGCACCCACCCCGACGCGCCCCGGGTGCTGATCGCCAACTCCAATCTCGTTCCGCGCTGGGCCAACTGGGAGCACTTCAACGAGCTCGATCGCAAGGGCCTGGCCATGTACGGCCAGATGACCGCCGGCTCGTGGATCTATATCGGGGCCCAGGGCATCGTGCAGGGCACCTACGAGACCTTCGTCGAGATGGGCCGCCAGCACTATGCGGGCGACCTGTCGGGCAAGTGGCTGCTGACCGCCGGCCTGGGCGGCATGGGCGGGGCCCAGCCGCTGGCGGCGGTGATGGCCGGGGCCTCGTGCCTGGCCATCGAGTGCCAGCCTTCGCGGATCGAGATGCGCCTGCGCACCGGCTACCTCGACAAGTCCACCGACAGCGTTGACGAGGCCCTGGCCTGGATCGCGGAGTCCTGCGCCGCCAAGACCCCGATCTCGGTCGGCCTGCTGGGCAACGCCGCCGAGTTGCTGCCGCAGCTGTTCAAGCGCGGCGTCCGCCCCGACCTGCTGACCGACCAGACCAGCGCCCACGACCCGATCAACGGCTACATGCCCGCCGGCTGGACGCTGGAGCAGTGGGCGACCGCCAAGGAACGCGACCCGGCCTCGGTCAACAAGGCCGCCCGCGCCTCGATGGCGGTGCATGTGAAGGCCATGCTCGACTTTCAGGCCGCCGGCGTGCCCACGGTCGACTACGGCAACAACATCCGCCAGATGGCGCTGGAGGAAGGCGTGGCCAACGCCTTCGACTTTCCCGGCTTCGTGCCCGCCTACATCCGCCCGCTGTTCTGCCGGGGGATCGGACCGTTCCGCTGGGCGGCGCTGTCGGGCGATCCGGAGGACATCAGGAAGACCGACGCCAAGGTCAAGGAACTGATCCCCGATAATCCCCACCTGCACCACTGGCTGGACATGGCCGCCGAGAAGATCAAGTTCCAGGGCCTGCCGGCGCGCATCTGCTGGGTGGGCCTGGGCGACCGTCACCGCCTGGGCCTGGCCTTCAATGAGATGGTCGCCTCGGGCGAGCTGAAGGCCCCCGTCGTGATCGGCCGCGACCACCTGGACAGCGGCTCGGTCGCCTCGCCCAACCGCGAGACCGAGGGGATGATCGACGGCTCGGACGCGGTGTCGGACTGGCCGCTGCTGAACGCCCTGCTCAACACCGCCTCGGGCGCCACCTGGGTGTCGCTGCACCACGGCGGCGGGGTGGGCATGGGCTTCTCGCAGCACGCGGGCATGGTCATCGTCTGCGACGGCACCGAGGCGGCGGCCAGGCGGATCGAGCGGGTGCTGTGGAACGACCCGGCCAGCGGCGTCATGCGCCACGCCGACGCGGGCTACGAGATCGCCAAGGACTGCGCGCGGGAGCACGGGCTGGACCTGCCGGGGATTTTGTAAGCCATACTCCCCCTTCCTCCGCTCATCCCGGCGAACGCCGGGACCCAGATCCCATGGCGGAGCGCTGATTGGAGGTGCTCTGCGTCCATGGCGTCAGCCTCAAAGCCATTCCATCTGGGTCCCGGCATTCGCCGGGATGAGCGGGCTAGATAGATGCGCGTCCTGAGAGCCGCCGACCGTGTCGCCACGCCGTGGAAGAACGGCGGCGGCGTCACGCGCGAGGTGACCGCCTGGCCGCCGGGCGCCGACTTGGACGCCTTCGACTGGCGGATCAGCCTGGCCGAGATCGCCGCCGACGGACCGTTCTCGATCTTCCCGGGCGTGGACCGGGTGCTGACGGTGATCCAGGGCGAGGGCCTGCTGCTGACGGTCGACGACCGCATGCTGGCCCTGGACGCCGCCTCCCCGCCCCTGGACTTCCCCGGCGAGGCGCGGGTCGCCGCCCGCCTGACCCACGGCCCGATCAGCGACCTGAACGTGATGGTCCGGCGAGGCGCCTGGCGGGCGCGGACCCGTCGGCTGACCGTGACCGGCGCCAGCGACGTGGCGGCCAAGGCCCGGGTGACCCTGGTCCTGGCCCTGGACCCGCTGCGCATCGTGCGGCCCGGCGGCGCGATCGACCTGGCCCCACTGGATGCGGTCATACTCGAGCACGGCCACTCGCGCCTGAGCCTGGAAGGTCGAGGCCGAACATTGATCTGCGAGATCACGGCCGATCCCGAGCACATCCCACAGTAAAGCTTTGAATAGATCTCGGCATAGGCGAATGCGCGCGCGACCTCGCGCCGCACTGAGTTCGCCACGTCTTTGCCTTATCTGATCGTTAACCGAGCCAACGCTCAACGCTCCGAAACGATCCCCGAAACAAATCCAGGAAGATTTCATGCACGCATCGACAGCGAAGAAACTCGCCCCTCTGGCGCGCGGCGCGCTGGGTCTGGCCCTGGTCTTCGCTCCGATGGTGGTGGCGGCGATGGAGAATCCGCACAACGCCCCGCACGCCACGCCGGCCGTGCAGCGCCTGCTGGCCGACATGGCCGCCAAGCCGCAGAAGCCGGTCCGCAAGGAACTGGTCTGGAGCGGGTCCGACATCGACGGCGACGGCGCGCCCGACTTCGCCAACCCGACCGGCGGCGCCCCGCGCGGCCACGACGAGTTCGGTGACGGCCGGTTCGGCGCCCGCCGCGACGGCGGCTCGCGCGACCACGAGGGTGTCGACTACGTGGCCAAGGCCGGCCAGGACGTTCTGGCCCCGATCTCGGGCTACGTGACCAAGATCGGCTACGCCTACGCCGGCTCCAGCGACCTGAAGTTCGTCGAGATCAGCAACCCGGCCCTCGGCTATGTCGCCCGCGCCTTCTACGTGACCCCCGGCGTCGAGGTCGGCCAGGCCGTCCGCCTGGGCGAGGTGATCGGCACCGACCAGAGCCTGCAGAAGCACTATCCGGGCATCACCAACCACGTGCACCTGGAAGTGATGGAGCCGGGCGGCGAGCGGGTGAATGCGGCGGAGTTGATCACCCGCAAGCTGGTGGTTCAGGCTTAGGTCTCGGCGGCTAACACTTGCCCCCTACGGACCGCTTCGCGGTCGTCTTCCCCCAGAGGGGGAAGAGGCCTGCCGCCGCGCCGCGCGAACCTCCGCCCCCTATGGGGGCGGACAGACGGCGTAGCCGTCAGGTGGGGGCAAGTCAGTGAGCCCCCCTACTTCCTCACGACCACCACCGGCTGCCCCGAGTACGCCACCGTCTGATCCACCGCCTCGAAGTCCACCGGCTTGGCCCCGCCCCCGATGAACCGCACCTTGATCGTCCGGTTCTCGACCATCCCCTTGAAGCTCCCCGACCGCGCGCCGATCGTCAGCCTTCCCGAGGCGTTGTCGAAGCTCATCGGAATCCGGCTCCACGCCCCGCGGGCGTAGCCGTTGCTGAGCCCGTCGTCCTCGTAGAGCTCGAACGTCCCGTCCGCGCCCGTGTAGACCACCACGGTGATCGGGGCGTCGGGCTTCTCGCCCACATACTGCTGGACCACGGTGGTCGGCACGATCGAGCCGGCCCGCACGAACAGCGGCATGCGCGCCAGGGGCGCGTCGGCATTGATCGTCTGGCCGCCCTTGAAGGCCTTGCCGGTCTCGAAGTCGTACCAGGACGCGCCGGCCGGTAGGTAGACCTGCCGCGAGCGCGCCTTGAACTCGGTCACCGGCGCGACCAGGAACGCCTTGCCGAACAGGTACTCGTCGTTGACGTCGCGCGCCTTCAGGTCGGACGGGAAGTCCATGACCAGGCCGCGCATGATGCTGCCGTCGCGCTGATAGGTGTCGGCGGCCAGGGTGTAGACGTAGGGCATCAGCCGGTAGCGGAGCTCGTCGTACCAGGCCAGGGCCTTGTAGACCTCGGTCCCCTCGTCGGCGAGGTTGTAGATCTCGCGGTACGGGAACTCGCCGTGGCTGCGGAACAGCGGGCTGAAGGCGCCGAACTGGAACCAGCGCAGGTTCAGCTCCTGCCACTCGGCCCAGTGGGCCGGGTCCTTGTTGGTGTAGCGGTCCTCCACCGAGAAGCCGCCGATGTCGGTGGTCCAGTTGGGCACGCCCGACATCGACAGGTTCACCCCGGCCGAGATCTGGTCCTTCAGGTCGTCCCAGCGGGCCACCACGTCGCCGCTCCACAGGGCCACGCCGTTGCGCTGGATGCCGCCGAAGCCCGAGCGCGACAGGATGAAGCTGCGCTTGTCGGGGTTCAGCGCGCGCTCGCCCTCGAACACGCCGGTGGTGTGGATCAGCGGGTAGGAGTTGAAGAACTCCGCGCCCGGCCCGATCGCCGTCGGTCCCATGCGTAGCGTGCGCTCGGGGATGTCGAGGTTGGAGTGCATGTCCGGCTCGTCGCTGTCCATCCACCAGGCGTCGACGCCGAAGCCCTTCAGGCTGTCCTTGACCTGGCGCCAGTAGATGTCGCGGGCCTCCTTGGAATAGGGGTCGTAGAACGAGTTGGCGTAGCCCGGTCCCACCCAGTCCACCGCGCCCTGCTCTAGGTTGCGGTGATACATGTGGCCCTTGGCGTCCAGCTCCTTGAAGTGCTCCGTGGTCGGATAGAACTTCGGCCAGATCGAGATCATGAAGTGGGCGTTCAGGTCGTGGACCTGGTCGATCATGCCCTTGGGGTCGGGGAAGCGCGTCTCGTCGAACTTGTGGCTGCCCCAGCTGTCGTCCTTCCAGTAGCGCCAGTCCTCGACGATGTTATCGAGCGGAAGCTTGCGGGCCCGGTACTGCTTGACCACGTCCAGCAGTTGGTCGGCGGTCTCGTAGCGCTGGCGGCTCTGCCACAGGCCGTAGGCCCAGCGCGGCATCAGCACCGCGTCACCCGTCAGGTCGCGATAGCCGGCCACCACCTGGTCCAGGTTCGCGCCGCCCACGTAGTAGTAGTCGACGGCGTGGGCGACCTCGGAGGTGAAGGTCAGCGAATGCTGGTCCGCCGCCGGGATCGGATTGTTGTGCAGCAGGGCGATGTAGCCGTCGTTGGGCTCCCACTCGACGCGGATCTTGTGGCGGGTCCCCGGCTTCATCGGGGCGGTGAAGTTGTGGAACCACGGGTTCCAGTTCTGCCGCCAGCGGTCGATCGCCAGCTTGCCGTCGACGGAGAGCTTGGCGTAGCTGCTGGAATACAGCTTGAACTTCTGGACGCCGGCGACCGAGGCCTCGACCGAGCCCTCCCAAACCACGCGCGCGCCCTTGAGCGGCTTCTTGTCCGGACCAGTCAGCTCGGCCGGCCAGTTGGGCAGGTCCTTCAGGTAGCGGTAGTTGATGTCGGCTTCGGTGCGGGTGAACTTCAGCTCGTTCCCAACATAGTACCTGGCCGTGAAGCCGCCCGGCTTGCCGGCCGCGTCGAAGATCTTCAGGTCGCGCGAGGCCAGGTCGTAGGGCGTGGGGTCGCCGAAGCGGGTGATGCCGTTGTTCTCCCACAGCAGGCCGTAGTTGCGGGTGGACAGCACGAACGGGATGGCGATGTCGCGGTTGTACTGGGCCAGTTCGACGTCCTGGCCATTGTAGTTCATCTGGCCGTTCTGGTGCTGGCCCAGGCCGTAGAAGGCCTCGTCCGTGCCTGGATTGAACTGCTGGCTGACGCCGTAGAAGGTCTTGCCGTCGATGGTCTCGGTCTTGAACGGACG
This sequence comes from Caulobacter sp. 05T431, assembly GCF_056665975.1. NCBI lineage: Bacteria > Pseudomonadati > Pseudomonadota > Alphaproteobacteria > Caulobacterales > Caulobacteraceae > Caulobacter > Caulobacter sp. 05T431. The sequence goes on along the minus strand of NZ_JBFTKU010000002.1, from coordinate 320,693 downwards.
GCGGCCGTTCTCGGCGAGCACCAGCTTGCCGGTCTCGTCACGGAAGCTGACCGCGCCGCTGGCCAGCGACACTTCCGCGCTCGCCTTGCCGGCCTTGACCACGACCTTGCCGGCTGCTTCCTCGACGGTGAAGGCGCCGGTGGGCTTGGCGGTGACCATCAGGCTGGCCGGGACGTCCAGGCTGTCGGTCGGGGTGGCGGTGACATGGATCACGCGCTGGCCCATCACCTGCAGCCGCACCTTCATGGCCGGGCCCGAGGCCGGGGTGACGATCACCCCGTCGGCGGTCTTCTCGAAGGCGCCGTCCAGGGCGAACGCGCTGGTCGAGGCCAGCAGGGCCAGGGCGAAGCCGGCGGCGAAGGTCTTCGACAGGATGCGCATCAGGTCTTCCCTATGATTTCTATTTTTGTTTCCGCTCATCCCGGCGAATGCCGGGACCCAGATCCCATGGCGGTGTGTCGGGTTGGAAGAGCTCAGAGCTTTTGGCGTCGGGCCCACAGCCATTCCATCTGGGTCCCGGCATTCGCCGGGATGAGCGGTTGAAAGGGTCGGTTCAGTAGGTTGCGAGTTTCACTTTGAGCACCTGCGGCAGGGTGGTCAGGTTCAGGCCGTAGTCGACCTGGTCGCCGTTCCACAGGCGGTCGAACACCCACTGGCCCTTCTCGTCGAAGTGGCCTTCCTCGACCCGGGACATCATGAAGCGCTCGCCCTTGGCCGAGCCGAAGGTGACGCGGGCGCGATAGCCGGTGACCAGGAACTCGTTCGCCGACAGCCGGGCGATCAGGGCGCCGCCGTCGGGGACCGCGCGGTTGGGCTGCTTCTCGGCCTTGGACATCCAGGGGGCCTCGATCGAGCCGAACTGCCATTCGCCGTACGAGACGGTGGCGGTCCAGCGGTCGCCCAGCTTCAGGGTCTCGGCCTTGCGGTCGTCCGCCTCGCCCGCGCCCCAGACGTCACCGGTGAACGACAGCTTGGCCCACTCGCGGGCCATCGGGGCCAGCAGACGGTAGTGGACGCCGAAGTTCTCCAGCGCCTCGGCGTCGACCTGCTTGGCGCCCAGCGGATAGTTGGAATAGCCGGTGTAATCCAGGCCGAACGGCGAGAAGCCGATCCCATGGCGGCCCAGCACGTCGTAGACGTGGCGGGCGAAGCCCTTGTCGCTGCCGATCTCGGGCACGAACAGGGCGTTGTCGGGGCGGCCGTACTGCTCCAGCGTCTTGCGGACATTGGCGCTTTCGCGCTGGTAGATGTCGGGCGCGATGGCGTCGATCGAGGGCGCGGCGGCCTTCCAGACGTCCAGCACGTTCCAGGTCGGGCCGCCCGACGAGTAGGTGTAGGGATCCTGGTAATTGAAGGGGTCGCGCAGGGCGGCGTTGACGTACATCGGCAGCGGCAGTTCGCGCTTGCCGGCGGCGGCCACCTCGTCGACGAACCGGCCGATCGACCAGGCGTGGAAGAACTCGTCGGCGTCCTTGCCGAACACCTGGCTCCAGGTCCCCGGCTTCTTGCCCATCGCCTTCACCAGCGTCGCCGGCACGGGGCCTTCGAACAGCTTCTGGGCGGTCGGCGAATAGTCGCGGACGGCGCTGTAGGTGCCGGTCTCGTTCTCGGGCTGGACCATGATCACGGTGTGGTCAGGATCGGCCGTCTTCAGGTGGCGCATCAGGGCCACGAAGGCCTTCTTGTCGGCTTCCAGCGTGGCGGGGAAGTGCGGCGACAGCGAGTTGCGCGTCTCGCCCTTGGCGGTGATCACCCGCGGGAAGCGCTTGTTGTCCAGCTTGACCCATTCGGGCGCGTACTGCGGGCCGTTGTTCTTCCAGGTGGCGAACCACAGGATCACCAGCTTGGTGTCGTTCTCACGGGCCTGCTTCAGCAGTTCGTCGACATACGAGAAGTCGAACTGGCCCTCGACCGGTTCGATCTGCTCCCAGGCGACCGGGATCTCCAGGGTGTTGGCGTGCATCGCCTTCACCGCCGGCCACACCTTGGGCAGCTGCGATGGGTAGTTGGCCGCGTTGTTGGCCTGGACGCCCAGCATCAGGAACGGCGCGCCGTCCACCATCAGGGCGTGGCGGCCGTCCTTGGCGACCAGCTTGGGCAGGTCGGCGGCGGCGCCCGGCGTGGCGGCCAGGACGCCGCACAGGGCCGTGGCCGCGACCAGGGCCGACAGGAAAGGCCGAGGGCGGGTGCGCCCGGTCCGGACTCGATGCTGGATCCGCAAGTGTCGCCTCCCTCTGGGCCGTCTTGCGCCGGGCGAACCTCGGCGTGACAGCGCTGTTACCGTTATCAGAAGTATAAGTATGATAATTGACTGGCAAGCCTCCCAGGCCTGCCTAGATCGGATCGGCCTTGCAGTGCCGGGCGATGAACTCGTCGTGGGTCAGCAGCCGGTCGGCGATGTGGTTCATCTTGTCCCGCACATTGGCCAGGGCCCGCTGGACGTCGGCCAGCGGCGGCACGTCGGCCAGGCGGTCGTAGTCGCGGGGTTCGACGCCCTGCCCCAGGAACACCGCCACCCAGCTGGGCTCGGCGAACAGCTGGTCGTCGAAGCGGGCCACCTTGCCGCGCTCGCGGAACAGCTCGATCTTGTGGGTCAGACTGTCGGGCAGCGCCATCCGCCGGCAGTAGCGCCACAGCTCGGTGTCGTCCCGCTCCGTGGCCCGGTAGTGCAGGACGATGAAGTCGCGGATCTGCTCGTATTCGATCTTCGACAGGCGATTGTACTCGTCCACCGCCGCCGCGTCGTAGGTGCGGGTGGGCAGCAGCGAGATCAGCCGCATCACGCCCGTCTGGATCAGGTGGATGCTGGTCGACTCCAACGGCTCCATGAAGCCGCTGGCCAGGCCCAGGGCCACTACGTTCCGGTTCCAGGCCTGCTTGCGCCGGCCGGTGACGAAGCGCAGCAGCCGGGGCTCGGCGCGCGGCGCGCCGTCGAGGTTGGCCATCAGGGTGGCGGCGGCCTCGTCGTCGCTGATGAATGGGCTGGAATAGACGTAGCCGTTGCCGGTGCGGTGCTGCAGCGGGATGCGCCACTGCCAGCCGGCCGTCCGAGCGGTCGAGCGCGTGTAGGGCGTCAGCGGCGTGACGCTGTCGCAAGGCACGGCCAGGGCGCGGTCGCAGGGCAGCCAGTGCGTCCAGTCCTCGTAGCCGGTCTTCAGCGTCTGCTCGATCAGCAGCCCGCGGAAGCCCGAGCAGTCGATGAAGAAGTCGCCCTCGATCCGCTTGCCGCCCTCCAGCTCTACCGCCTCGATGAAGCCGTCGGACTGGCGCTGCTTGACCTCGACGATCTTGCCCTCGGTCCGCCGGACGCCGCGCTTCTCGGCGTAGTCGCGCAGGAAGCGGGCGTAGAGGCCGGCGTCGAAATGATAGGCGTAGGCCAGCGGCGGCACGCCCGGCGGCAGCTCGCTGGGCGCGATGACGAACTTGCCCTTGCGCGCCGCGACCGCCGACATGGCGTAGTCGCAGATGTCGCTGGTGTCGCCGTGGCGGCGCAGCCGCCCCCAGTAGTGATGGAAGCCCACGCCCTCGATCGCCATGCCGATGGGGCCGAACGGGTGGATGTAGCTGTGCCCAAGCCGCTTCCAGTCGCGGAACTCGATGCCCAGCTTGAAGGTGGCCTGGGTCTTCTTGACGAAGTCGATCTCGTCGATGCCCAGCAGGCTGTTGAGGAACTGGATCGGCGGGATGGTGGCCTCGCCGACGCCGACCGTGCCGATCTCGTCGGACTCGACCAGCTCGATCTCGCCCACCCGCCCCTTGAGGGCGTGGGCCAGGGCGGCGGCCGCCATCCAGCCGGCCGTGCCTCCCCCGACGATGACGAACTTGAACGGCTGCTCGGTCATGGCGCGGATTTTCCGTCGTTGCGTGCTCGCCCAGGCTAGCGGGTTCCGCAGCCGGCGCGACGTATAAAAAGGCCCCCGCCCCGTCCCGGATGACCGGGCCGGAACGGGGGCCGCTTAGGGTCTCGCGATCGGGACCTTAGAAGGTGCCGCGCAGGACGATCGAGTAGCGACGATCGGCGACGACCCAGTTGTGCTTGGTCAGGCCTTCCTCGGGACGGCCGGGATAGCTGACCAGGATCCGGGTCTCGGAGTTCGTCAGGTTGGCCGCCTGGAAGCCGATCTTCAGCGCGTCGTTGACGGTGTAGAAGACCGAGCCGTCCAGCTGGCCGTAGTCGTCGTACCAGGCCGGGATGTTGATGTTCGCGGCCGTGGTCGTCAGCAGGTAGCGTTCACGCCAGTTGTAGGCCAGGCGGGCCGAAACCTTGCCCAGGTCGTACAGGCCGGCGACGTTGTAGCTGTTCGGCGACAGCCCCTCGAGCGGCAGCTCGTCGTCGTGCGCCGAGATGTTGCCGGTCTGGTTGGTGTCGTACGGGTTGGACGCCGCGTTGCGCGTGCCCTTGCTGTCGACGTGGGTGTAGTTGGCCTGCACGCCCAGGCCGCGCAGGGCGCCCGGCAGGAAGTCGAAGTACTGCTGGTAGGCGACTTCGAAGCCTTTGATGGTGCCGTGGCCGGCGTTGTACGGCTGGATCACCTGCACCGGACGGGTCACCCCGTTGTTGGTGAAGTTGATGACGGTCGAGCCGTTGGTGATGAAGTTGTAGATGTCCTTGTAGAACAGCGTCGCCGTCAGGCTGCCGGTCGAGTTGAAGTACCACTCGTACGACAGGTCGAACTGGGTCGAGCGGGTGGGCTTCAGGTCCGGGTTACCGGCGTTGGCCGCGTACTGGTAGACGCAGTTCGCCAGTTGGCCCGTCGGGATGGTGGTCGAGCAGGTCCCGCCGGTCACGAAGCCGTTGGTGGCCGAGATCGTGTAGTTCGGCTGCAGCTGCTGGAAGTCCGGACGGACGATGGCCTTGGCCGCCGCGAAGCGGACGAACATGTCCGGCGTGATCTTCAGGCGCACGTTCAGGCTGGGCAGGACGTTCACATAGTCCTGGCCGCCCTTGTTCGGGCTCTTGGCGCCGTTCGCGAACGCCTGGTCGGCGGCCGGGATGTTGGCGTTGCTGGCGCTGCTGGAGGCGTTGTTGGCCGTGAAGACCTGCAGGCCCTGGCTGGCGCTCTCGGTCTTGACGATGCGGATGCCGAAGTTGCCGTCGATCTCGCGCTGGTCGCCCCACAGCGTGACGTCATGGCCGAACCGCAGCAGGCCGAAGCCCGCCAGGGTCTCTTCCTTCTGGTGGTTGGTGCTGCCCTTGCCGCCGCACGAGCTCTGGTCCTCGAAGTCGCCGTTGAAGGGGCACCAGCTGCCGCCGTTCGCCTGGGCGATCCGGTACAGCAGCTTGGAGGTGTCGCCGTAGTTGTTCACGAAGGCCGCGCTCGGCATGACGAACGTCGCCGGCAGGTGGGCCTTGCCGCGGAAGTAGTTGTCGAACGGATAGAGGCCGTAATAGGCCTGATAGCCGTCCAGCTTGTCGATCGACGGGGCCGACCAGCTGGGAGCCACGGTGTCCCAGCGATACGAGGTTTCGCGGGTGGTGGCCTGACGGAAGGTGTGGCGCACGCCGAAGCGGAACGACTTCAGCCAGCCGCCGTCGTCGAAGCGGTAGTCGCCGTCGAAACGCTCGGCCCACTCGGCCGCCTCGTTGCGGTCGTGGTGGTCCATCGCCGCGATCAGGTAGTAGCTGGCCGGGTTGGACGTGTAGGCCTTGTCGTTGTTCATGGTGATCACCGGCAGCTTGCCGGTGACATCCAGGCTGGCCGGGGCGGCGTCGCCGCTCAGCGCGTTGAACGCGGTGTTATCGACGGTCTTGGTCTTGGCGTAGACGTACTGGATGTCGCCGCTGAACGTCCACTTGTCGTTGGGCGTGAACTTCACGTTCAAGGCGTAGTCGGACGTGACCGAGCTGCGGTCGGCGTAGCGGGTGTCGATGGTCGACGACCCCAGGCTGGTGCCATCCTGGCTGGAGGCCAGGGTACCCTTCAGGAAGTGGCCGTTGGAGTCGTAGGTGAAGTCGGTGCCCAGGGCTTCGCCGTTGGACGAGCCGGGGTTGAAGCCGACCGCGTGCTCGGTCGAAGCTTGCGAGGCCGACGAGCGCAGGAACTGCAGGCTGGCGTCCCACTGGTCGTTCGGGCGCCATTGCAGGGCGGCCGCGATGCCCTTGCGCTCGCGCTCGTAGTCCAGGGTGCGGTAGCCGAAGCCGCCGGGGACGTAGACCGTCTTGCCGGCCACCAGGTTGGTGCGGGCGAAGTACGGGTCGACCGAGATGGTGTCGGTGCGGCTGGACAGCTTGGAGTCGGACAGGTCGACCAGGAAGCCGACCTCGCCGATGCTGGTGTCCCAACGATCGCTGTACAGGACCGAGCCGCTGGGCTCCCACTTCTTGGACAGGTCGCCCCAGCTGCTGTCGAGCGAATAGGCCAGGATGCGCTTGCCGCTGTCGAACGGCAGGCGGGTGCGCAGGTTGACGGTGCCGCCGACGCCGCCTTCGATGATGTCGGCCGAGGGGTTCTTGTAGACGTCGACGCCGGACATCAGTTCGGGCGGCACGTCCTCGAAGCTCAGGGTGCGGCCGGCCTTTGCCGAGAAGCTGTCGCGGCCGTTCAGTTCGCCGCGGACCCAGCTCAGGCCGCGAACCTGCACGCCGCTGCCTTCGACCGAGATGCGGTCGGCGTCGCGACCGTCGGCGGTGCGGCCGATGGTGACGCCCGAGACACGCTGCAGGGCTTCGGTGACCGAACGGTCCGGGAGGGCGCCGATGTCGGTGGCGGTGATCGAGTCGACCAGCTGCTCGGCGTTCTGCTTCAGCTTCTGGGCCGATTGCAGGGCGGCGCGCTGGCCGGTGACGACCACTTCCTCGACCGTGTCGGCCGCCGGGGCGGGAGCCGCCTGGGCGAAGGCGACCGCGGGCAAGGCGCCGCAGAGGACAAGCGCCGAGGCGCCCATGAACATGACGTTGCGACGAGAATTACAAAGCGGCATTCCGGTTTCCTTCCCCCAGATGAGATCCGTCCCAGCGCTCTAAGGGCGCCGGTGACGTGCGCCGCGCACGGCGGTCACACGATCTGAGGGGACCTTTAGTCATATAAGTGCTACTTACAAGACCAAATTGATAGCGCTATCAATTTGACGGGCCGGGCGCGACTTTTGGGCCACGCCGGACCCAAACCCCTGTGAATCCACGACGTTTGCAACCATCATTATTATACTATAAATGAAGCCCCATCGGACGCGAGTTGCGCTGTCCGTGGCGTCAGGGAAGAACATGGGTCAGGGAAACGGGGGCGGCAGGTTCCGCAGCGGTCACAGCTACGGGAAGCTGGATCGTGACGGCTTTATCCATCGCAGCTGGATGAAGAGCCAGGGCCTGCCGGACGACGTGTTCGACGGGCGGCCGGTGATCGGCATCTGCAACACGTGGTCGGAGATCACCCCCTGCAACGCGGGCCTGCGCGACATCGCCGAGCACGTGAAGCGCGGCGTGTGGGAGGCCGGCGGCCTGCCCCTGGAATTCCCCGCCATGTCGCTGGGCGAGACCCAGATGCGGCCCACCGCCATGCTGTTCCGCAACCTGCTGGCCATGGACGTCGAGGAATCGATCCGCGGCAACCCGATCGACGGCGTCGTGCTGCTGGGCGGCTGCGACAAGACCACGCCGGGCCAGATGATGGGCGCGGCCAGCGTCGACCTGCCCACCATCGTCGTCTCCACCGGCCCCATGCTGAACGGCAAGTTCCGCGGCAAGGACATCGGCTCGGGCACCGACGTGTGGAAGTTCTCCGAGGCCGTGCGGGCCGGCGAGATGACCCTGCCGGAATTCATGTCGGCCGAGAGCGGCATGAGCCGCTCGCCCGGCACCTGCATGACCATGGGCACCGCCTCGACCATGGCCGCCATCGTCGAGGCCATGGGCATGAGCCTGCCCTACAACGCCTCGATTCCCGCCGTGGACGCCCGCCGCGCGGCCATGGCCCACCACACCGGCCGGACCATCGTGCGCATGGTGCATGACGGCCTGACCATGTCGCAGGTGGCCACCCGCGCCGCCTTCGAGAACGCCCTGCGCGTCCACGCCGCGATCGGCGGCTCGACCAACGCGGTGGTCCACCTGCTGGCCCTGGCCGGCCGCCTGGGCGTCGAGCTGGCGCTCGAGGATTTCGACAACCTGTCGCGCGACGTGCCCCTGCTGGTCGACCTGCAGCCGTCGGGCCGCTTCCTGATGGAAGACCTGCACTACGCCGGCGGCCTGCCAGCGGTGATGAAGCAGATGTCGCCGTTCCTGAACCCCGAGGCCCTGACCATCTCGGGCCAGCGGATCGGCGAGCAGTACGAGAAGGCCGAGGTGTTCAACGCCGAGGTCATCCGCAGCCTGGAAGCCCCGGTGAAGCCCGACAGCGGCATCTGGGTGCTGCGCGGCAACCTCGCCCCCGGCGGCGCGGTGATGAAGCCCAGCGCGGCCAGCCCGGAACTCTTGAGCCACAAGGGCAAGGCCGTGGTGTTCGAGACCATCGAGGACTTCAAGGCCCGCATCGACTCGCCCGAGCTGGAGGTCGACGAGACCTCGATCCTGGTGCTCAAGGGCTGTGGTCCCAAGGGCTATCCCGGCATGCCGGAAGTGGGCAACATGCCCCTGCCGACCAAGCTGCTGGAGAAGGGCGTCAAGGACATGGTCCGTATCAGCGACGCCCGGATGAGCGGCACGGCCTTCGGCACGGTGATCCTGCACGTCTCGCCCGAGTCCGACGCCGGCGGACCGCTGGCCGTGGTCCGCAGCGGCGACGAGATCGAGCTGAACGGCCCTGCCCGCTCGCTGAACCTGCTGATCTCCGACGAGGAACTGGCCGGCCGCCTGGCCGCGTGGAAGGCCAATCCGCCCGCGCCCAAGGCGACGCGCGGCTACGCCAAGCTGTACATCGACCACGTGCTGGGGGCCGACAAGGGCGCGGACCTGGACTTCCTGGTCGGCGCCAGCGGCTCGGTCGTGACGCGCGAGTCGCACTAGATGAACCCGATGGATTCCTCGGTCACGATCTTCGGCGACTGGGGCACCTCGCGCCTGCGACTCTATCTGCGCCAGGGCAAGAGCGTGCTGGACCGCCGCGACGGACCGGGCATCGGGGCGCTGAACGGCGCTTCGCCGCGCGAGGCGTTCCTGGACCTGGTCGGCGACTGGCGTGAAGCCGGTCCATCGCTGGTCCTGCTGTGCGGTATGGTCGGCTCGCGCAACGGCTGGCAAGAGGCGGCCTACGCGCCCTGCCCGGCCGGCGCCGGCGACATCCGCGAGCGCCTGCTGCACATCGACGCCGACGGCCTGCCGGTGGCCATCGTGCCGGGCCTGTCATGCCGCAACGCCTTGGGCGGTCCGGACGTGATGCGCGGCGAGGAGACCCAGATCCTGGGCGCCCTCGAACTGGACCCCGCCCTCAAGCGCGGTCGCCACCTGCTGGCCCTGCCCGGCACCCACACCAAGTGGGTCGCGGTCGAGGACGGCCGCATCGCCGGTTTCGTCACCGCCCCGGTCGGCGAGCTCTACGCCCTGCTGCGCGAGCACTCGATCCTGGCCAAGGCCGCGCCCGGTGATGATCCGGAGTCCGCCGAAGGCTTCGCCCTGGGCGTGGCCCGCATCGCCGAGCAGGGCGCCGCGCGCCTGCCGCACCTGATCTTCGAGACCCGCAGCCGCCAGCTGATCGACGGCCTGCCCAAGGCCGACGCCATGGGCTTCCTGTCGGGCCTGCTGCTGGCCGCCGACGTGGCGGCCACGGTCGACTGGTTCGGCGCGCTGGGCCAGGTCTCGCTGATCGGGGCCCCGACGCTGAGCGCCCTCTACGCCCAGGCCATCACCGCCTTCGGCGGGACCAGCGTGGCGGTCGACGGCGATTCCGCCGTCCTGGCCGGCCTTTCGGTCCTGTCGCCGACCACTAGTGGAGTTCACGTCGTTGCCTAACACGCCCCCCATCGTCGCCATCCTGCGCGGCGTGAAGCCCGACGAGGTCCTCGACATCGCCGCCGCCCTGGTCGAAGCCGGGATCGAGGCCATCGAGGTGCCGATGAACTCGCCCGAGCCGCTGGTCAGCATCGGCAAGCTGTGCGCCGCGTTCGGCGACAAGGCCCTGTGCGGGGCCGGCACGGTGCTGTCGCCCGAGGTGGTCGACCAGGTGGCCGGCGTCGGCGGCAAGCTGATCGTCACGCCCAACATCGACACCGACGTCATCCGCCACGCCGTGGGCCTGGGCCTGACCGTCATGCCCGGTTTCGCCACGCCCAGCGAGGCCTTCGCCGCCGTCAAGGCCGGCGCCCGCTCGCTGAAGCTGTTCCCGGCCGGCACCTTCGGCCCCGGCCACATCAAGGCCGTGCGCGACGTGCTGCCCAAGGACGTCAGCGTCTACGCCGTGGGCGGCGTCGGCGCGGCCAATCTGGAGCCCTGGATCAAGGCCGGGGTCGCCGGCATCGGCGTGGGCGGCGAGCTCTATCGTCCGGGCTACACGGCCGACGAGGTCGGCGCCCGGGCCAAGGCCCTGGTGGCGGCCTGGGCCGAACAGACCACCCAGTAACAAGCGTCCGCGTCGGAACAAGAACACGGCCCAAAGGGGGGACCCCAGTGAGAACCATCGATTTCGTCATCCTGGCGATCTACGCCGTCGCCATCTTCGGACTGGCCCAGTGGGTCAGCCGCGACAAGGGCGGCCACCAGAAGGACTCCACCGACTACTTCCTGGCCGGCAAGGCCCTGCCCTGGTGGGCGATCGGCGCCTCGCTGATCGCCGCCAACATCTCGGCCGAGCAGATCATCGGCATGAGCGGCTCGGGCTACGCCCTGGGCCTGGCCATCGCCTCCTACGAATGGATGGCGGCCCTGACCCTGCTGATCGTCGGGAAGTTCTTCCTGCCGATCTTCCTGAAGAACAACATCTCGACCATGCCGCAGTTCCTGGAGCAGCGGTACGGACCCAGCGTGCGCAACCTGATGGCCTGGTTCTGGCTGGGCCTCTACGTGTTCGTGAACCTGACCTCGATCCTGTGGCTGGGCTCGATCGCCGTGCACACGGTGACGGGCGTCGACCAGATGACCGCCCTGATCATCATCGGGGTCTTCGCCCTGGCCTATCAGATGTGGGGCGGCCTGAAGGCCGTGGCCCTGACCGACATCGTCCAGGTGGCCCTGCTGATCACCGGCGGCCTGATCATCGTCTACCTGTCGCTGACCAAGATCGGCCACGGCGACGTCCTGGCCGGCTTCAACCACCTGACGACCCAGTTCCCCGAGAAGTTCGACATGATCCTCTCGAAGGACAACCCGCACTACAAGGACTTGCCTGGCCTCAGCGTCCTGTTCGGCGGCCTGTGGGTCATGAACGTCAGCTACTGGGGCTTCAACCAGTACATCATCCAGCGCGCCCTGGGCGCCAAGGACATCGCCGAAGCCCAGAAGGGCATCGCCCTGGCCGCCTATCTGAAGCTGCTGATGCCGGTGATCGTGGTGCTGCCGGGCATCGCCGCCCTGGTGCTGGTCCCGGGCCTGGCCAAGCCCGACCAGGCCTATCCGGAGATGATGAAGCTGCTGCCGCCCGGCGTGCTGGGCCTGGTGTTCGCCGCCCTGGTGGCCGCGATCGTCGCGTCGCTGGCCGCCAAGATCAACTCGATCGCCACCATCTTCACCCTGGACGTCTACGCCAAGGTCAAGAAGGACTCGACCGAGCGCCATCTGGTCACCGTGGGCCGCGTCACCGCCGTCGTGGCGGTGGTCATCGGCATCCTCACCGCCCGGCCGCTGCTGGGCGGCGCCGAGCAGGCCTTCCAGTTCATCCAGGAGTTCACGGGCTTCTTCACTCCGGGCATCGTGGTGATCTTCATCCTGGGCCTGTTCTGGAAGCGCGCCTCCACCGCCGGCGCCCTGACCGCCGCCGTCGGCTCGGCCGTACTGTCGGCGGTGTTCTGGAAGCTCCAGGACCTGGGCATCTACACCATGCCCTTCATGAACCGGGTCGGCGTGGTGTTCCTCGCCTCGCTGGTCGCCGCCGTCCTGGTCTCGCTGGTCGCGCCCCAGAAGAAGGAGGTCAACGTCGTGTCGCTGGAGGGGGTCAGCTACAAGACCACCACCGGCTTCAACATCGCCGGCCTGGGCGTGATCCTGATCCTGATCGCGCTCTACGCCACCTGGTGGTGACGTCGCGGACGGCGTGTCCACCGGTGTCCACGCATGTCTGAAGCGCAAAGCCCCGTCACGCGAGTGTGGCGGGGCTTTCGTCTTTGACATGATTGTTCCGGGCGTGAACGAAGCACGCTACACAAGGTCAGACCTATTTAGACGACGACCGATTTCAAGAAGCGTTTTGGGGGCGACAACTTGGTGATCCGTACGCAGCCGGGCCTCAGTCTGACCTATGGACTCGTCGAGTCCCTGGGCCAGGCCATCGTCACCGGCGAATACGCCGCGGTCGGCTTCCCCACCGAAGGCGAACTGTCCAAGCAGTTCGGCGCCAGCCGCACCGTCACGCGCGAAGCGGTCAAGATGCTGACGGCCAAGGGCCTGCTCAGCGCCCGCCCCCGCCACGGCACCGTGGTCGAGCCCGAGAACGAGTGGAACCTGCTGGACCCCGACGTCCTGCGCTGGATGCTGGAGCGCAAGTTCAGCCTGCGCCTGCTGGCCGAGTTCACCGAGATGCGCTTGGGGATCGAGCCCGCCGCCGCCGCCCTGGCCGCCCGCAACGCCGACGAGACCGGGCTGGAAGGCATCCGCAAGGCGCTGAACCGCATGAAGGCCGCCGCCGGGGGCGAGGACGACCCGCTGTCGGCCGACATCGCCTTCCACGTGGCCATCCTCAACGCCACCAAGAACCCGTTCTATCGCGACCTGCACGAGCTGGTGAACACCGCCCTGCGGATCTCGATCCGCTTCACCAACCGCATCAAGGGCCGCACCGCCTCGATCCCATCGCACGAGGACGTGGCCGACGCGATCATGGCCCGCGACGCCGTGGCGGCCCAGAAGGCCATGCAGGTGATCATCGTCGACGTGCTGGAGCTGATCCGCGCCGCCTCGCCGGACACCGAGTCGGTGGAAGCCCGCCGCGACGCCTGATGGGGCGTTGCGCGCCGGCCGTTTCCGGGCAATGCTGACAGCGTTGTCACGTGAAAGCCCGCAGAGGCTCGAGGAAACGTCATGTCCAAGTCCCTCAAGGCCCGAGCCCAAGCCCTGACCGTGGGCGCCCTGACCGCCTGCGCCCTCCTGTCCGCCCTGGCCGCGACGCCGGCCAATGCGCGCGAGATCTCGGCCCAGGACCAGGTCAAGGCGATGACTCGCGGGATCAACGTCCTGGGCTACGACCCGATCTGGAAGGACCCGGCCAAGGCCCGCTTCCAGATGCGCCACTTCAAGGTCATCAAGGACGGCGGCTTCGACGCGGTGCGGCTGAACCTGCACGCCTTCTCGCACATGGACGCCGACAACCGGCTGGACCCGGCCTGGCTGGCCACCCTGGACCAGGCGGTCAAGGCCGCCCTGGACCAGAAGCTGACCGTCATCCTGGACGAGCACAATTTCGGCGACTGCGGCAATGATCCGGCCACCTGCAAGCCCAAGCTGATCGCCTTCTGGAAACAGGTCGGCGAACGCTACAAGGACGCGCCCGACAAGGTGGTGTTCGAGCTGCTGAACGAGCCGAACAAGGGCCTGACCGACGACCTCTGGAACAGCTGGATCGCCGAGCTGCTGCCGGTGGTCCGCGCCTCCAACCCGACCCGCAACGTGATCGTCGGCCCGGCCTTCTGGAACAACATCAGCCACCTGCCCCAGCTGAAGCTGCCGGAGGGCGACCGGCACCTGATCGCCACCGTCCACTACTACCTGCCCATGGAGTTCACCCACCAGGGCGCGTCGTGGAATCCCGACACGCCCAAGACCGGCGTCACCTGGGGGACGCCGGCAGAGCGCGCGCGGATGAAGGCCGACTTCGACGGCGTCCAGGCCTGGGCCAAGGCCAACCGCCGACCGATGCTGATGGGCGAGTTCGGCGCCTACGACAAGGGCGACATGGCCTCGCGCGCCGCCTACACCGCCGCCGCCGCCCGCGAGGCCGAAGCGCGCGGCTGGGCCTGGGCCTACTGGCAGTTCGACAGCGACTTCATCGCCTACGACATCAAGGCCGACGCCTGGGTGGCGCCGATCCACGACGCGCTGGTTCCGAAATAACCACTAACGTTGTCATCCCGGAAAGCGCGGGGCGCGACAACGGTCGTGACGGATGACAAGAACCCCGTTTCGCGCCATCCATCCCGCTTCCGTATCCCCTCCCCAGGACCCTCCCCGTGCAGAAGCCCTACGTCGCCGCCGACACCCGCTATGACGCCATGCCCTATCGCCGCACCGGCCGCAGCGGCCTGGACCTGCCGGCGATCTCGCTGGGGCTGTGGCAGAACTTCGGCGGCGCCGACGTGTTCGAGACCGGCCGCGCCATCCTGCGCCGCGCCTTCGACCTGGGCGTCACCCACTTCGACCTGGCCAACAACTACGGCCCGCCCTACGGCTCGGCCGAGGAGAACTTCGGCAAGGTCATGGCGACCGACTTCGCCGCCCACCGCGACGAGCTGGTGATCTCGACCAAGGCCGGCTGGGACATGTGGCCGGGGCCGTACGGCGGGATCGGCGGCTCGCGCAAGTACCTGATCGCCAGCTGCGACCAGAGCCTCAAGCGCATGGGCCTGGACTATGTCGACATCTTCTACTCGCACCGGGTCGACCCCACGACGCCGCTGGAGGAGACCATGGGCGCCCTGGCCCACCTGCACCGGCAGGGCAAGGCGCTGTACGTCGGGATCTCGTCCTACTCGCCCGAGCTGACCCGCCAGGCCCACGCCATCCTCAAGAGCGAGGGCGTGCCCCTGCTGATCCACCAGCCGTCCTATTCGATGCTGAACCGCTGGATCGAGGACAGCCTGCTGGACACCCTGGAGGACCTGGGCGTGGGCTGCATCGCCTTCTCGCCCCTGGCCCAGGGCATGCTGACCAACAAGTACCTGGGCGGCGTGCCGCAAGACTCCCGCGCGGCCAAGGCCGGCTCGCTGGGCGGCCATCTGCTGAGCGACGACAACATCGCCCGCATCCAGGCCCTGAACGAGATCGCCAAGGCCCGCGGCCAGAGCCTGGCCCAGATGGCCCTGGCCTGGGTGCTGCGCGACCCGCGCGTCACCTCGGCCCTGATCGGCGCACGCACCGTGGCCCAGCTGGAGGACTCGCTGGCCGCGCTGGACACCCTGGGCTTCACGGCCGAGGAGCTGGCGGAAATCGACCGCCACGCCACCGAGGGCGCCATCGATCTGTGGAAGATTTCGTCTAACCTCGCGGCCGCGGACCTGCCCAAGGGCTGACCGCACCTTGCGGTAGAGTGGTTTCGGAATACAATCAGCCCATGAACTCGGGGGCCGACGGCTTGGACCGGACAGTGAGCGGTATGGACCGACTGACGCCGCGTGAGCGCGATTGCCTGCGCCTCGTGGACGAGCATCTCAGCTCCAAGGAGATCGCCCGTCGTCTCGGCCTGTCCAAGCACACCGTCGACTGGCACCTGGACAAGGCGCGCCGCCGCCTGGGCGCCGCCGACCGCTACGAGGCGGCGCGGCTGCTCTCGCCCCGGAACCAGGCTTCGGCGGGGGCCGCCCCCCCTCCGATCGCGTCGGGGTCCGACGCGACGGGACTAGCCCCTCCCCCGCCCCCTGCTCATCCTTCCTACACATCTCCCGTCGAGGCCGCGCGGCTCCCCGCCGCGGACCGCGACACCGAGGAAGGAACAGCACGTGCCGCCACTCACGGACTCCCAGAAGGACGCGATCGACCAGGCGCTGAGCCTGCGCCGCGACGCCCTGAACTTCCACAAGGCGTGGCCGACCCTGAACTCGCAGGACGAGCGGGTGCCGGCCTTCACCTGGTCCGAGCTGGAACGTCAGCTCGCCAGCCTGGCGGCGACCGCCCAGAGCGCCCTGATGGCGTCGGACCTGGTCAGCGCGACGCGGAAGCAGGCCAATTTCAAGCCGCCGGAAATGGTGCTGAGGGAGATCCTCTGCGTGGCCGGCGCCCTGATGGACGAGAGCTTCGGCCGTTCGGAAATTGGGGAGGCCCCAATGACCTGACCATCGGCCAACGGCTGGCCCTGATCGCCGCCATGATGCTCGCGACCGCCTTCGCGTTCGGTTCCCTGCTGGCTGGCCTGCACGCCCTTCGGGGTCTGTTCTAGCCCTCCGCTCCCGAGCGCTCTCCACACCTCCACCCCAGATGACGCGCCGTCCTGCGGCGGCGCGAGGAGAACCGTCATGCTCAAGGAACGCCGTCACGCCGCCGAAGCCGTGGCCGAAGCCCTGTTCGCCGCCGAGAAGGCGATCGACGCGGCCATCGCCAGCACCGCCGCCCTGACCACCCTGATGCCGGCCTCGCGGGAAGCCGCGAACCTGTCGGTGATGGTCGGCCAGGACGCCCTGATCAGCGCGATCGAGACGATGCGCGCCCTGGGCGTGGCCCGCCAGAACATCCTCGAAACCCACCAGGGCCTCAGCAAGGCCCAGCACGACATCGGCCTCTCGGCCGTTTCCTTCGGCGGCGGCGGCAAGAAGCCGCCCCCCAGCCTGATCGGCAGCCTGCGGGCGGTGCCGACCGCGCGCGAAGTCGCCTGAACCCTCCCCCCTCAGGCCTCGCGCCGCGGGCCCGATCATGCACCCCCACATGTGATCGGGCCCGCGAACTGCGGGATCGTTCTAGCCGGATCGGCTTCGATCCCGGATCAGGTTAAGCTGGCGGTCCGACGCGCCGCCGGACCTCGCCAAGAAACGCCCCAGATGTACGTCCAGACCCTCGACCAGCTGTTCAGCCTCGCCGTGCTGCTGACCTGTTGCGGGCTCGCCGTCTGGCGCGGACGCTGGGTCGAGCGGGTCGCCGCCGCGGCGATGGCCGCCGCCTGGTTCGCCAGCCCCCTCGTCCAGGACGACACCCAGACCCTCGGCGCCCAGGGCGGCGTGCTGGCGGTCGACGTCCTGCTGCTGCTGGTCCTGCTGTACCTGGCCCTCACCGCCGACCGCTGGTGGACCATGGCCGCCGCGGCCTTCCAGGGCGTCGCCGCCCTGGTCCATCTGGCCGCCGCGATCGACAAGCAGATCATCCCCCGCGCCTACTACGTGGCCGGCAGCCTGCTCAGTTATCTGGTGATGGGCGCCCTTCTCGTCGGCGCCTGGAACGCCGGCCGACGGGAAAAGCCGCGCCCGGACGGCCTGGCCTGACCTCCAGGCGTCGCCTTACGATCATTTAATCCGGTGAACGGCGTTTCTCGGTTAGAAGGCTCCTGGCTGTTCAAACAATCGGAGCTGAGGTGGTCGTGCATCAACGGATCAAACAACGCGGCCTGCGTTCGACTGCGTTACCCGTGGTGCTCTGCATCGGCGCCCTGGGGCTGTCCGCGTGCGACCATGGCGACAAGGCCAAGGCCAAGACGACGTCCAAGCCCTCCCAGGCGGCCAGCCAGACCGTCGGCGTCGCCCCGGTCGTCACCCAGGCCCTGCCGCGCACGATCAACGCCTCGGGCACCGTGTCGGCCTGGGAAGAGGTGCCCGTCGGCGCCGAGACCGGCGGCCTCACCGCCGTGGCCGTCAATGTCGAGGAAGGCCAGATGGTCCGGCAGGGCCAGGTCCTGGTCCAGCTGAACGACACAGTCCTGCGCGCCCAGCTGGGTCAGGCCGAAGCCTCGGTCACCAGCGCCAAAGCCACCCTGGCTGAGGCCGAGGCCGCCCTGCGCCGCTCGCGCGAGCTGCAGCAGAAGGGCTACCTCTCCGCCTCCGCCCTGGACACCGCCACGGCCCGCCAGCAGACGGCCGCCGCTCAGGTGTCGTCGGCCGTCGCCGCCCGCGGCGAGATCGCCGCCCGCGTCGCCCAGGCCTCGATCCGCGCCCCGGTCTCGGGCCTGATCAGCAAGCGCAGCGTCACCAAGGGCCAGATCGTCTCGATGGGCAGCGAGCTGTTCCGCATCGTCCGGGACGGCCGCCTGGAGCTGAACGCCGAGATCCCCGAGACCGACCTGGCCCTGGTCCGCGCGGGCATGCCCGCCCAGATCACCTCCGAACAGGTGGGCACGGTCAGCGGCAGCGTGCGACTGGTCAATTCCGAGGTCGATCCGGCCAGCCGCCTGGGCGTGGCCCGGGTGGCCCTGTCGTCGATGGGCGGGTTCCGCCCCGGCATGTTCGCCCGCACGCAGATCAACGCCGGCGCCCAGCCGGCGGCGACCGTGCCGACCGCCGCCCTGCTGTATCGCGAGAACAACGCCGGCGTGTTCGTGGTCGACGCCCAGAACCGCGCCCACTTCCGCCGCGTCCAGATCGTGGCCCGCACCGCCGGCAGCACGGCCACCACCGGCCTGGCCGAGGGCGAGCGCGTGGTCGTGCAGGGCGCCGGCTTCCTGGGCGAAGGCGACCGCGTCCGTGTCGCCGCCCCGGCCAAGCGCTAGGGTGCCGCGATGAACAACATCTCACGCTGGGCGATCAAGAACCCGATCCCCGTCATCCTGCTGTTCCTGCTGCTGACCCTGTTCGGGGTCATCGGTTTCAAGAACATGCGGATCAACAACAACCCGGACGTCGACCTGCCCTTCGTGGTGGTCACGGCCGTGCGCCCCGGCGCCGCGCCCAGCGAGCTCGAGACCCAGGTCACGCGCCTGATCGAGGACCAGATCGCGGGCCTGGGCAGCGTGCGCCACATCAACTCGACCGTCGTCGACGGCGCCTCGACCACCTTCATCGAGTTCGAGCTGGGGGTCGACCACGAGCGGGTCACCAACGACGTCCGCAACGCCATGTCCAACCTCCGTTCGGCCCTGCCGCAGGACATGCAGGAGCCGATCGTCACCCGCATCGACGTGTCCGGCGGCTCGCTGATCACCTACGTCGTGCGCGGCGCGACCAAGACGCCCGAGGAGCTGAGCTGGTTCGTCGACAACGATGTCGCGCGCGCCCTGCTGGCCATCAAGGGCGTGGGCAAGGTCAATCGCAGCGGCGGGGTCAGCCGCGAAATCCAGGTCGCCCTCGACCCCGATCGACTGGCGGCTCGCGGCGTCACCGCCGCTCAGGTGAGCCAGTCGCTGGTGGGGGTCAACGCCGACCTACCCGGCGGCCGCGTCACCCTGGGCGGCTCCGAACGCGCCATACGCACCCTGGGCGCCGCCGACAGCCTGGACAAGCTGCGCGAGACCCGCATCCCGCTGTCGAGCGGCGGCACGGTGCGGCTGGGCGACCTGGGCACGGTCGAGGACCACTGGGACGAACCGCGCACCCGCGCCCGCTTCAACGACCAGGAGGTCGTGACCTTCGGCATGGTCCGTTCGCGCGGCGCCAGCGAGGTGCAGACCGCCGAAAAGGTCCGCAAGGCCATCGCCACCCTGCAGAAGGCCCATCCGGACGTCCAGATCGAGGAGATCACCTCGAACGTCCGCTACATCGAGCACAGCTACGTGGCCTCGATGGAAGCGCTGATCGTGGGCGCGGTGCTGGCGGTGCTGGTGGTGCTGCTGTTCCTGCGCGACCTGCGCGCCACCCTGCTGGCGGCCATCGCCATCCCGCTGTCGCTGCTGCCGACCTTCGCGCTGCTGGCGCCGATGGGCGAGTCGCTGAACGGCATCACCCTGCTGGCCCTGTCGCTGACCGTCGGCATCCTGGTCGACGACGCCATCGTCGAGATCGAGAATATCGTCCGCCACATGCGCGGCGGGAAATCCCCCTACGACGCGGCCATAGAAGCCGCCGACGAGATCGGCCTGGCCGTGGTGGCCACCACCTTCACCATCGTGGCGGTGTTCGCGCCCGTGGGCTTCATGCCCGGCATCATCGGCCAGTTCTTCAAGGCCTTCGCCCTGGCCGCCTGCGTCTCGGTGCTGTTCTCGCTGCTGGTGGCGCGGATGCTGACGCCGCTGATGGGCGCCTACCTGCTCAAGGCGCACCACAAGCCCGACCAGGATCCGCCGTGGATGGGTCCCTATCTGAAGAGCCTGAACTGGGCGCTGAACCACAAGTGGCTGGTGCTGCTGATGGGCATCCCGGTGTTCGCGGTCTCGATCTTCCTGGCCACCAAGCTGCCGCTCGAGTTCCAGCCTCAGATGGATCAGGGCCGCGCGCCCTTCTCCATCGAGCTGCCGCCCGGCTCGACGCTGGACGACACCGACGCGGTGGCCCAGCAGGTCACGCGCGAACTACTGGCCCGACCCGAGGTCACCAGCGTCTACGCCGACACCGGCGGCGACGGCGGCGTCAACAAGGCCAGCATCACCGCCAACCTGATCGACAAGCACAAGCGCATCAGCCAGAAGGATTTCAGCCGGCAGATGGTCGATCAGTTCGCCGCCATCCCCGGCGCGCGGATCGGGGCCGGATCGAACAACAACGGCCCCAGCGCCGGCGGCGTCTATTCGCTCAGCCTGATCAGCGACAACGGTCCCCTGCTCGAGGCCGCCGCCCGCAAGGTCGAGGCCGAGATGCGCGGCGTCCCGGGCCTGTCCCACGTCGTCAACACCGCCTCGATCGCCCGCCCGGAGATCGTGGTGACGCCCAAGCCCGACCAGGCCGCCCGCGCCGGCGTCTCGGCCGGGGCGATCTCCCAGGCCGTGCGCGTGGCCACCATCGGCGACATCGACCAGTCCCTGCCCAAGTACAATCTGGGCGACCGCCAGGTGCCGATCCGACTGCGCCTGGCGCAGGACGCCCGTGAGGACCAGGCGGTGCTGGAGACGCTGAAGGTGCCGACCGCCGGCGGCACGGCCGTGCCCCTGAACGCGGTGGCCGACATCCGCTACGGCGCCGGCCCCTCGCAGATCGATCGCCAGGACCGCTCGCGCATCGCCACCATCACCGCCGAGCTGAACGGCATCGTCGTGGGCGAGGCCGCCAAGCGGGTGCACGCCCTGCCGTCGGTCAAGAACCTGCCCACCGGCGTCGGCGAAGCTCCGGCCGGCGACATCGAGTTCATCCAGGAGATGGTCGCCGGCTTCGTCGCCGCCCTCGTGACCGGCATCCTGCTGATGTACGTGGTGCTGGTGCTGCTGTTCCGCAGCTTCGCCCACCCGGTGACCATCATGGCCGCTCTGCCCCTGGCCATCGGCGGCGCCTTCGCCCTGCTGCTGCTGGTCCATTCCAGCTTCTCGCTGTCGACCCTGATCGGCATCCTGATGCTGATGGGCATCGCCGCGAAGAACTCGATCCTGCTGGTCGAGTACGCGATCATGGCGATCAAGGGCGGCATGAGCCGGCGCGAGGCCCTGCTGGACGCGGCCCACAAGCGGGCCCGGCCGATCATCATGACCACGGTCGCGATGGGCGCGGGCATGATGCCCGTGGCCGTGGGGTTCGGGGCCGACGTGGAGTTCCGAGCCCCGATGGCGATCGCCGTGATCGGCGGCCTGATCACCTCGACCTTCCTGTCGCTGCTCTACATCCCCGTGGTCTTCATCTTCATGGACAAGATCAAGAACTGGGCGAGCGGCGTCACCGGTCACCTGTTCCGGCACCAGAAGCGGGCGCCCGACCACGCCGGCCAGCCTTCGGCCCACCAGGACCCGGTCTTCGGCGGCGGCGGGCGGGAACTTTAGACCCCGCCGGCGCGGCCGCGCTGAAACCAACCCCCTCGTCGTTCGTGGCGAGGGGGTTTTTTCTTGCCAGCACCGCCCCCATCGGGTCTCGATCCAGGCAGCCGGCGCGACTCACCGGCCCAGGGCCAGACGATGAATTCCGATCTCGAAACCGACACGGCCGCCGCCCACGCGCTCTTCCAGTCGCTCGAGGGCATGGAGGGCCTGACCGGCCACGAACCGACCGTCGCGGCGAAGGCCAAAGCCGGCTTCCCCGGCCAGGCGGCCCTGCTGAAACTCTATCCCGGCGTGCTGGTGGCGGTGACCATCGCCCTGGCCTCGCAATGGCTGGCCCAGCACTACGGCGCGCCGGTCATGCTGTTCGCCCTGCTGTTCGGCATGACCTTCCACTTCCTGCACCAGGAAGGCCGCTGCATCCCCGGCATCGAGTTCTCGTCCAAGGCCGTCCTGCGTTTCGGCGTCGCCCTGCTGGGCGCGCGGATCACCGCCAGCCAGATCCTGGGCCTGGGCCTGACCCCGATCGTCATGGTCATCGTCGGCATCGGCTCGACCATCGCCCTGGGCGCCTTCCTGGCCAAGCGCATGGGCCTGCGTTCCAGCTTCGGCGTGCTGTCGGGCGGGGCGGTCGGCATCTGCGGCGCCTCGGCGGCCCTGGCGATCGCCTCGGTCCTGCCGCGCGGCAAGGACGCCGAGCGCGACACCATCCTGGCGGTCGTCACGGTCACGGCCCTGTCGACCATCGCGATGATCACCTACCCGCTGCTGACGGCGGCCCTGCACCTGGACCACACCCGGGCGGGCGTTTTCCTGGGCGGCACGATCCACGACGTCGCCCAGGTGGTCGGGGCCGGCTACATGATCTCGCCCCACACCGGCGACGTGGCCACCTATGTGAAGCTCTTGCGGGTGACCATGCTGCTGCCGGTGGTCTTCACCATCGCGTTCGTGGTTTCGCGCATGGGTCCAGGCGCGGCCGGCGGCGCCAAGCCGACCGTGCCGCTGTTCCTGATCGGCTTCGCGGCCCTGGTGGTCATCAACAGCCTGGGCTGGCTGGCCAAGCCCGTCACCGACGCGGCCAACGAGGTCTCGCGCTGGTGCCTGGTCACGGCCATCGCGGGCCTGGGCATGAAGACCTCGTTCAAGGACCTGATGACCGCCGGCTGGCGGCCCGTGGCCCTGATGGTGTTCGAGACGGTGTGGATCGCCGGCGTGGTGCTGGTGGCGGTGGAGTTCTTCACCTAGCCACGGTCTGCGTCCGCATGGACCACAGCGCCTGGGCCACCACCACCGCCAGCTTGTCGCCGATGACCCGCGCCCCCGCCGCGTTGGGATGGATGCCGTCGCCCTGCATCAGCTGCCGCGAGCCGCCCACCCCGGCCAGGATGTTGGGATAGAGCGGCGCCGAGAACTCCCGCGCCAGGGCCGGATAGACGGCGTTGAACTCGCGCGCATAGGCCTGGCCGAACAGGGTCGGGGCGCCGACCCCGACCAGCACCACCCCGATCCGCCGATCCCGCAGGCTCTGCAGGATGGCGCGCAGATTGGCCTTGGTCACCCGGGGCTCGATCCCCTGCAGCAGGTCGTTGCCGCCCAGGGCCACGACGCACAGGGCGGTGTCCGACGGGACGCTGCGGTTGACCCGCGCCAGGCCGCCGCCGCTGGTGTCGCCCGCCACGCCCGCGGCCCGCACCTGGGCGACCACGCCCATGCGGGTCAGGGCCGCCTGCAGTTGGGCCGGCATGGCGGCCTGGGCCGGAACGCCCAATCCCGAGGTGATGGAGTCGCCCAGCACCGTCACGACGGGCGGCCTGGGCGGCGGCCTGAGCTGGGTCCGGGGCGCGGCGACGGCCGGGCCAGCCAGCAGCAGGCCGGCCAGGAACGCGCGGCGATCGGGCAAACGCGGTGCGGTGAAGCTCATGACTCCCTGTGTACGCTGGCTGTCGTCCAGACAATGTCCACGAATTCGGGAGGTTTCATGACCGGGGTTTCGCCGCGCCCTGTTTGGGGGTCTTGGACGGCGAAGGCGCTTTCGGCGGCGGCTTGGGCGCCGCGGCCGCGGGGGCCGGCGGGGCCGGCGCGGGAGGCGGCGTCAGCAGCGGGTCGCCTGGACGGCCCGAGCCCGCCAGCGGCAGGCTGTTGATCGGCACGCCCGGCAGCATCGGCTCGCCCGTCCACTCCCAGTGCCAGGGCTCGAAGGCGTAGTTGACGAAGCCGAACCGCGCGGCGTTGGCCACCAGCCAGCGATAGAGGTCCGACCGGGCCATCGCCAGGCGGTTGGCGTCGGCGCTGGAGTCCGGCCCGAAGCCCGGCGCGGCGGCGATGAACATGTCCAGGGCCAGGCCCGTCCGGTGGGCCGAGCAGATGGTGCGCGACACGCCCTGGCAGTTGTTGTCGCGGGCGCAGCGGGCGGCGTCGGCCAGCGGATCGCGGAAGCCGGAGAAGATAGTCAGGGCGCGCGGGTCGCGGGCCACGCCCGCCGCCTTGGCCTCGGCCACCATCCGGCGATAGGCGTCCAGGGCGCCCGGCCGCAGCTGGACGGTCTTGCCGCCGTAGCTTTCCTGAGGGCTGGCCGTGGACAGCAGGCTCACGGCCGGCGCGCCGGGGCAGATCCCCTCGCCGTTGACCTTCACGAACGGCCGGGCCCGGTGCCAGCGCACCAGCATCGCCTGGAAGGTCTCCGGATCGAAGGTCCCGGTCGACTTCAGGCCATGGCCGCCCTGCCAGCGCGCCAGGGCGTCGGCGAAGCGGGGCGAACCGGGCGCGCAGGTCGTCTGGATTTCGTGGGCGACGCGCGGGGCGTAGATCTCCCAGCCGGTCTCGGGACGGCCGAACGGCGTCCAGGTCAGGGTGGTCAGCGAGGCGGCGTTGACCGGGGCGGCGCTGGCCGAGACGCCGCCGACGTCGCAGGCCTCGGGCGTCCCGCCGATCGGCGCGAAGCTCGGGCCGGCGGGCGGATCGTTGGACGGCAGGTAGGTCGGCGGCTCGTATTGCAGGGGCTCGCGCGCGGCCGAGACCGACGGCGGCGGCATGGCCGGCGCCGGACGATGGCTGGGCCACATCACCCACGCGACGAAGAGCGCGACCAGCACGGCCAGTCCGCCCAACACCCAGATCAGCCGACGCAGAATCTTCAATCGGGGCTCCCGCCCCCAACGGGGCCGCAGTGGAACTTCGCCATGGCTCAAGGCTTGAGAGGGGCAAGGCGTTCCCGCCTCGGAGTTTTTGCATGCCCTCGACCCTGCGTCCCGTCGTCCTGTTGCTCGGCTGCCTGGCGGCCACCACCGCCTGTTCCGATCCCGCGCCGCAACAGCAGAAGCCGGCCGCGTCGAAGCCCGCCGCACCCGCGCCCGCGCCGCAGACCCCGCCGCCGCTGGTCGCCGCCCCGCCCGCCCCGGCCCCGGCCGCCCCCTCGCCCCTGGCCCAGGCCGTGAACGCCGCCGCCTTCGATCCCGCCGCCACGACGCCGGAGGCCAAGAAGGCCTATCTGACCCGCGCCCAGGTGCTGCTGGACCGCGCCCACTTCTCGCCCGGCGTCATCGACGGGCAGGAAGGCGGCAACCTGACCCTCGCCCTCAGCGCCTTCCAGGAGGCCCATCGCCTGACTGTCGACGGCAAGCTGAGCCCGGCGGTCTGGGACGCCCTGGTCGCCGACGCCAACCCCGCCCTGACCGACTATGTGATCACCGCCGAGGACGTGGCCGGCCCGTTCACGACCGACATCCCCAAGGACGACTACGAGGCGATGGCCAAGCTGCCGGCCCTCGGCTACGGCTCGCCGCTGGAGCTGCTGGCCGAAAAGTTCCACATGGACGAGCCGCTGCTGCAGGCCCTCAATCCGGGCGTCGACTTCACCAAGGCCGGGACCACGATCGTCGTCGCCGCCCTGGGTCCCGACGGTCTGGACGGCAAGGTCACCCGCATCGAGATCGACAACGCCAAGGGCACGCTGAAGGCCTATGCCGACGGCGACAGGCTGCTGGCGGTCTATCCGGCCACGGTGGGCAGCACCGAGCGCCCGGCCCCGGTCGGCGAATGGGCGGTCAACACCGTGGCCCCGCGCCCGACCTACACCTACGACCCCACCCGCCTGACCTTCGGCAAGCCGACGGGCAAGCTGACCATCAAGGCCGGGCCGAACAATCCGGTGGGCTCCACCTGGATCGACCTGACGAAGGACACCTACGGCATCCACGGCACGCCCGATCCCCGCCTGGTCAACAAGCGGGCGTCGCACGGCTGCGTGCGGCTGACCAACTGGGACGCTGCGGAGTTGGGGGCGGCGGTGCAGAAGGGGGCGAAGGTGACGTTCCACGGCAAGCCGGTGCGGTGATTTGAACCCTCTCCCAGAGGGAGAGGGAGGGGCCCGTCGCGAAGCGGTGGGAGGGTGAGGGGTTAGGGACGGCTGACGGCGTGCCGGCACGCCGGTCGAGGGTGTAACCCCTCATCCTCCCACGCCTGCGGCGCGGGCCCCTCCTTCTCCCTATGGGAGAAGGTTTCCCCAAGTCAGATCGCCACCCTCAACCCCACGCGAACAATCCTCGGCGCCGCATAACCCGGCACCCCATCGGCCGTCCGCGACGTCTGGATATCCGCGTCCAGCAGATTGTCGCCCGCCACATACGCCGTCACCAGCGGCTTCACCCGCCAGTCCAGCCGCGCGTCCAGGCGCCAGGCCGGATCGAGCACGCGGCTGTTAAGGTCATCCTCGAACCGCTTGCCCTCCCAGGTCAGGTCCGTGGCCAGGACCAGGGTCTCGGTCAGGTCGGCCGACAGGCCCGCCGTGGCGCTCCAGATCGGGGCCTGGGCCGGGCGCTTGCCGGTCAGCTGAGGCGCCGCCGAGCCGCCGTCCAGCCGCGCGTCGGTGACCGACAGGGCCGAGCTCAGGGTCACGACACCGACCTTGCGCTGGGCCCGCCCCTCCAGTCCGAAGGCGTCGATGGTCCCGGCGTTCTGGCGCTGGCGCAGCACGCCGCCGGCCGGGATGAAGCCGCCGATCGGGAAGGTCCCCGGCCCCACGCCCAGGGTGACGTTGACGATCGGGTCGTCGATCCGGTTCCAGAAGGCCGTGGCCTCGATCAGGCTCTTGGCGCCCTTGCGCGAGAGGCCGGCCTCCAGGCCCTCCAGCCGCTCGGGCTTGAGGCCCGCATTGGCCTCGGTGACGTCGTTGCCCACCCGGAACGGGCGATAGAGCTCGTTCAGGCTGGCCGGGCGGAAGCCGGTGTAGCCGGCCACGCGCGCCGTCACGTCGTGGCCCAGGTCGCGCGTCACGCCCAGGCGGCCGCTGACCACCTCGCCGTCGCGGTCGGCTGGACGCTGATCCAGCAGCACCGCCCCGGTCAGGGCGTTGCGCTCGACGCGGAAGCCGTCGGTGGTCTCCCAGTGGTCCAGCCGCAGGCCGCCGGCCACCAGCCACGGACCGGTCGTCCACGAGCCGTCGGCATAGGCCCCGACCACCGAGGTCTTGCCGCCCGCCACGCGGCTGCGGGTGTAGGTCCCGCCTGAATAGCTGTAGCGCTCGCGCTCCTCGCCGTCGTTCAGGCGGGCGTCGGCGCCCAGCTCCCATTCAAGCCCGCCGACCTTCTTGCGCAGGGCGCCGTTCAGGCCCCAGCCGGTGGCCGGGGTCTTGTCCTGGCTGTTGGCGGGCGTGGTGGACGAGCGGTCGGCGGCCACCGACACCGAGCTGTTGAACAGGTCGCTGGTCCGCCGCCAGGCCTGCAGCTTCCAGCCCAAGGCCTCGCCGCGCGGGGCCCTCACCAGGGTGGCGCTGAACACGTTGCCCGAGGCGTTGGCCCGCGCTCCGGCCAGGCCCGCCCCACGGTCCTCCTCGAAGAAGCCGCCGCGCAGCGACAGCAGGCCCAGGCCCGTGGCCATGTCGATGCGGCCGGCGATGCTCTTGGCCTCCAGGTCGGCCTTGGTGTCGGCCGCGCCCCCCTGGGGTCCGCGCGCCGGCACGTAGCCGTCGGACTTGTCGTAGAGCGCCGCGCCCGTGAACTCGAACCGCCCGAAGGTCGAGGTGGCGGCGGCCGAGGCGCGCTGGCTGCCCAGCTCGCCGATCGAGACGTCGCCGGCGATGCCCGCGTCGCGCTCCTTCAGGTCGATGACGCCGGTCAGGGCGCCGGCCCCGTAGGGCCCTGCCCCGGCCCCGCGCACGATGTCCACGCCGCCCAGCGACTCCGGCGCCAGCTGCGACCAGATCACCCAGCCGCCGAACGGGTCGTTCAGCGGCACGCCGTCCAGGGTGACCAGGGCCCGTCCCGCGCCCGACGGGGCGATGGCCCGCAGGCTGATCCCCTGGGTGGTCGGATTAGCCGACAGGCTGGAGGTGCGGCGGAACAGCGAGACGCCGGGCGTCTGCATGACCGCCTCGTCCACCCGCTGGGTCCGGGCCAGGTCGCGCTCCGAAAGATGCACCGATGAGAAGGCCGCCTCGGCGGCGGCCGGCGGCAAGCGGGCGGCGGTGACGATCACCTGTTCGACGTAAGGCGCTTCGGCGGCGGGCGGGGCGTCCAGGGGCATGGTCAATCTCACTCGGCGGCGTCTTGTATCAGCTGGACCGCCGGCGTGACGAAAGAACGGCGCCTCGCGTCGGCGCAATCCCTTTTCAGTCGCTTGCACAACGAGACTTACATTCCTAAGCTCGCGCCCAGACGCCCCCAGGGAAGGCCGAGAGCCCGCCATGAAGATTGATCGCCTGCCGCCGGTCCGCACCTCGCTCCAGCCGACCAACCACCCCTACATGACCGGGGCCTGGACGCCGCTGCACGAAGAGGTCGACGCGGTCGACCTGGAGGTGCTGGAGGGCGCGATCCCGACCGACCTGGACGGTGTCTATCTGCGCAACACCGAGAACCCCGTCCACCAGCCGCTGGGCCGCTACCACCCGTTCGACGGCGACGGCATGGTGCACCAGATTGAGTTCAAGGACGGGACCGCCAGCTACCGCAACCGCTTCATCCGCACCCGCGGCTTCGAGGCTGAGCAGGAGGCGGGGGAGAGCCTGTGGGGCGGTCTCGCCGACGGCCCCGGCACGTCCAAGCGCCCCGGCTTCGGCGCACACGGAAGCCTGAAGGACACCGCCAGCACCGACATCCTGGTCCATCGCGGCGAGGCGATCGCCACCTTCTACCAGTGCGGCGAGGCCTATCGCCTGGATCCCCTGACCCTGGAGAACCTGGGCGTGGCCGCCTGGGCGCCGCTGGACGGCGTCTCGGCCCACCCCAAGGTGGACGAGGCGACCGGCGAGCTGATGTTCTTCAACTACTCCAAGCACGCGCCCTACATGCACTACGGCGTGGTCGACGCCTCGGGCCGGCGCACGGTCTACCAGGCCATCGATCTGCCCGGCCCGCGCCTGCCGCACGACATGGCGTTCACGGCGAACTATTCGATCCTCAACGACCTGCCGGTGTTCTGGGACCAGGCCCTGCTGGAGCGCGACATCCACGCCGTGCGCCTGCACAAGGGCGTGCCGTCGCGGTTCGGCATCGTGCCGCGCCACGGCGGCGAGGTCCGCTGGTTCGAGGCCGCGCCGACCTACGTCCTGCACTGGCTCAACGCCTACGAGGACGGCGACGAGATCGTGCTGGACGGCTACTTCCAGGAGAACCCCACCCCGCGCCCGCTGGAGGACGCGCCCGAGGGCCACGGCCACCTGATGGCCTATCTGGACGAGCACAGCTTCCGGCCCAAGCTGCACCGCTGGCGCTTCAACCTGGTCACCGGCGAGACCGTCGAGCAGCGGCTGGACGACCGCGTCCTGGAGTTCGGCATGTTCAACCAGGCCTATGCCGGGCGGCCCTATCGCTACGCCTATTCCACCACCGCCAAGCCGGGCTGGTTCCTGTTCAACGGCTTCGTCAAGCACGACCTGGAGACCGGCGTCAGCTGGACCCTGCCGCTGGAGCCCGGCCGCTACGCCAGCGAGGCCCCGTTCGCGCCGCGCGTGGGCGCGGTCGACGAAGACGACGGCTACCTGGTCAGCTTCATCATCGACGAGAACCGCGGGACCTCGGAGTGCCTGGTGGTCGACGCCAAGACCATGCAGCCGACCTGCCGCATCGCCCTGCCCCACAAGATCAGCAGCGGCACGCACGCGGTCTGGGCGGGGCGCGCCGCCCTGGGCCGCTAGCAGCTTCCCGGATTGTCCCGCTTCAGCACGCAGATCATCTTGTTCCCGCGCGGGGCGCCGTAAACCGCGATCAGGCGGCTTTCGAAATAGGCCCACTTGTTCCGCGTGTCCTGGGCGGCGACGTTCATGGCGCGGGTGTAGGCGCCGCCCGCGCCGCGCTCGGCGCCGGCGGTGTCCTTGTTCAGCACCGCGTGCTTGATGCGCCCGCCGCAGTGCAGCCACTCCGGGAAGCCGTCGTAGCAGCCGCTGATCAGGCCGGCCGGGAACGCGGCCCCGCCCGGCGACAGCCAGGGCGCGGGCGCGGTGTTGTTCAGCCCCTGGGGGTTGGCGATCGTGGGCGTGGCGCGCGGCGCGTCGATCCAGTTGGTGTGCGAATAGAAGTCCTGGCCGGCGTGGAAAGCCATGCCCAGGTCCTCGAACACGTTGCACTTGGCCCGGCCCTTGACGCCGTTGTAGTTGCAGCCGCCGGAGATGCTGGTGCTGTCCAGCGCCAGGTTCGGCTTCACCAGGCCGGCGGCGTCGGCCACCGCGGCCTCGATGTTGTTGTAGATGTAGGTCCGGCACGAGGTGAGGATGCCGCGCGCCGTGGCCGCGCTCTGGGCGTAGGAACCGGGGCTGAAGAAGTCGCCGCCGTCGCAGTGGGCGGCCTTGCTGCCGCCCAGGCCTCGCGTCGGATTGTCGGGCGCCCCGACCGCGCCCCAGGTGCCGTTCTTGCCGGCGATCTCGCTCATCGAGTCCGGACCGAAGCCGAAACCGCCCAGGCCGCTGCGGGTGATCCGCTCGTGCTCGGCGTTCTGGCCGAAGGCGCGGATGGTGCCGAAGGCCTGGGCCTGGGGGACCAGCGCCTGGGGCGCGAACAGGATCGACGCGGCGACGACCGCCAAGACGACTGGACGCTTACGCATGACGCGATCTCCCTGATTTTTCAATCGAAGGTTACGCGGACGCGCGCCAAAGTACAGCGGCGGTTCAGGCCTTAGGGAACCACGGGACGAAGCCCGAGGTGCGGGCGACATAGGCCTCGTAGTCCGGCCGCTTGCGGCGCATGCGCCCCTCCACCGTCGGCACGCCGCTCCAGCGGGTCAGCAGCACGGTGATCAGCACCGGCCCCGGCAGGGCCCAGGCGCCCAGGCCCGTCTCGGCGGCGATCAGGTAGAGACCCCACCAGACGCAGGCGTCGCCGAAATAGTTCGGATGGCGGGTGTAGCGCCACAGGCCCGTGTCCAGCACCTTGCCGGCGTTGGCGGGGTCGGCCTTGAAGCGGACCAGCTGCCAGTCGCCCACGGTTTCGAAGCCGATCCCGACCAGGGCCAGCACCGTCCCGGCGATCGCCAGCCCGCCCAGCGGCGCGGCGATCGGCTGGCCCAGCTGCACCGGCAGGGCCACCACGAACTGCAGCGCGTATTGCAGGGCGAACACCAGCAGGGCCGAGGCCTTGGCGAAGCCCCAGCCGCGCTGGGTCTCGGCGTAGTGCATCATCGTGACATAGCGCCGGTCCGGACCCTGCCGGCGCCAGCGCCACAGCAGGTAGCCGCCCAGCCGCGCGGCCCAGACGGTGCAGAGGGCGGTCAGCAGCACGCCGTGCGGCGTGGGCCCGGACTGGGCCAGCGTCGTCCAGGCGATCAGCGCCATGCCCACGCCCCACCAGGCGTCGACGAAGCTGACGTCCTTCAGGCGAAGCCCGATCAGCCACAGGGCGACGAAAGCGACGGCGGAAACGGCGGCGTTGACCAGGAGCAGCGTCACGAGGGGCATCAAAGACCCACCACCAGGCTCACCGTCGTGGTGGTCGAGCCGCCGATGTTCAGGGTCTGCACCGTCCTGGCCCCCTCGACCTGGCAGTCGCCGGCCGCGCCGGTCACCTGCTTGAAGGCGTCCAGGGCCATGCGCACGCCGGTGGCGCCCACCGGATGGCCGGCGCCGATCAGGCCGCCGGAGGGGTTGACCGGCAGGCGGCCGCCGATCGCGATCGAGCCGTCCTCGACCGCCTTCCAGCTCTCGCCCGGCGCGGTCAGGCCCAGATGGTCAATGGCCATGTATTCGGTGGCGGTGAAGCAGTCGTGGACCTCGGCGGCGTCGATCTGGGCGACGTCGGTGATTCCGGCTCGCGCCCGGGCGTCCTCGATCGCGCGGCGCACCTGCGGGAAGACGTAGGGCTGGTCGCGGCTGGCCTCGACCTTGCGCGCGTAACTGATCGGGGCCGAGCGATGGCCCCAGCCCTTGATGCGCGGCAGGCTCTCCAGCGGCACGCCGCGCAGGAAGGCGTAGGCCTTGGCCCGGCGCTCCGAGGCCAGGAACACCACCGCCGTGCCGTCGGTGACCTGGCCGCAGTCCTGCTTGCGCGTGCGGCCCTCGACCACGGGATTGGCCACGTCGTCGGCGGTGAAGGCCCCGGGCCCGAACCGCCAGTCGCGGGTCTGGGCGTCGGGGTTGCGGCGAGCATTGGTGAAGTTGTTCTCGGCGATCGCCATCAGGTGCTCGTACTTCAGGCCGTGGCGGCGGTCGTACTCGTCGGCCAGGTCGGAGAAGGCGCGCGGCCACAGGAAGCGAGCGTCCTGGAACTCGTGGCCGACCCACGCGGCCGAGCCCAGGTTCTCGGCGGCGACCTGGCCGGCGACGTTGCGCATCTGCTCGATCCCGACCACGCAGGCCAGGTCGTAGCGGCCGGCCTCGATCTCGGCGGTCGCCGCCAGGATCGCCACGCTGCCCGAGGCGCAGGCCGCCTCGTGTCGCGCGGTCGGCAGGCCGTCCAGGGCCGGATGCACCTGGCCGAAGAAGCCGCCCAAGAGGCCCTGCCCGGCGAACAGCTCGCCGGCGAAATTGCCGACATGGCCGGTCTCGATGTCCGCGGGGTCCAGGTCGACGGCGGCCAGGCCCTGGCCCACCGCCTCGGCGAAGGCGTCCGCCAGGTCCATGCCCTGCCGCGCCCAGTTGGCCGAATAGTCGCTCTGCCAGCCGCCCAGGATGTAGACCATGGCCTTTCCCTCCCACTCGCTCACGCGCCGATGTGCCCCGGCTTAGTCAGTCCGACTATACAAGTGACTGGTCGCGAGGCAATGCTCCGCGTTGACAGCCCGCCGCGAAACATCCGAACCAGAGGTCATGATCCCAGAGGCTCCCGACCAAGCCGCCGCCGCGACCCAGATGGTCCGCGCCAGCTCGGCCGCGCGGGCCCTGAACCTGATCGGCGACCGCTGGACCCTGCTGACCCTCTACGCCGCCTTCATGGGCCAGACCCGGTTCGACGGCTTCGTGAAGCTGACCGGCATGGCCCGCTCGCTGCTGGTCGACCGGCTGGGTCGGCTGGAGGCGGCGGGGGTGCTGGAGAAGCGGCCCTACCAGGACCGCCCCGTCCGCCACGGCTACCATCTGACGGCCATGGGCAAGGACCTCTACGACGCGGCCCTGATGATCCTGCGCTGGGAGACCCGCTGGCATTACGACGAGACCAGCCCCTCGCATCGCATCGAACACGCCACCTGCGGCAAGCCGTTGGTCGCCGAACTGGTCTGCAAGGCCTGCGAGCGGCCGGTCGAGGCGCGCGACGTCGAGCTGGTCCCGGGTCCGGGCGCCGGGCTGGAGCCCGCGCCCCGCGCCCGCCTGCAGCGCCGTTCCACCGCCGAGACCGCCCAGCCGCTGACGCCGATGCTGGAGCGCTCGATCGCCGTGCTGGGCGATCGCTGGACGGCCCACCTGCTGGCGGCGTGCTTCTACGGCCGGCGACGGTTCAACGACCTGCAGGCCGAGTTGGGCGCCGCGACCAACATCCTGGCCGACCGGCTGGCGCGGCTGACGGCCCTGGGCATGCTGGAGAAGCGGCTCTACCAGGCGCGGCCCGAGCGCTGGGAATACCGGCTGACCGACGAGGCCCGCGACCTCTTCCCGCTGATCGCGGCCCTGATGACCTGGGGCGACCGCTGGCTGTCAGGCCAGGCCGGGCCGCCGGAGGTGCTGATCCACAAGCCGTGCGGGTCGGTGCTGGAGACGAAGGTGCGCTGCGGGGCGTGCCACGGGGCCGTGGACGTGAAGTCGACGCGGCTTCCCGCCTAGAGCCACAGGCCCGTCGCCGTCACGCCGTCGCCCCAGAACCCCTCGGCCGGACGCGTCATCCGCCCATCCGCCACCCGGCAGCCGCCGGGATGGTCCTGAGCCAGCCACCACGGCCCGTCCAGGTCGGCGAAGGCGCACGAGCCCGCCAGGTGCAGGGCCGGGGCGATGGCCAGGGACGAGGCGACCATGCAGCCGACCATCAGCGTAAAGCCGTGGTTGCGGGCCTCCTCCAGCATCAGCAGGGCCTCGGACAGGCCGCCGGCCTTGTCGAGCTTGAGGTTCACGGCGCGGTAGCGGCCCTTCAGCCCGGCCAGGTCCTGCGCCGTATGCACCGACTCGTCGGCGCAGATCGGATACGGCGGATCGTAGCCCTCCAACGCGTGGTCCGCGCCCGCCGGCAGGGGCTGCTCGACCAGGGCGATGTTGAGGTCCGACAGGATCGGCTTCAGGCCATCGAGGATGGCGAAGTCCCAGCCCTCGTTGGGGTCGACGATCAGGCGAGCGCGAGGCGCGGCCTTGGCCACGGCCAGCAGGCGGGCGGCGGGGTCGTCGGCCGACAGCTTGACCTTGATCAGGGGGGCGGTGGCCACGGCTTGGGCGGCCAGGCCCATGGCCTCGGGGCTGTCCAGGCTGACGGTGACGGCGGTGACCAGGCTGTCGGGGACGCGCAGGGCGGTCAGGGCCTCGACGCTGAGCCCCTCGCGCTTGGCCCGCAGGTCCCACAGGGCGCAGTCCAGGGCGTTGCGGGCCGCGCCGGGCGTCAGCAGCGCCAGGGCGTCGTGCGGCCGAGCGCCGTCGCGCAGGGCCTGGACGGCGGGCTGGAGCTGAGCGATCACGCTGTCGACCGTCTCGTCGTAGCGGGCGTAGGGCACGCTCTCGCCCCGCCCGATCAGTTCGCCCTCGACGACCTCGACCACCACCACCTCGGCGGCGGTCTTGACCCCGCGCGAGATGCGGAACGGGGCCTTCAGGCGGTGGCTGACATGGGCGATCGAGACGGTGCGCTGCATGTCCCTGCCATCCCACCGATCAGGGGATTTGGCCAGAGCGTGGGGGCCGAAAGTGGATGCCGGTTTCGGCGCCCGCCACGCTCCAAGTCTTTGATCTAGAGCCGAAGGCTCTAGTCGCGACGACGGATCGGGGAGTCGGCGCGGCGCTCGCGGAGCACCTGCATGGCCAGCCGCGGGTCCCACACGAACAAGGCCGCCCACACCAGCAGCACGCCGGCGTAGTTCAGCGCGCCGATGACGCCGCCGGGACGGCCCGGACGCGTGTAACGGACCGAGCGCGGCTGAGGCAGGAACAGGCTGGGCATGGCGATGTCGGTCATGGCGTCCTCCTTGGATGAGGAGACCTTCGCCGGGCGATGCGTCAAATCCGGACGTATGATCCAAGGCCGCTCGCCACCATATGTCGCCGACGGGCGTTAGACCCGTAGCCAAGGAGCGTCCCGCGCATGAGCAAGCCGGTCACCATCACCCTGCCCCACCAGCTGGGCGTCGCCGAGGCGCGCCGCCGGATCGACGAAGGGTTCGGCCAGTTGCTCAGCCAGACCGGCGGCATGGTCAAGGACGTCAACAAGAGCTGGGCCGGCGACGCCCTGACCTTCTCGGCCCAGGCCATGGGCCAGCCGATCTCGGGCGTGCTGACGGTGTTCGCCGACTCGGTGCGGATGGAGATCGTCCTGCCCGGCCTGCTGGGCATGATCGCCGGCAAGATCACCGGTCAGGTGAAGAAGCAGGGCCAGCTGCTGCTGGAGAAGAAGTAATCCCCAACACCCGCTCATCCCGGCGAATGCCGGGACCCAGATCCTAAGGCTGAGAGGCTGGCGGGATAGGCTCAGCGCTTTTGGCGTCACCCTCAGAGCCATTCCATCTGGGTCCCGGCATTCGCCGGGATGAGCGGTTTGAGGCTTAAGCCTTCACCCGCCGCGCCGGGGCGTTCTTGGCGGGCGGGCGTCGGGTCCGGGCGCGCTTGCCCTTGGGCGAGGCCTTGGCGCCCTTGCGGGCCTCGCGTTCGGCTTCGATCTTGTCCAGCCGGTCCTGGGCGATCTGGGCGTGCTCGGTGCAGCGGGCGTGCATGGCCGCCAGCTCCTTCTCGGTCAGCTTCTCGATGCCCATGAAGTCGTTCTCGGCGGCCGAGGTCAGGATCAGCTCGTCCAGTTTGGTCTGAACGGCCGCGCCGTCGCGGTTCTGGGTGTTCTGGATCAGGAACACCATCAGGAAGGTGATGATCGTGGTGCCGGTGTTGATCACCAGCTGCCAGGTCTCGGAGAACTTGAAGATCGGTCCGCTGGCGGCCCAGACGACGACCAGCAGCACGCAGACGATGAAGGCCGGCGGGCTGCCGGTGACCCGCGCGGTGGCGTTGGCGAATTTGGCGAACAGCTTGTCCATGACGTTTCCAGCCCTCGGACCTGAAGGCCCGGGGTCATAACGCCCGACGGCGCCGCCGGGTTCGGACGGCGGCGGCGGCCCCGGTTCCCGGCCCCGCGCGTTAGGAACGGATGTTCGATCCGTATCTGCTGTTCCTGCTGGGCCTGGGCGTCGTCATCCTGCTGGTCGCCTGGCTCCCGATGGCCCTGAGCCGCCTGCCGCTGTCCCTGGCCATCCTCTGCGTGCTGATCGGGGTGGCGGTGTTCCACGGCGGCGTCCTGCCCTTCCGCTCCGATCCCGTGCGCTTCTCGACCCTGACCCAGCGGCTGACCGAGGTGGTGGTCATCGTCTCGCTGATGGGCGCGGGGCTGAAGATCGACCGGCGGATCGGCTGGCGGCGCTGGGGCTCGTCCTGGCGGCTGATCGCCATCACCATGCCGCTCAGCATCGTGGCGGTGACCCTGATGGGCGTGCACGGCCTGGGCCTCGGTCTGGCCTCGGCCCTGCTGCTGGGCGGGGCCCTTGCGCCCACCGATCCGGTGCTGGCCTCCGACGTCCAGGTGGGGCCGCCGCGCTCGGGCGAGGACGGCGAGGCCCGCTTCGCCCTGACCTCGGAAGCCGGCCTCAACGACGGCTTCGCTTTCCCATTCGTGCACCTGGCCGTGGCCCTCGCCCTTGCTCAAGGAGGAGGGGCCGGCGGCGCGGTCGGCGGCTCCCTGCTGACCCACTGGCTGGCGGTCGACGTGCTGTGGCGCGTGGTCGCCGGCGCCGGCGTCGGCTGGGCGGTCGGCAAGGTCCTGGGCTGGGCCACCTTCAAGGCCCCGCACGCCCGGATCTCCGGCACCGGCGACGGGCTGGTGGCCCTGGGCGCGACCCTGGTGGCCTATGGCGTCGCCGAGGCCGCCCACGGCTACGGCTTCCTGGCCGTGTTCGTCGCCGCCCTGGCCCTGCGGGCGACCGAGCGCGACCACCAATTCCACGAGGCCATGCACGACTTCGCCGAGCAGGTGGAGCGCCTCTTGATGATGCTGGTCCTGGTGCTGTTGGGCGGGGCGGTGGCGGGCGGCCTGCTGGACTCCCTGACCTGGAAGGAGGCGGCCTTCGGCCTGGCGCTGGTGTTCGTGGTCCGGCCGCTGGCCGGCTGGATCGGCCTGATCGGCGCGCCCCACTCGATGCGCGAGCGCGCGGTCGTGGCCTTCTTCGGCATCCGGGGGATCGGATCGTTCTACTACCTGGCCTACGGCCTCAACCACGGCGACTTCCACGGCTGGGACCGGCTCTGGGCGATCACCGGCTTCGTGGTGCTGTGTTCGATCCTGGTCCACGGCGTCACGGCCACCCCGCTGATGACCCGGATCGACGCCTGGCGGCGGCGCGAAGTCTTGCATCAGGACGACCCGCAACCTGAGCGTGATTGAACTTCACCTTAGGATGCGGCAAAGCGTCACAGCGCCCCGTATCGAGGAAACGCAAAGGCCCTGTTCGCGTATTCCTCCCGTCCGGGGAACGGGAAAACCATGCAGGCTAACGTCGCCCATCAGGAACAGCGGCGGCAGGACCGGATCCTGTTCGTCCTGGCCGTGGCGTTGCTGGCCAGCCAGGCCTTCAGCGACTTCCTGACCCGCAACGCGCTCGGCATCGCCACCCTCTGGCCGACCAACGCCCTGCTGGCCGGCGGCCTGCTGGTGCTGAATCCGCGACGGCGCACCCTCCTGACGGTCATCGCCGTGGTCGGCCACATGATCATCGACCTGCTGGTCGGCGACGGCCTGGGCCGCTCGATCCTCTCCACCGTGGTCGACGTCGGCGAGGCCGTGCTGGTCTGGCGCGTGACCCGGCGCTTCTTCGGCGGCCCGCCGCGCGTGCGGACCATGCGGCAGCTAGCCCTGCTGACCACCCTGACCGCGCCCGTGACCCTGCTGATGGCCGTGGTCGCCGCCGCCGTGCTGGCCCTGGGCTACGGCATGCCGTTCGTGTCCGTCCTGACTGACTGGTTCCTGTGCGGGGTGCTGGGCATGTCGATCGTGCTGCCGGCCGTGCTGGTCCTGCTGGACAGCGAGCACCGCCGCACCTTCCAGCGCGCGCCGCTGGAACCGTGGGGCCTGGGCCTGCTGATGGCCGGCCTGACCGCGGTCGTCTTCCACGCCCGGGGGATCCCCGCGCCGTTCCTGCTGTTCCCCGTCGCCCTGCTGACCGCGTTCCGCCTGGGTCCGCGCGGCGCCGCCCAGGCCTCGCTGATCGTCGCCTGCGTCGCCATCCCTCTGACGGTCCACGGCCTGTGGAGCTCGCAGATCTCGACCGACTGGTCCCAGGCCCACCAGAACCGCCTGGTGCAGATCTTCGTCGGCGTGCTGTTCGTCACCAGCCTGGCCACCGGCCTGGCCCTGGCCCAGCAGGAGCGCCTGCGCCGCCTGCTGGTGCGCCGCGAGCAGCTGACCCGCGCCGCCCGCGCCCGGGCCCTGGCCGCCAACGAGGCCAAGACCGAGTTCCTGGCCACCATGAGCCACGAGATCCGCACGCCGCTGAACAGCATGCTGGGCTTCTCGCAGCTGCTGGTCGAACGCCAGGACCTGCCGCCCGACGTCCGCCGCCAGCTGGGCCTGATCGACAGCGCCGGCACCGCCCTGCTGACCGTCGTCAACGACATCCTCGACTTCTCGCGGGTCGAGGCGGGCCAGGTGGAGTTGCTGTTCCAGCCGACCTCGGCGGCGGCGGTGCTGCACGACGCGGTCGGCATCATCCGTCCCGAGGCCGAGAACAAGCGGCTGACCCTGGAGGTCGAGGTCAACGACCCGGTGGGCGGCCTGCACGACCTGGACGGCCTGCGCCTGCGCCAGGTGCTGCTGAACCTGCTGAACAACGCCGTGAAGTTCACCGAGGCCGGGCGCATCCGCGCCTGCCTGACGGTGGAGCCCGGCGAGCTGGAGGACCGGCTGAAGTTCGAGGTCATCGACACCGGTGTCGGCATCCCCATCGAACATCAGGGCCGGCTGTTCCAGCGCTTCAGCCAGGTCGACAGCTCGGCCAGCCGCCCCTACGGCGGCGCGGGCCTGGGGCTGGCGATCAGCAAGGCGCTGGTCGAGCTGATGGGCGGCCGGATCGGCGTCGACAGCGCCCTGGGCCACGGCTCGGCCTTCTGGGTGGAACTCCAGGCGCCCCAGGTCGAGGCCTACGACGCCGGCCAGCCCGAGCCCGCCGCCGCTCCCGGCGCGGCCCGTATCCTGCTGGTCGACGACCACCCGATGAACCGCGAGATCGGCGCGGCCCTGCTGACCCTGGTCGGGTGCGAGGTCGAGACGGCCGACAACGGCGAGCAGGCCGTGGCCAAGGCCGCGCGCGGCGGCTTCGACATCATCCTGATGGACATCCACATGCCCGAGATGGACGGCCTGGCCGCCACCCGGGCCATCAAGGCGCTGGACGGCGGGGCCGGCGACGTCCCGATCATCGCCATGAGCGCCGACGCCCTGCCCCAGCAGGTCGAGCGCTGCTACGCCGCCGGCATGGTCGACCACGTCGCCAAGCCGGTGCAGCGCGAGGTCCTGTACGCCAAGGTGAATCGCTGGCTGGCCAGGAAGTAGGTTCTTCCCTCCACCGCCCCGCCCCACTAACCTCCCCGCTCTATTCGGGGACACGACGATGAAGATCCTGCGCCTGGCCGTGCTGGCCGTCTGCGCCGCCCTGGCGGCCTGTTCTCCCGCCAAGCAACAGTCATCCCAAGAGGCCCCCGGCCGCACGGCGCTGAAGCTGGCCACCGACTGGAAAGGCGAGGCCGAGCTGGGCGGCTACTACCAAGCCGTGGCCACCGGCGAATACGCCAAGCGCGGCCTGGACGTGACCCTGATCCAGGGCGGCCCGGGCGTGAACGTGCCCCAGCTGCTGGCCACCGGCGCGGTCGACGTGGGCGTCGGCTCCAACAGCTTCATCGTGCTGAACCTGGCCAAGGAGAAGGTGCCGGTCAAAGCCGTGGCCGCCTTCATGGACAAGGACCCGCAGGTGCTGATCGCCCACGACGGCGTGGGCATCAATTCGATCGCCGACATGAAGGGCCACCCGATCCTGCTGTCGGACGCCTCGATCACCGCCTTCTGGGTGTGGCTGAAGGCCAAGCACGGCTTCACCGACGCCCAGGTGCGCAAGTACAACTACTCGGCCGCCCCGTTCCTGGCCGACAAGAGCGTAGTCCAGCAGGGCTACGCCACATCCGAGCCCTACCTGATCCAGAAGGAGGGCAAGATCACCCCGAAGGTCTTCCTGCTGGCCGACGACGGCTATCCCGCCTACGCCTCATTCGCCCTGGTCCCGACCGC
This sequence comes from Caulobacter sp. 05T431, assembly GCF_056665975.1. Lineage (NCBI taxonomy): Bacteria > Pseudomonadati > Pseudomonadota > Alphaproteobacteria > Caulobacterales > Caulobacteraceae > Caulobacter > Caulobacter sp. 05T431. The sequence continues at coordinate 280,288 of NZ_JBFTKU010000002.1, read as the reverse complement.
CCTGATCGACAAGAACCCGGCGGCCGTGAAGGCCTTCGTCGAGGCCACCGCGGCCGGCTGGACGTCATACCTGTACGGCGACGCCAAGCCGGGCGACGCCCTGATCCTCAAGGACAATCCGGAAATGACCCAGGACGTCCTGGACCAGGCCCGCGAGAAGATGCGCAGCTACGGCATCGTGCCGCGCCAGGGTGTGGGCAGGATGGACGACGCCCGCTGGGCCGAGTTCTTCAAGGTCGCCTCCGAGCAGGGCGTCTACCCCAAGGACATGGACTACAAGAGCGCCTACAGCCTGGACTTCATCCCGAAGTGATCGCCGCCCTCTCCGCCGTCGAGGTCGACTATCCCGGACGCGGCCGCGCCCTGGGGCCCGTCGACCTGACGCTGAACGCCGGCGAGATCGTCGCCCTGGTGGGGCCGTCCGGCTGCGGCAAGTCCACGGCCCTGCGGCTGCTGGCCGGGCTGGAGCCGCCCACGCGCGGGACCGTCAAGCGGGCCGCCGGCAAGGGCGAAACCTCGGTCGTCTTCCAGGCCCCCACCCTGGCCCCGTGGATGAGCGCGGCGGCCAATGTCGCCCTGCCGTTGGAGCTAGCCGGAACGCCCAAGCCTCAGGCCCGCGCCCAGGCGATCGAGGCCCTGGCCAAGGTCGGGCTGAAGGACGCCGAGGCCGCTCGCCCCGCCCAGTTGTCGGGCGGCATGGCCATGCGCGCGTCCCTGGCCCGCGCCCTGGTCACCCGCCCGCGCCTGCTGCTGCTGGACGAGCCGTTCGCGGCCCTGGACGAGATCACCCGCCGGGCGCTGGCCGACGACGTCCTGGCCCTGGCGGCCGAGTTGGCCCCGGCTGTGGTCTTCGTCACCCACAATGTCGAGGAGGCCGTCTACATGGCGGGGCGCGTCGTCGTCATGAGCGCCGGTCCTGGCCGGATCGCCGGCGAGGTGGCGGTCGACGGACCGGTGGTGCGTCCGCCCGGCTTCCGGACCACGGCCGCCTTTCGCGAGACGGCCGAGGCGGTGTCGCGGCTGCTGGCCACGGGCGTGGGAGCGGCGGCATGAAGCTCCTCGCCCCCGCGATCCTGATCCTCATCCTCCTCGCCGCCTGGGAGGCCGCCTGCCGCGTCCTGAGCGTGCCGGTCTATCTGCTGCCCGCGCCGTCGGCGATCGGGACGGCCCTGGCCGAAGGCTGGCCGCTGCTGCTGGCTAGCGCCTGGACCACCCTGTCGACCGCCCTGGTCGGCCTGGCCCTGGCCAGCCTGCTGGCCTGCGGCCTGGCCCTGCTGGTCAGCCTGAATCCCACGGTCGAGGACGCCGTGCGGCCGGTGGCGGTCACCCTGCAGGTCACGCCCCTGGTGGCCATCGGACCGCTGATGACCATCTGGGCCGGGATCGAGCATCCGCAGCGCGCCGTCGTCGCCCTGGCGGCGGTGGCGGCCTTCTTCCCGATCTTCTCGGGCGCCCTGACCGGCCTGAAGGCCGTCGATCCGGACCTGTCGCGCCTGTTCGACCTCTATGGCGCGCGGCGGACCCAGCGCCTGTGGCGGCTGCGACTGCCCTCGGCCGTGCCCGCCCTGCTGGAGGGCCACAAGGTGGCGGCGGGCCTGGCCGTGGTCGGGGCCGTGGTCGCCGAGTTCGTGGCCGGCTCAGGTGGTAATCAAGGCCTGGCCTGGCGGCTGCTTGAGGCGTCCAACCGGCTGCAGACCGCGCGGGTGTTCGCCGCTCTGGCGGTCCTGGCCGTGCTGGGCGTGGCGCTGCACGGCGTGCTGAGCCTGGTCGAACGACGGCTGCTGGCCTGGTGGCGCGGCCGCTGACCCCGGCGCGCCACAAGGCGCCAAGAGTCGCATAAGTGACACAAGGGCCACGGAATCCGGGCGCGTTAGGCCAAGATTAAGCCCGAGCGCCTATCAATCCAGCCGATCCCGCGCCTCTGTCGGACCGGTTCATGCGTCTCGCCCTGCTCCTGCCCGTGCTGTTCTGTGTCGCCGCCCCGGCGTACGCCGAGGGCGCGCGCGAGAGCCGCTACGGCCCGACCACGCCCCGCCAGGCCTCCGCGGCCGCCGCCGCCCGCTACGACGGCCCGATGCTGGGCTGGGCCAACAAGCGCCAGCCCCAGGCCGTCGCGCCGGCCCCCGCGACCTCGGCGCCGGCCCAACCCGCGCCCGTGGCCGCCTGGGCCGGTTACCAGCCGCAACCCGCGTCCATGCCACCCTCCGTCGCGCCCCAGGCGACGCCGACCAGCCTCTACGCCCCGCCCCGTCCCGCGCCGGCCGCCGCCGCGCCCGCCCAGGCGCCCGCCCCGACCAAGGACTGGTCCACCTATCGCAGCGCCCGCGTCGCGCCCGCCCCGCCGCCGCCCCAGCCGGTCGCCACGGCCTCCGGCGGCGCCGCCGGCGCGCGCTTCTACTCGGTGGACCGCGACTACGGCCTGACGCCCGACGCCGCGCCGCGCCCGGGCCCCGACAACCGCGTCCTGGTCGCCGCGACCGAACCGCCGCCCGAGCCCAAGGACGCCGTGCCGATGCACGGCTCGGCCGACTGGCTGGCGGCCGGCGCGCGCGGCGACGACGACAACGACGACGACAGCGCGGCCCGCCGCGCCAAGACCCGGAACGAAGGCCTGTGATCCAGTCGCGCCTCCACGACCTCATCGCCCTGGCCGACGAGCCCTCCAGCGCGCGCCGCCGCGAACTGCTGCGTGGTGTCACCGACCTGTTCTTCACGGGCGACAGCCACGGCGACGTCGAAATGGGCCTGTTCGACGACGTGATGGGCCAGCTGGCCGGCGAGATGGAAGAGGCCGTGCGGATCGAGCTGGCCGAGCGCCTGGGCCAGACCGCCGCCCCGCCGCCGTCCCTGACCCGGGCCCTGGCCAGCGACAGCATCGCCATCGCCCGCCCTATCCTGGAAGGCGCGCCCCAGCTCAGCGAGGCCGACCTGCTGCACGTGGCCCGCACCCAGGGCCAGGACCACCTGCGGGCCATCTCGCAGCGCCCGGTCGTGCCCAGCCTGGTGTCGGACGCCATCGTCGAGCGCGGCGACGACACCACCCTGGGCGTGCTGCTGCGAAACGAGGGCGCGGTGCTGTCGCGCGAGGCCCACGAGGCGGCGGTCGACCGCGCGGCGGCCAATCCCGAGCTGCACGAGGCGGTCATCGACCGCAAGGCCATGCCGATGGACCTGCTCAACGAGATGTACTTCGTGGCCGAGGCGCGCCTGCGCGACCGGATCATGGAGCGCAACGCCAATGTCGATCCGGCCATCCTGGAAGCCGCTCTGAAGGCCGGTCGCAACCGCGTCGCCGCCGGCGACGGCGCTCTGCCCGACGACTACCAGGCGGCGGTCGACGAGATCGTCGCCCTCAAGCACCGTGGCGCCATCACGCCCCAGGCCCTGGTCGCCATGTTGCGCGCCAACCGCACCAGCCAGTTCCTGGTGGCCCTGGCCGAGCTGGCCGACATCGACTTCCACACCGCCCGCAAGATCATCGAGCGCCGCGAGCTGGACGCCCTGTCGGTGGTCTGCAAGGCGGCGGACTTCGACCGCGCCCTGTTCCTGACCTTCGCCCTGCTGATCCTGGACCCGAACGACAACGCCATGGGCAAGGCCAAGGCGTATGGCGAGCTCTACGCCGCCCTGCCCCGCGACACGGCCCTGCGCACCCTCCGCTTCTGGCGCATGCGCCGCACGACGGGCGACGTCGCAGCGGCTTAGGGGCGTCTGCACGGAACTGGCGCCCTCCGCCGCCGTTTCCCTTCCCGTCGAGGGGCCTTCCGTCTCCGGAGCGCCCTAGTGGAACCCAAACAGAAGACGGCCCTGGTCGCCGGCGTCGCCGTGGCCGCGGCCGTGACGACCGCCGCCGTGGCGATGGCCGTCTGGCCCGCCCTGACACGGCCCGATCCGCCCGCCGAGGCCAGCGGCGACGACGGCCTGCGCATCCGCCTGGTCCAGCCGCCGAAAGCACTGGTCGCGAGCGCCGGCTCTTCGGCGGGACCGCTCGACGTCGGCCTCTCGGAAGTCGCCCAGGCCATGGCCAAGGGCCGCGAGGCGTTGTTCGTCAGGACGCCGCCCGTGCGTCCTGAGCCGAAGCCCGCCCGGCCCATGCCGATCCAGGTCGCGCAGGTCGACGATGAGGACGAAGACCTCGCGCCGCCGCCCCAGCCGGTCGACGACCGCTGGGAACGCGACGCCTGGCGGCGGGATCGCTACGAGGAAGCCCAACGCCGGCGCTGGGAGGAGGAGCAGCGCTGGGCGCGCCGCGATCGCGAAGCGCGCGCCGCCTGGGAGCAGGCCCAACGGGATCGGGAACGCTGGGAGGATGATCGGCGCGACGAGGACCGCTATGCGCCGCCGCCCCGGGCGGACGACCGACCGCCGCCGGACTGGTGAGGCCTAGCCCCGCCGCGCGTGCATCAGGGTCAGCAGCCAGCCGACGCCCAGGCCGCCCATGACCGTCAGCGGCAAGGTCAGGATATCGGGCGTGGGCTCGTGGATCCAAAGGTCACGACCGGCCAGCAGGCCCCAGCCGACCAGGCCCCAGACGGCGCCGTAGATCGCCCAGGGATACTGGTCCATCCAGCCACGAAGGCCGGTCCGAGGCGGCGGCTCGACGGCCGGCTCGACGGGACCGCCGCACGACCCGCAAATCCAACCGCCCCAGGGCCCTTGCGGCGCGGCGTCGGGACCCAGCGGCTTGTCGCACGCCTGGCAGCGCGGCGGCTCGGCGCGGCGGCGCACCCGGGGCGACATCCCGCGCATGCCCACGATGACGATGAAGAGATAGAGGACGAGATAGATCGCCCGCGAGACATCCACGTCCCTGAAAGCCTCGTGCATGTCGTCCCCCCGAAACGCTACGCCGCCAAGCTAGGCCGTGTCGCGCTTCGGGTCGAGCCGAGGGAAGGCGCCTTAGCGGATGCGGATGCGGACCGGGACGTCGATGAACGAGCCGGCGCGGCTCTTGCCGTCGGGACCCATCAGGTCGACCTGGAACTGCGAGGCCATCGACACCGCGGCCTTGCCCACGCCCATGTCGGCGGGGAATTCGCTCTGCACCGAGCAGGCCGTCAGGCCGCCGTCGCGCTTGACCATGCAGCTGAGCATGGCTTCGGCGATCTGGGGCTGGACGTCCTTGACCTGGGTCACGGCCGGTTGGTCGGCGATGGGGGTCGGAACGATCGAGACAGCGGCGGCGGCGAGCAACGAAGCGATCACTGGGTCTTCCCTACTGGTCTTTGGGTCCGGCCCGTTCGAGGCCGTCCGGTTTCATTTTGGGTCAGGCGGCGTGCGCCTGCTTCACCCTCTGCAACCCCTGAGCCGCCAGGTCGGTCAGAGACCGCAGGCCCAGCTCGGCGAAGATGTCGAAGGCGCTGGCCAGGGCCATGGCGGCCCGGTCCAAGCGGCCGTCGTCGCGGCCGGTGATCTCGACCCGGGCCTCGTAGAGGCGGGCCAGGTTCATCTGGGTCACGGCCCAGGCGGCCGGGTCGCGGGCGCCCGGGGTCGAGGCCAACTCGGCCTTGAAGGCCATCTCGGCGGCGTCCAGCACGGCCAGGTCGGCGGTCAGCTCGGCGCAGCGGGCCAGGCTGAGGGCGCGGTTGTTGGCGACCACGGCGCGCAGGGCCAGGGCCGGCTGGGTCTTGAGGATGTGCGAGGCGCGGTCGTAGCAGGTGACGGCCCGTTCGAAGCAGCGGTCCGAGGTGGTGGCCTCGCCCATCGCCTGCAGGCCGGCGCCCAGGGCGGCCTGGCCGCGCGCCCAGTCCATCGGGCTGTGGTCGGCGGTGACCGGCTCCAGCGCCGCGGCCAGGGCCTCGACGCCGTCGGCGATATGATTGATCTCGCCGTCCAGCTCGCCCAGCTGCACCAGGGCCGCCCCGCGCAGGGACTCCAGACGCGACCAGGCCAAAGGTTCGAAATCAGAATCCAGGCCGGCCTCCGCCTCCTTGGCCTCATTCAGCGCCACCTCGGTGAGGGCGCGGTCCTTCAGGCGGGCGGCGCAGGCCAGCAGCAGTTCGACGCGGGCGGCGCGCTGGTCGGCCAGCAGCAGACGCGAGGCGCCGCCCTTGACCCGGCGCGCGGCCGACAGGCCCCGCAGCGGCGCCTCGAAGGCCTCGGCGGCGGCCAGGGCGCGGTCGATGTCGTTCTCGCCCAGGGCCACGCGGCCCTCCAGCCCGGCCAGCAGGGCCTCGGCCATGGCGCAGCGGTGGCCCGGCGCGGTCTTGGCCAGGGTCAGGGTGGCGCCGGCGGCGGCGTGCAGCCCCTCGTCGCCGAACAGGTCGGCGCCCAGCACCGCCAGGGTCGCCTGCTCGCAGCGGGCGGCGGCCAGGCTGTCGGTCTTGTGCTCGGCTTCGAAGATCTTGGCGGCGGCCTCGGCCTGGGCCGCGCCCTTGCGCAGGGCGGCGGCGTCGCCCGAGCGGCGGGCCAGTTCGCGCCAGACCACAGCGGCTTCCAGCAGGCGGTGGCCGCGATCCTTGGCGCCGATCCGGCCGGCGGCCACGTCGGCCGAGCGGGCCTCGTTGACCAGTAGCCGCAGGTCCAGCAGCTCCAGCAGCGAGGTGTCGCCGCCCGTCAGTCCGTCGCGATGCGCCGCCGCCCTGGCGGGCGCCCCGGCGTCGACTCCAAAGAGCTTCTTCAGATCACGACCGAAATCAAACATCGCTGCGCACTCCGCACACGGAACGTCCCACACCGGGACGTCCGGCAAGGGTTCAACGCACGAGTAGCAAAGCCGGAGCCAACGCACTTAACAAGCGGTTAATAGGTCTGAAGATGGCGTTAACCATAAATATTTGGAGCGTGTTTACACTTCGTTCCGAAAACCAGCCAAATCCCTGTTTTTGCTCCGATTTGGCACACTTCTTGCTTACCCGTTCCAATCCGGGAGGCGAGCGTCGCCGCACTTGTTAGAACATTGTTCACTCAAGTGAAAATGACGTTAACCATAGTTTTTAAGATCGCGTTTACCTTCTGTTCCAACCCCGCCGCCGAGCCCTCGCCCGACCGGGGTCCGAATGACGCTAGAGGCCGTAGCCGCGCGCCATGGCGGCGGCGAAGATCGGGATCAGGGCGAAGACCAGGAGCTCGGTCAGCATCACCTTGCGCACCTTGGCGACGTCGGCGTCGGACGGGACGAAGGCCGGGTCGGCGGCGGCCTGCTTGCGCCATCTGAGGATGGCGATGGTCGGGGCGATCGACAGCAGCCCCACGACGGCGAAGGCGGTGATCTTGGCCCAGAACACCGGGTTGTGCAGATAGAAGTCCGGCCCCTTGGCGCCCAGGAAGACCCGGCTGAAGCCTACGATCAGGATCAGCACCGCCGTGCCGCCGTAGCTGGCGTCGATCCCGCCCAGGGTCTTCAGCGCCCCGCCGCTTAAGCCCGACCGGACCAGCACGAAGCCGGCCATCATCAGCCCGGCCAGCGACAGGATCAGCAGGTGGTGCAGGACGGCCAAAACGAGATCCAGCATGGTGGCCTCCGACTCGATGTGCGCGACGCGAGCATGCCTGGAAGAACACCGTTCGTCACGCGGCCGCCCTCCCCTCTGGCCAGCCCTCCGGACCGGCTCTAAACAGGGGCCATGACCGCTTCCGTCGACCTCTGGACCGCCTCGCTCTGCAAACCCGATCCCGGCTATGGCGGCTGGGCCCACGTGCGGCGCAACGCCGACGGGAGCCTGGCGGGCGCGGCCGGCGGCGAGCGCCGGACCACCGGGATCAAGATGGTGCTGACCGGGGTGATCGAGGCGCTGGGGGCGGTGGCCGACCTGCCGGCCGACACGGCCGTCACCCTGCACTTCGCCGATCCGGACCTGGCCGCCGAACTGGTGACCGCCGACGGCGCCTGGGCCACGGCCGAGCCCGAGGCCTGGGCCGCCGCCCGCGCCCTGCTGGCCGCCCGGCCCGTGCTCAGCCTGGCGCCGCTGTCGGACGCCACGCCCGTCGCCGGCTTCCTCAAGGCCTGGGCAGACTTCGGCCTGGACACCGCCAAGACACGCGGGACCTTCAAGGCCGCGATCCCCCGGCCCAACCTGATGAAGTTCCCGGGCTAGGCCCTCAGCAGCGCCCGCCGAAGCGATGCGCCTTCATCGTTTCGCCCACCCGGTTCGGCGGCTCGACAGGCTTGCCGTGCGCCGCCAGCCAGGCGCGGACGCGCGGCCAGTCCTCGAGCGCGGCGACATGGGCCAGGCCTTCGCCGTCCTCGTCCTTCGCATCCGGGTTGGCGCCGGCCGCGATCAGCGCCAGCGCGGCGTCTTCGCCCAGGGCGCCATAGATCAGCGGCGTGGAGTCTCCGCCGGCCCGGGCCTCCTTGTCGGCCCCGGCGGACAGCAACGCCGACACCGCGCCCGGGGTGGCGGCGTAGTGCAGGGCCGTGGCGCCCAACGTGTCCTTCGCGCGGACGTCGGCGCCGGCCGCCAGCAGCGCGCGCACCGTCTCGCCCCCATCGCCGAACGCCCTCCCCGGCGCCGTGTCGCGCGGATCGAAGCCGGCGGCCCGACCCAGCAGCGTCTTGCCGGATCGGTCGGGACCGCCGATGCGGGCGCCGGCGCCCAGCAGGCTCCGCACCACGGCGGCCCGGCCGCCGTCGACGGCCACGCCCAACGCCTTGTCCTTGGCCGCCTGGGTCTTCAGGGCCCCGCCCTCGATCAGGGCCAGGATCAGGTCGTCCGGCGCGCCGAAGGTCAGGGCCGCGTCCAGCATCCGCGTGGCGTCGGCCGAGCCGAAATCGTAGCCTTCCGCGCGCAGGGTCGACAGGGTCGAGGCGTCGCCCGACGCCCAGCGCTCCGCCCCCGCCGCCTGGTCTATGGCGTCCTCGAGGGCCGACACCGTCGCGGGCATGCAGGCGTATTCACCGCCGCGATCCCAGATCATCTTCGTCCGCCAGCCGATCCTGACCCTCACGCTGTTGATGGGCGTGTCGCTGATCTGGGCGAAGTAGAAGGTGCGCAAACGATAGAAATCGGCCGCGCGGGCCGCCGCCAGCACCCGCGCCACGTCCCGCGGCGCGGCGCGTCCCTCGTGCCGCCCCAGGACCAACACGTTCTTGCTCCCGTCATAGACGACGCGTCCGTCGGCATGCACCGTGACGGAATAGACCGGACAGGCCCAGAAGCAGTCGCCCCGGGTCAGTCGGGCTTCCTTCAGGGAGCCGTCTGGGAAGCCGCGACCGCAGCCGGCCAGCCCCAGCGCCAGGACGCCGATCGCCGCCCAGGTCCCCCGCCTGGTCAACTCAGCGTCCCGCCACGATCAGGTCGGCCGTCGCCGGATTGCAGGCGAACGGGATGTTGGCCAGGGTGGCCATGCGGATCAGCGCCTTGACGTCGACGTCGTGCGGCTGGGGCGACAGCGGGTCGACGAAGAACACCAGCAGGTCCAGCAGCCCCTCGGCCAGCAGGGCGCCCAGTTGCTGGTCGCCGCCCAGCGGACCGCTCTTCAGGCGGGTAAGGTCCAGGTCCGGCAGGGCCTGCAGGATGCGCCCGCCCGTGGTGCCCGTGGCGTACAGCCTGTGCCGCGCCAGGAAGGCCTGGTGCGCCACCGCCCAGTCGACCAGCGCCGCCTTCTTGTCGTCGTGGGCGACCAGTCCGATGGCGAGCGGCGCGTTGGCGGGCATGGGAGTCTCCGGGTTGCGGCTCCTGTCCTAGCCGCTTCCCGGGACGCGAAAAAGCCAAGCGTGGCAAAAGGGCGAACGCCGGTCGCCCACGGCGACAAGACGGCGACGTCGATCAGGCGAACCGGATCCTGGTCGGGGCCGAGAACTCCGGCGTCCCCTTCTCGACCAGCACCTGGTCATGCAGCGACAGCTTGGCGCTGGCCGCGAACACGCCGGCCGTGGCGCAGACCACCTTGCCGCCGCGCACCTCCAGCCGCACGCCCTTGATCTTCAGGGCCAGCTCGATCTCGAAGTCCAGGTCGGCCACCTTGACCGCGCCGTAGCTCAGCTCGATGCGGGGCTTGTGGGTGGAGGCGATCTGGTGGTCGTCCAGGTCCTGGAAGAAGGCGTCGTCAGGCCGGGCCTTGGACTCCTCGACGCACTTCTTGAAGCGCTCCAGCTTCATCCAGCCATCGAACAGCACCCGCTCCACCGACAGGTCCAGCAGCTTGCCCACCTCGTCGCGGCAGCCGGTCTCGACGTCGTCCCAGCAGGTGCTGGGGAACTTGTGGGCGGCGTCGGAGATGGCCTGGGTCAGGGGCGGCGCGTCCTTGAGGACGTCCAGCGGATCGCCGCCGTCCTCGGCGAACAGGGCCCGCCAGGTGGTCCCGGCGACGGCGGGGTTCGCGGTCGCATCGGTCATGGCGTGGTCTCCAGCGTGGGATAGTCCAGCCGCACGGCGTCGCGGTCGGCGGCCCGCTCGAAGCGCAGCGACACCGCCATGCCGGCCCGGGGCGGACCGGCGGGCGTCAAGACCACCACGCCGGGGTCGGCGACCAGGGCGATCTCCGGACAGGGCGGCGCGGGGGCGACCTTGGCGGGGCGCGACGGCCGCGCCCGGGTCAGCAGCTTGGCCACGCCGAAGCCCGCGCCGGCCGCGGCGACCAGGGCCGCCAGCCAGAACCAGATCGGCGTCGCCGGAGACGCGGGCGTCGGTGGCGGCACCACCGCCGGGGGCGGCGCCGGCGGGGGCGGGACGATCGCGGCCGGCGGCGGTTCGGGCACGGCGACCGGCGCGGCGACCATGGGCTCGGGCTCCACCGTCTCCGGCGTCAGCGGCGGCGGCGTCTGGACCGGGGGCGCGGACTGGACGACCGGAGGGGGCGCAACCGGCGGCGGGGTGGTGACCGGCGGCTGGACCGGCGGCTGGTATGGCGCCGGCTCGACGGCGGGAGGGTTCTGCAGCACCAGCGGCGGCTGCCCTTTCAACCCCGCCGTCCGCCACTCGTCGGCGACGCAGCGCCGCCACCGTTCAGGCGCGCCGGCATAGGCGCCGCACTTGGCCTGGATGTCGGGGATCACGGCCAGGGGATCGGCGGGCGGCTTGGGCGTGGTCTTGGGCCGGTTCTTCCAGGCGTCGATCAGCTTGTTCAGCTGGGGCGTGATGTCGACCGGCTGGGTCGTCTCCGTGGGCGTGGGCGTCGAGGCGGGCGTGGTGGCGGGCGGCGTGTAGGTCGACGGGGTCGAGGCGGCGGGCGCCGTGGCCGGGAACAGGCGCGCGCAGGTGGTCGCCGCGTCCGGCCGGTTGGCGTAGGCGCGCACGCACTCGGCATAGGTCTTGGGCCCCACGGCCGCCGGGCTGGTCGTGACCACCGGCGTCGTCCTGGACTGGAACGCCATGGCCGGCCCGGCCAGCGCCAGCAGCAGGCTCGCGGCCAGGCCGCCGATCAGGCGTCCCGCCGGACGCCCCGTCCAGCCGCTCCCGCCCTTGCCCTGATCCCGCATCACTCCAGACGACCCTTCAATCGCGCGGACGAACGCAGGAGGGTCGGCCCGCGCCGATGCGCGGTCAAGTAGAATTGAAGCTGCACAGCAACCGTGGCGAACGGCGGGACTTCAGGCAATCGCCGCCCCGGCGGCCTTCCGCGGTACGACCTTTGCCCAAGCGGCGGGCAAGCCGATGCAACGTCGGGCTCGGCTCTTGCCCTCGCCGACGCCAGGGCTTGTGCTGGACAAGCCCGTGGCAGGCGGGCGCACACAATGCGCGGGGAACCACCATGGATCAGCGTCAATCCGACCAGCCGGCGAACGCCCCGACGATGGGTCGCCGGTTCTTCCTGCGGGCCGCGGCCCTGGCGGCCGCCACGCCGATCCTGACCGAGGCCGCCCTGGCGCGCGCCGCCGACCCGGCCAAGCCCGGCGCGCCGCCCACCGGCCTGGCCCTGCACGGCCAGGGCCCGAACATCCCACCGCCCGGCGCGGTGCTGATCAACGCCAACGAGAACCCGCTGGGCCCGTCCAAGGCCGCCTGCGACGCCATCGCCCGCATGGCCCCGCTGGGCGGGCGCTACGACCGCAACGGCGAGACCGAACTCTTGGCCATGACCTTCGCCGCCCAGAACGGGCTGAAGCTCGAGAACGTGGCGGTCTACGCCGGCTCGTCCGAACCGCTGCACTACAGCGTCCTGGCCTTCACCTCGCCGACCCGCAGCTTCGTCACCGCCGACCCGTCCTACGAGGCGGGCATGTACGCGACCAAGACCAGCCAGGCCAAGGTCGTGAAGGTGCCGCTGACCGCCGACTACGCCCACGACGTCAAAGCGATGGTCGCCGCCGATCCGAACGCCGGCGTCATCTACATCTGCAATCCCAACAACCCGACCGGCACGACCACCGCCAAGCAGGACATCGTCTGGGCGCTGGACAACAAGCCCGCCGGCTCGATCCTGCTGGTCGACGAGGCCTATATCCACCTGTCCGACGCCCAGGACGCGCTCGACCTGGTGGCCGCCGGCAAGGACCTGATCGTGCTGCGGACCTTTTCCAAGATCTACGGCATGGCCGGCATCCGCTGCGGCTTCGCGGTGGGGCGGCCCGACCTGCTGGCCAGGCTGAAGCCCTACGGCCAGAACGCCATGCCGATCACCGGCTCGGCCGCCGCCCGCGCCTCGCTGGAGGACAAGGGCCTGGTCGCCGAGCGCAAGAAGATCATCGGCGACACCCGCCGCGACACCCTGGCCTGGCTGAAAGCCAACAATTACAAGGTGATCGGTGCGCCCGAGACCAACTGCTTCATGATCGACACCGGCCGCGACGGCAAGGGCGTGATCGCGGCGATGAAGGCCCAGAACGTCTATATCGGCCGCACCTGGCCCATCTGGCCCAACGCCGTGCGGGTCTCGGTGGGGACGCCCGAGGAGATGGCCGCGTTCAAGACGGCGTTCAAGGCGGTGATGGACGGGAAGGCGGTGGCGATGGGGGGCGTCGGGAGCGGCGGGCATCGGGCCGACCTGGGATATTACGCGACGCTGTGAGACGGCGCCCGCCTGAGAACCCCGCGATTTGAGGCTTCCCGCGCCATACACTTTATAGTTAAGCTGAGGCTCGCAACGCGCGGGGGTGGCGATTGGCGAACTACAGGCTCAATGGCGCGGAACGCGCCCTGGCCGCGGCCATGGCCGAGGGGGAGGTCTGCGACCTCAGCGGCAAGACGTCGAAGGCGTCCAGGACCGTGCGCCCGGCGGCCCTGCGTCGGCTGCTCTTCGGCTTGCCGGTGGTCACGACCGAGGGCGCCGCGCCCCGACGTATCGAGATCACCCCCGGCGGCTTGCGGCTGGTGGGCGCGATCGTCGAGCAGGGCGATGAGGATCTGGACCTGCGCGACGCCGCCACGTGGGACGGCGCGCCCCTGCCGCCCCTCGCGCTGGAGAACTGCCACATCCCGCGCCCCATTCGCCTGACCGGCGGCAAGCTGCGTCGCCTGTCGCTGAAGGGCAGCGCCATCGTCCACCTCGAAGCGCCCGGACTGTGCCTGGATGGCGACCTTGACCTGTCGGACGTCTTCTCCGCGGAGACCGCCACGGCCCGCACCGGCTGTGAAGGCGCGGCGTGCTGCTGGGTGGAACTGCAAGGTTCGCGGATCGACGGCAGCATCGTCGCCGCGTCCGCCCGCCTGGCCGCCGGCGGGCGGACGCCGGCGGAACGCGGCGGCCAGTTGGCCCGCTTCGCCCTCAATCTTCGCGACGCCCACGTGCGCGACTGCCTGGAGCTGCGCCCCGGATTCGTGGCGGTGGGCGGCGTGAAGATCAATCAGGTCGGCGGCGACGTGCGGATCGACGGCGGAACGATCACCGCTTCGGAAGGAACGGCGCTTGAAGGACAAGGCGGCGATATCGGCGGCATTCTCGCGCTTCGCCCCTTCAACGCTCAGGGCCAGGACGCCCAGCCTTTCACCGCGAACGGCAACATATGGCTGCTTGGAGCCCGGATTCGCGGAACGTTCGACATGTCGGGCGCCGACGTGCGGGGCGAAGTCATCGTCAGCAACTGCGACATCGGCGGCGACGCGTTCCTTCGCTGCTGGAAAGGCCGCATCAACGGCAAGGAGGAGGGCCTGCCCTTCAGGGCCAAGGGCGATATCTATTTGCACACCACCAAGGTCGGCCGCAATTTCGAGGCCGATGGCGCGCTTCTGGAATCCGGAATCGTCGCTCCCAATCTGGTGACCGGCGGCGAGTTCAGGCTCGGCATCTGGAGAGACAAGGCCGCCCTGTGGAAACGGCCGTTGCGACCGCGAGCCGACGGCCTCATCAACCTGGCCGGCGCGCAGATCACGGGTAATCTCTACATGGTCGGCGCCCAGATGAAGGGCGACTTCAACATCCAGGGCGCGGAGATCGCGGGCAGCGCCTTCCTGTCCCAGCACGATCCGACCATGCCGTTCGAAGTTCTGGGCCGAGCAAACCTGGTTGGAGCCGAAATCGAATGCGACCTCCAAATGCAGGGGGCCCACATTCATTTTCTTAGGGCCGCCCAACTGGAGGTTGGCGGGCATGTCGACATCATGCTTCCACCACAGGTCAAGGTCGAGCAGCTGAATTTCGGGCACGCGAAAGTGCGCGGCAACCTCGAGATCCGAGCCAGCCTCACGGACGGCGCCATCAGTCTTGAACAGGCCGAGATCGAGGATCGGCTGCTCCTGGCCCTGGCGTCACCGGTTGAGTCCAAGAAGAAATTGTCCTTCCTTCAGGGCCTCCGGGACGGCGTCCAAAAGCTGAGGGAACAGGACTGGCGAGCGCTGTTCGCGCCCCGGCCAGTTTCCCCGGCCAAGCTCGATCTGAGTTTCGCGCGGGTGGGCACGCTGGATGATTCCGGGGGAAGCGGCGTCGCCTGCTGCAAGATCGACATGGAGGGCTTCGCCTACGGTCGCCTGGCCGATGCCGAGCGCCTGCCCTCGCCCTCGCCCCCCGACGACCGCAAGCTGCCAATATTCGAGCTTCAAGAGGTGCTGCAGCGATGGCTGCCGCAATCGGTGGCGACCTTCGCGCCGCTGGTCCTGATCCTGGGCGAGATCGCGCTCCTGGCGTTCGACACCAAGCGGACGGCCCTTCCGCTCTACGGCCTGGCCGCGCTCGCCCTGACCATCGCCATCGTCTGCTTCCGCGAATGGCGGATCGCGCCCACCCTGGCGGAGGGGCGCATCCAGTGGCTGGGGCGACAGTACAAGGACCGCAAGCCCCGGCCCGAGGAATACCGCCCCGAGCCCTACGAACGGCTGGCCCGCTACTTCCGGGGGGAAGGCCTCTATGCCGAAGCCCGTCGGATCGCCCGGGCCCGGCTGGACCTGGAGCGCAAGCTCAAGACATTCGTCCTGCTGCGCCCCGCCCTTTGGTGCTACGGCCTGCTGTTCGACTACGGCATGAGCCCCGTGCGGGCCATCAACGTGTTCCTGGCTTTCATCCTGGTCGGCTCGATCGGCGTCTACGTGGCCGACAACGGGCTGGATCCCCACAAGCCTCCGCCCGTCGCGCCCTTCGTCTCTCGTCTGCCGACGGCAATCCCGTCGGTCCTGGTCGTCGACGCCATGCCCGTCAATCCGGTCGCGGTCGACAAGGAAGCCCGCTTCGACGCGCCCGGCGGCAGCGGCGCGACGACCAGCGAGCTGGACTGCGGGGCGCAGATCGAGCCCATCGTCTATGCCCTGGACGTGTTCGTGCCGGCGCTGGACCTGCGCCAGGAGAGCAAGTGCGCGGTGACCACGCGGGCCGACGCCTGGCCCTGGCGCGCCGCCCTGGCCAGCTATTCGATGCTGGGCTGGATCGTCTCGTCCCTGACGATCCTGACCATTTCAGGCATCTTGAGACGGCAGGCCGAAGGCTGAAGAAACGGGGTCAGACGACTGCCCCCCTACCCCCGCTCCTTCGTCCGCTCGAACCGCACCTTCGGGAAGCGTTCGGCCACATAGCCGATCTCCCAGGACGACTTCCCCAGGAACACCGGCTGTTCGTCGATGTCGTGGGCCATGGCCGAGCGGTGCTTGTTGGTGAAGTCCTCGACGTCGGCGCGGTCGCCGCTGATCCAGCGGGCCTCGGCGTAGGGGGCGGCTTCGAAGATCACGTCCAGGGCGTATTCGTTGCCCAGGCGGTCGGCCATGACCTCGAACTGCAGCTGGCCCACGGCGCCGACGATGAAGTCGGAGCTGCCGATCATAGGGCGGAACAGCTGGGTCACCCCCTCCTCGGCCAGGCCCTCCAGCGCCTTCTTCAGGTGCTTGGCCTTCAGCGGGTCCTTCACGCGCACGCGGCGCAGGATTTCCGGGGCGAAGTTGGGCAGGCCGGCGAAGCGCAGGGTCCCGCTCTCCGACAGGCTGTCGCCCACGCGCAGCACGCCGTGGTTGGGAATGCCGATCACGTCGCCGGCGAAGGCGTCCTCGGCCAGTTCGCGGTCGCTGGCGAAGAACATGATCGGCGCGTTGACGCTCATGGCCTTGCCGGTGTTCTGGGCCTTCAGCTTCATGCCGCGCGTGAAGCGGCCGCTGGTCAGGCGCAGGAAGGCGATCCGGTCGCGGTGATTGGGGTCCATGTTGGCCTGGACCTTGAACACGAAGCCCGAGACCTCGCTGTCGCCGGGGGCCACGTGGGTGTCGACGCCGCCCTTGCTGACCTTGGCCGGATGCGGCGCGGGGGCGTAGCTGCCGATGCCGGCCAGCAGCTCGTTGACGCCGAAATGGCGCAGGGCCGAGCCGAAGAACACCGGCGTCATGTGGCCTTCCAGGAACGACTGCACGTCGAACGGCTTGGCGGCCTCGGACACCAGCATGGCGCCCTCCTCCACCTCGGCCAGTTCCTCGGGGTCGAGGTACTGCACCACGGCGTTCGACTTCAGGGCCACCGCATCGGGATGGCCCTCCTCGTCGGTCGAGCTCTTCTTGGCGTAGGGGATGAACTTCTGGCCGCGCAGGTCCAGCATGCCCTTGAAGCGCCCGCCCGAGCCGGCCGGCCAGTAGAGCGGCGCGGGGTCCAGGGCCAGCTTCGACGAGACCTCGTCCAGCAGTTCGAACGGGTCCTGGGCCTCGCGGTCCATCTTGTTGATGAAGGTGATGATCGGGATGTCGCGCAGGCGGCACACCTCGAACAGCTTCAGGGTCTGGGGCTCGATGCCCTTGGCGGCGTCCAGCACCATGATGGCCGCGTCGGCGGCGGTCAGGGTGCGGTAGGTGTCTTCCGAGAAGTCCTCGTGGCCCGGGGTGTCCAGCAGGTTGAACATCAGGCCGTCGTGGTCGAACGTCATGACGCTGGCCGACACCGAGATCCCGCGCTCGCGCTCGATCTTCATCCAGTCGGACTGGGTGCGGCGGGCCTGGCCGCGGGCGCGCACGGCGCCGGCCGCGCGGATGGCCCCGCCGGCCAGCAGCAGGTTCTCGGTCAGGGTGGTCTTGCCGGCGTCGGGGTGGCTGATGATGGCGAAGGTGCGCCGACGGGCGGCCTCGAGGGCGAGGGAGGTGCTCATCCCCGGGGGTTAGCTCCCCGAGGCCGCCTTGTCACCCTCTTCGATGGACTTGAGCTGGGCCTTGGCCGCCTCGGCGGCGCCGCCGCCGTGGGGATCATTGACCAGGGGCTGCAGCAGGGCCTTGGCCTCGGCCTTCTTGCCGCGCGCGATCAGGGCGCGCGCCGTTTCCAGGCGGATCGTCGCCACCTGCGGCGCCTGCTTGAACGAGATCAGCAGCGCCTGGAGGGCGTTGTCCGACGGATAGTGCGGGTCAAGCCGGCGGGTCTCGGCGAAGGCGTAGAGGGTCTGGTAGCGCGTCGGGTCCAGCTTGAAGGCCTGGGCCAGCAGCGCCCCGGCCTGGTCGTAGTCGGCCTGCTGGTGGGCGGGGTCGGCGTCGCCGGCCGCCACCAGGCGCTGGGCCTCCAGCGCCAGGGCCTCGACGTCGCGCGGATCGGCGGCCAGCCGCTTCTTGAGGATGGCCGCGCCGACGGTGGGATCGCCCAGCACGATTTCGGCGCGGGCCAGCGCGACCTGGGCGAAGGCGTCGCCGGGATAGCGGGCTGCCCGGGCGCGGATGTCGGCCAGCAGCGCGACCTTGGAGTCGTCGGGCACGCCCGTGCGCACGTCCAGGTCCTCGAGCATCAGCTCGGCCGAGGGCGGCATCGGCGTGACGACGACCTCGGGCTTGGGGCGCTTGGAGCGGTCGATCTCGCGGTAGTGAGCCCGGCCGGCGTAGTAGAGACGCAGCGTCTTGTCGAACGCCTGGGGCGTCAGGCCGGTGGCCTTGGTCATGGCGTCGACCGACTTCTCGCCGTTCGAGATCGCGGCGATATAAGCCTGGAACTGCGGCATACGCGCCGGCTCGCTAAGGAAATAGTGCGTCAGCAGCCAGGCCTGGGCGTAGAACTGGAAGCGCTTGGTTTCGGAAATGCCCGAAACCTCTTCGCTCAGCACGTCCGCCCAAGGCAGCCACTTGTTGTTCGTCAGGTCGTACTGACGTCCCTCGTCGGGTTTGCCGACGTCGGCGCTCTTGCCCTTGATGTCGGCGGTCATCAGGTACTCGGCGTAGCCCTCGACGAACCAGGCCGGATAGACCGCCGGAAAGTGCCGCAGCATCAGGTGGTGGACATATTCGTGCTGCAGCACCGTCTGGCCCGCGCCCCGGAGCGACACGGCGAAGGTCTCGTCGGGCGAGGCCAGGTAAAAGCCCGCGACATTGGGCCCGATGTCCGGCGAGACCCGACGCAGGTCGCCGACGCTGCCCACCATGTAGACCTTCAGCTTGGCTTCGGGCTCGCTGGGCGGCTCGAGGCCGTACAGGGTCCAGAACAGGTCATCGAACGACTCGAGGGTTTCGGCCGACTTGCGCAGGGCGCTGACGTCGCCGTCGCTGTAGACGATGAAATGGCGGGTCTCGGCCTTGGTCCAGGTCTCGCCCGCCCAGGCCGGGCCGGCCAGGGCGGCGGCCAGCAGCACAACACCCGACACGATGCGGGCGCACCCAGAAAACTTCACGACAAACACCCCCGAACCAAGCCGTCACGCTAAACGAAGCTGAATTTTGAGAACAGTCCTAGGGCGCCGGCGCCAGCGCCTTCTCGGAGTCGGCGGCCTTGGGATCGATGGTCTTGAGCAGGGCCTGGGCCGCCTCGACCTCGCCGCCGCCGTGCGGATTGCTGGCCAGCGGCGTCAGCACCAGCTTGGCCATGGCCGTGTCCTTGACCTCGATCAGGGCGTGGGCGGCGTCCAGGCGCAGATGGCCGACCTGGGGCGCCAGGACCACCGCCCGCACCCGGATGTCGGCCAGGGCGTCGGTCATCGGCTCCAGGCTGTGGGCCTCGACATAGCCGTGCAGGGTCTCGGGATTGTCCGGATTGATCTTGAAGGCCCGGGCGAACAGCTTGCCGGCCTGGGCGAAGTCGGCCTCGCGCTGGGCCGGGTCGTCCTCCCCGGCGGCCAGGCGGCTTTCGCCCAGGGCGATCAGGGCTTCCTCGTCCTTGGGATTGGCGGTCAGCAGCGCGTTCAGGATCGTCTCGCCGGCTTTGCGGTCGCCGAACGTCGTCTCGGCCCGGGCCAGGACCAGCTGGCTGAACCGGTCGCTCGGCCGCTTGGCGGCGGCCGCGCGGATGTCGCGCAGGGTCTCGGCCTGATCGTCCTTCGCCACGCCCAGCTTCAGCCGCTGGCCCTCCAGCAGCAGGTCGTCGGCGCCGGGCGAGAGGTGGGTCACGGTGATGACCGGGTCCGCCGCCGCCGTGCGCGTCAGCGCGCCCGCCGGGATCGGCTTGCTCATATAAATCCGCAGCTTGCGGCGCAGCTCATCCGGCTCGTCGCCATAGACCTTCTTCCAGGCCTTCACCGGATCGTCGCCGCCGCGCACCGCCTCCAGATACGGCGCCAGCAGCTTGTGCCGCTCGGGATCGGACAGGATGTAGTGGGTCAGCAGCCAGGCCTGGGCGTAGTAGGCGTAGACCTCGCGCTCCTTCAGGGCGCCGGGGCGCTTGCCAAGCACGTCCTGCATCGGGATCCAGCCGCCCGGCTCGGTCAGGCTGTAGGCCCGCCCGCTGTTCACCCCGCCCACCACCATGCGCGACTTGGCCAGGTCGGCGGTCATGTAATATTCGGCGTAGCCCTCGACCAGCCAGGCCGGATAGGCGCTGGGATAGTACTGCAGCATGAAGTGGTGCACGTATTCGTGCAGCACCGTGTCGTCGCCCTTGTTCTGGTCGGCCTCGCCCCCGCCGTCGCGGATCGCCACCACGAAGACCTCGGGCACCGACGACAGATAGACCCCGGCCATGCCCTCCCTGGCGTCGGGCAGCACGCGCTTCAGCTGTCCCAGGCCCGAGACCAGATAGACCGGCAGCTTGCGGGGCGTGACCTCGTCCTTGGGACGGCCGTGCAGGCGACGCAGCAGGGAATCGAAGTCCTCCAGCTGGGTCGCGTATTCGCGCACCGACTTCTCGCTGCGGCCGTAGATCACGAAGTGATCGCTTTCGGCCCGCAGCCATTCGGCCCGCGCCGACGACCCCGCCGCCAGGACTCCGGCCGCCAGCACGCCGGCCATGGCCAGCGCCGACGCACCGCGCCGTCCCCCTCGATATCCCCCCAAGAACACGCCTCCTCACAACTTGACGTCGAAACTAATCGGTGAGCGCTACCAGGCGCAAGGGTGACTCCGGGTCACCCCGACGCCGCGACATCGTGGCCCATACCGAACTTCTGAAAATCCGGGAACAACCCTAGTCAGTGCGGGGTTTTGGAGTCATGCTCACGTTACTGTGGACAGCTTCCGTCAGAGGAGCGACCACGAGCGAGGAAACGACAATGGCTATGGTCCACGAGCCCCGCCATCAGCGCGGCGCCTGCACCCCTCAAGGCAACGCCCTCTGCTTCGGCGTCGCGTTCGCCGGCCTGGTGATCGTGGCGATGATCCTGAGCTGGCTGTTCAGCCTGATCGCCTTCCTCTAGGCGACCAGAACACCCGGGCCGGAACGAGGCCCCCAGGGCGCGGGATGACGCGCGGCGGTCAGGCCGCCAGACGCCGCCACACGTGCCGGTCGGCTTCCAGGTTGGTCAGGATGCCGGCTTTCTGGCGCGAGAACAGCGCCCCCATGATCTCCGGACTCAGCTGCGCATAGCGCACCTGCACCTGCTCGACCAGGCAACCGCGCGACGGCGCGATGAACAGGGCCGCGTTGACGGTGGGCTGCTTGGCGATGATCAGGGCGGCCAGGCGCTGGGCCTTCTCGAGGTCCTTGTGGTGCAGCAGCGGCTCGGCCGCGTACAGTTCCTGGCCCAGCTTGGCGACATAGTTCAGCGACACCTTGGCGAAACGTTCGCTGGTGAGCGGCGGGGCCAGTTCGGCCGCGTCGAGGCTGAGAACGACGTCGTTGAGCAGGAAGAGCATAGGAACCTTGCCGGGGCCTCGCGGCGGCTGATGAGATTCGTCGGGGAGACGTGCGTCACCCTGCCGCATCGTGCTTTCGGTCAGGTTTAGGAGCAGGGTTAACGGGGTAAGATTTGGGATTCCTGGATAACCCTCTGGACACGGAAGAAGGCTTGGCGCGGCGGCCTTCGCGCCCCATCTGGAAGGCTCGTCCCGCCGGAGGCCAAGCTTGATCCCGTCCGACACGACCGCCTCCGTCGCCCTGGCGCGCGACATCGCCGCCGACCTGAGGGACACGGGCTTCCGCCGCGTGCCCCCGGCCGAGGCCGACGCCCTGCTGGGTCCCGAGGCCGTGGCCGGGTGGGACAGCTTCGCCGATAGCTGGAACGACCTGGGACTGGACCGCTTCATGGCCGACGGCGGCCGCTACCGGCGGCGGCGGTTCGCGGCGTTCTCGGCGTCCCCTGAAAGCGGCGTCGCGCGCAAGCCGCATCAGCCCCACTACCAGAGCCGCGACTACAACAGCCTGAACGGCGGGGTGCAGCGCTGGTTCGAGCCGATCACCGACGCCGTCGCCGACCACCCGGTGACCCGGGCCGTGCTGGCCCAGGGCCTGGCGCTGTTCCATCCCCTGACGGCCGATCCGCCCGCCCGCTGGCACGTGGAGCTGCACCAGTTCCGCATCGAGGCCGGCGACGGCGAGGCCGGCCAGCCCACACCCGAAGGCGCGCACCGCGACGGCGTCGACTGGGTGATCGTCATGCTGGTCGAGCGCTGCAACGTGGCCAGCGGCGTCACCGACATCTACTCGGGCGACGGCGCGCGCCTGGGGGCGTTCACCCTGGAACAACCCCGCGACACCGTCTTCCTGGACGACCACCGCGTGCTGCACGGCGTGACGGCCATCCACCCGCTGGAGCCGGGCGCTCCGGCGCGGCGAGACGTGCTGGTGGCGACGTTCCGGCGGGAGTGAGGGCGAAGCGGGCCGGACTTCGCTTCCCAAACAGAACCGTCATCCCGGGCCTTGTGCCCGGGACCCCTGGTTCAGTTCGCACGTGAAGCGCTTTGGCGCGCCCGCGCGCCACCCCTCAGCACCTGCGGCGGATAAAGGGGCCCCGGGCACAAGGCCCGGGATGACGATGGTTTGGAGAGCGTGGCGGACGTTAAGCCCTTACCCCTTCTCCGCCTCCACCGGCTCGGTCAGGAAATGCCGGCCCTCGCGGTCCTCGATCTCGATCACCCAGATGTCCGGGTCGATCCGCGCGGCGCGCTCGGCATAGGCGTCCAGGTCCGGCTCGAAGTCGGAACGCACCGGCTGCATCCAGAAGCGCTCGCCGTCGCCGCGCGTGGCCTCGCTGTAGAGCTTGGCGGTGTTGGCGCGGCGGTCCACGGCCTTGACCAGCACGGCGCCGGCCCGCGGGTCGCCCTTGCGCGCCACCGTGGCGAAGGCCCCGCCCAGTTCGGCGCGGCGGATCAGCGCCCCGACCCAGATATCCGTCGAAAGAAGCATCGCTAACCGAACCGCAACCTCGGCGCCCTAAGGGTGCCTGCTGAAACCGCTCTCGCAGAATACGAGATTATGACGTCAAGAAGGACCGCCGAACGCGCCTACGCGCGTTCGTCCCCCTACTGTAGAGCCTTTTCGCCCCTTTCGAATTTCATTCGAAAGGGAAAGGCTCTGCCGGTCATGACGGCGCGGTGGCTAGGAGTTTTTGTCTCGACCGCCTGGCTGGGCGCGTCGAGCCAGGCCCATGCCGCCACCGCCGCCGACCAGCTCTACGAACGCACGCTGATGACCTCGGCCGACGCGCGCTGCCGGCTGTTCAAGCCCGCCGTGGGCTCGGCCCTGGACGCCGCCCGCGCCCAGGCGCGCGGCGCGACCCTGCGTTCGGGCGCCAGCGAGGTCCAGGTCCAGGCTGTGGAGCAGCGCGCCCGCGCCAAGGCCGGCGCCACGGCCTGCGCCTCCAAGGACATGCAGACCGCCGCCGGCCGCGTGCGCCAGGCCTTCGACGGCTATTCGACCATGCTGCGGATGACCTATCCCGGCGACCGGGCGACCTGGCAGGCCGACCGCTCGGTCTCGGCGACGATTCCGGTCTGGCGGCTGTCGCAGCCCGCCGGCTTCGGGCGCGACCGGCTGGTCTTCGGCCTGTCGGGCCGGGCCAACGACATGCTGGCCGTGGCGACCTTCGCCGACGACGCCCAGCCCTACGCCGCCCGCCTGGTGCTGCGCGACACCCTGCGCACCCAGGGACCGTACCTGAACGCCCGCAACGCCAAGGGCCTGGCCGCCAACGCCGCCCCGCGCAACGCCAGCCGGGTGTTCGCCGCCGAGACCCGCGACACGGCCCCCGTCACCCTGCTGCCGACCGGCGCCAAGACCGGCCTGTCGTTCCGCTTCCCCCGCGAGGCCGCCGACGCCATGAGCCGGCTCGACCCGCGCGAGGCGGCGACGGTGGAGTTCGTGTTCACCAGCCGGACGGGCGTGGACACCGTGCGGCGAGCGTATGTGGAGGTCGGGGACTTCGCGGCGGGACGGGCGTTCCTGCGTTAGCGTCTAAGCGGCTAACGCTTGCCCCCTACGGATCGCTTCGCGATCGTCTTCCCCCACAGGGGGAAGAGGTGCGCGCGTCCTCCGCCCCCTAAGGGGGCGGACAGACCGCGAAGCGGTCAGGTGGGGGCAAGTCAGTGAGCCGCCTACCGCGGCGGGGCGAACTTCACGACGTTCGGGCCCAGTTCCTCGTCCGGTTCGACCTCGGGCAGCGACATGGGCTCCAGCAGCGGGGCCTCCATCGCCGGACGCGAGGCGCGCAGCAGCACCGGCATGCGGACCGAGACGCTGGTCCCCGCGCCCAGGCGGCTTTCGATGTTCATCTCGCCGCCGTGCAGCTTGGCGAAGGCCCGCACCAGCGACAGGCCCAGGCCCGTGCCCTTGGCGCGCTGGTCGACGCCGCCGGCCTGTTCGTAGGGACGGCCCAGGCGCTCGAGGTCCTCGGGGCTGATGCCGACGCCGGTGTCGGCGACCACCAGCTCGAATTCGCCGTCGTGACCGTCGGCCGTGACCGTCACCTGGCCGCCGCGCGGGGTGAACTTCAGGGCGTTGGACACCAGGTTCAGCACGATCTGCTTGAGGGCCCGGCGGTCGGCGTCGACCTCCAACTCGCCCGGCGGCAGCACGCCGCGCAGCTGCACCCCGGCCGCGTCGGCCTGGACGCGCAGCAGGCGCATGGCCGCGGTCACCGCCTCGCGGGCGTCGAACTCGCCGCGCTGCAGCTCGAAGCGCTCGGCCTCGATCTTGGACATGTCCAGCACGTCGTTGATCAGGTCCAGCAGGTGACGGCCGCTTTCGTGGATCAGCTCGGCGTATTCGCCGTAGCGGTCGGTCAGCGGGCCGAACATCCGCGCGCGCATGATGTCGGAGAAGCCCATGATGGCGTTCAGCGGCGTGCGCAGCTCGTGGCTCATATTGGCCAGGAAGCGGGCGCGGCCGGCGGCCAGGCCTTCGGCCTCGGCGCGGGCCTGCTGCAGGGCGGTCTCGCGGGCCCGCTCGATCGTGGCGTCGCGCATGACGCCGACCAGCAGGTCGGGCGAAACCTGGCGCAGGTCCAGGCAGACGGTGCGGGTGGGGTCCAGCAGCGGGGCGAAGGCGACGCTGGCCTCGCCGCCGTCCAGGGCCGAGGCCAGGGCGGCGCTGACCTTCTGGCGGTCGCCGGCCACGGCGGCCGAGGCCAGGCCCTCGCTGACGAGGTTGGAGGTGGCCACGCCGCGCGGGGCGGCCCCGCGCACGGTCCTGACGCGGCCGTTGCTGGCCACGACCAGCAGCAGCTGCGGCGCGCCGTCGACCAGGGTCTGCAGGGTGTTCAGCTCGCCCACATTGCGGGTGTCGCGCTCGCCCGCCCGGCGGTGGGTGAGGATCAGGCCCGAGGCCAGGCCCACCCCGACGGTGGCCACCGACAGGAAGCCCAGGATGAAGGCCAGCGGTCCGGTCGGCGCGGGCGGGGCCAGGCCCGAGAGCTGGGTCAGGGCGGCCACGGCGCCGCCGATCAGGGAGAGGCTGGCCCCCTCCGCCAGGCGTCGCGGCGACGACAGGGTCGAGGCGGCCGCCACCGGGGCCAGGATCCAGGCGCTCATCGCGCCCGAGACGCCGCCGGTCACCACCGCCGCGCCCGCGCCGCAGGTGGCCCACAGGACCAGGATCAGGGATTGCAGGCGCTCGTCGCGCCGATCGCCGACGGCCAGGGCCGCCAGGGCCGGGACTGCGCCGGCCGCCAGGGCCATCCAGACCGGGAAGCCGACCACGCCGGGCGTGAAGGCCGCCGCGCCGGTCGCGAAGATCACGGTCGCCAGCCAGCCCAGCCGCCACAGATGCGCCGCGCCGAAGGCTCCCGTCGAAGACGAGGCCTGACCCGGCCTGGAGCCGGTCTGGAGCGGGGCGCCGTCGATGGGCAAGGCCGCGAGAATCCCTTTCGGTGAGTCTTCGTCGTCAAAGCTTAACGCGGGCGGGGGAGTCTCCCAAGGCCGCACAATCTGCACGGGATCGTTAACGCCAGAGCTTCTTGTGGACGGAAACGGATTCGTAAGCGCCTTGGTTCATTCTGGCCCATCGAAGTTACGGACAGAAGGTCCGGGAGTCCTCATGCCGCCACCTCCGGCGATCACCGACGCGTCGGGCCATGCCGAGACGCCGCGCGAAAGCGCCGGCGCCGACACCGGCCTGATGTCGCAGACCACCGCCTTCCGGCGGGCGGCGGCGCGCGCGCGGCGCAAGCAGGCCCTGGACGACCAGAAACGCTCGTTCCTGCGCATGGTCAGCCACGAGCTGCGCACCCCGCTGAACGCGGTGATCGGCTTTTCCGAGATCCTGTCCTGCGAGCTGTACGGCCCCCTGGGCGCGCCGCAGTACAAGGAATACGCCACCCTGGTGCACGAGAGCGGCCTGAAGCTGCTGCGGCTGGTCAACCAGATCGTCGAGATCGCCCGCCTGGAAGGCCACGTCACCGACCTGGACCTGGGCGAGGAGAGCCTGGACGACGCGGTCGAGGACGTGATCCTGCAGCTGCGCAGCGAGGCCGCAACGCGTGGGGTCAGCATCGTCGCGCCCGAGGTCGGGACCCTGCCCTGCCTGCGCGCCGACGGCCGCGGCCTGCGCACCATCCTGACCAACCTGCTGCAGAACGCCCTCACCCACTCGCCGCAGGGCGGGCTGGTGGTGATCGAGGCCCAGCAGACGGGCGGCGGCCAGGTCGAGATCCAGATCCGCGACCACGGCGAGGGCGTCGACCCGGCCGACCTGC
Organism: Caulobacter sp. 05T431; assembly: GCF_056665975.1. Taxonomy (NCBI): domain Bacteria; kingdom Pseudomonadati; phylum Pseudomonadota; class Alphaproteobacteria; order Caulobacterales; family Caulobacteraceae; genus Caulobacter; species Caulobacter sp. 05T431. Next base: position 253,767 of record NZ_JBFTKU010000002.1, on the reverse strand, counting down.
CGCGCCTGATCCGCCCGTTCGAACAGGGCGGCGCCACCCTGACCCGGGAGTCGGAAGGCGCGGGCCTGGGCCTGCCGATCGTCGACCTGCTGACCCGGGCCATGGACGGCAGCCTTCGCCTGAAGTCGACCCCGGGCCACGGCTTCACCGCCATCGTCACCTTGCCGGAAGCCTCGGCGCGGCATTCGCTGGCCAGGGCGCGGCCTTAGGCCTTCCCCTTTCGGCCGTGGGGCATTAAGTCCCCGCCATGCAACGCCCCATCGACGCCGCCCTCGACGAACTGGCCGACGAGTTCGAACTGCTCGGCGACTGGGAAGAGCGCTATCGCTACGTGATCGAGCTGGGCAAGGAGCTGGCCCCGCTGAGCGAGGCCGAGCATTCCGACGCCAACAAGGTGCGCGGCTGCGCCAGCCAGGTGTGGCTGGTGACCGAGCCGCAGGCCGACGGCACGATTCTGTTCCGGGGCGACAGCGACGCCCACATCGTCAGCGGCCTGATCGCCATCCTGATGCGGCTCTATTCGGGCCGCCCGGCGCGGGACATCGTCGATTTCGACGCGGCGGCGGCCATGGCCCGGCTGGGTCTGTCGGAGGCGTTGTCGTCGCAGCGGTCGAACGGGCTGAAGGCGATGGTGGCCCGGATCCAGCGCGACGCCGGAGCGCTGGCGGGATAAGGCGCCGCCGCTAGGAACGCGGGACCGCGAAACCCACCGGTATTGTCCTGCGCAGCCTGCCCTTGCGCACGTCCTTCTGGCTCGGCGGAGCCAATTCCATGAATTGGGTAAGCCGGAGCGCCGCTTCTCCGAACCCGTATTCCATGGGGCTTTCGGAAAGCACCTTGCAGTCTTCCAGCTTGCCTTCGGGGGTGACGCGACAGTCCACGACCGCTCGGCCGCCCACTTCCATCCGTTGGGCGCGATCGGGATAGTACCGGGAAGCCATATCCCCGGTGGGCCGTGCTCGCCATTCGGACGGCTTCACCGCGCGCGCTGTCTCCGCCGCGTGGCACGCGCCCGAGACAGCGGTGATCGCTAGCCCCAACAGAATCCACGACTTCATGATCGCCCCCACGGCAACGCTTGCAATGGGAATTGGGCTAGCCGCAGCGCGGCCGCCACGCAAGCCTCACGCGCTGGCTCACTCGATTTCAGAAGAACCCTGCCCGGGTCCCGATGAACCAGATCGCGATCACGATCAGCACCAGCTGGATCAGCCAGTTGACCGGCGACGGAATGGGGCTGCGTTGGACCGCATAGAGCGCCAGGCCAAGCAGGATGAGGGCGACGAGGACGACGATCAGGATGCTCATGCCGATGTAACCGCCGTGTTTGGCGATAGTTCCACTGACGCTTGAGAAGCCGTCCTTGAGGATTTGGGCGCCAGCGCCTATCAGCCCAGGCCATGAGCTTCCGCGTCGCCGCCCTCTACCGCTTCACCACCTTCGCCGACCCGCTGACGATCATGCGGCCGTTGTCGAAGCTGTGCTGCGGCCTGGGCGTGAAGGGCACGCTGCTGCTGGCCCGCGAGGGGATCAACGGCACCATCGCCGGCACGCCCGAAGCCATCGACCAGGTGCTGGACCACATCCGCGCCCTGCCCGGCTGCGACACGCTGGAGCTGAAGTTCGCCACGGCCGAGACCCTGCCGTTCCATCGCATGAAGGTGCGGATCAAGCGCGAGATCGTCACCCTGGGGGCCGGCGACCTGGACCCCGCCGCCAACGCCGGGACCTATGTCGAGCCCGCCGACTGGAACGCCCTGATCGCCCGCGACGACGTGGTGGTGATCGACACCCGCAACGCCTACGAGACCGCCATCGGCACGTTCGAGGGCGCGATCGATCCGGCCACCGCCAGCTTCAGCGACTTCCCCGCCTGGTTCCGCGCCTTCCGCGAGACCTGGGACCCGGCCGTCCCGCCGCCCAAGGTGGCGATGTTCTGCACCGGCGGCATCCGCTGCGAGAAGTCGACGGCGTTCCTCAAGAGCGAGGGCGTCGAGGACGTCTTCCACCTGAAGGGCGGCATCCTGAACTATCTGGAGACCACGCCGGCCGACGCCAGCCTGTGGCGCGGCGAGTGCTTCGTGTTCGACGAGCGGGTGGCGGTCGGCCACGGCCTTGAGCCTGGGACCCACGCCCTGTGCCGGGGCTGCCGCATGCCGGTCAGCCCCGAGGACCGAGCCAGCGAGCACTATGTCGAGGGCGTCTCCTGCCCCGCCTGTCACGACGCCCGCGACGACGAAGCCAAGGCCCGCTACGCCGAGCGCCACCGCCAGGCGGCCCGGGCCAAGGAACTGGGCATCGAACACGTGGGCGCGGTGATGCCGCGCCCCGAAACGCCGGACGTCTGACTCCGCGCCCTAGTCGTAACGCTTGAGCTTGTCGGAGAACCAGGACGCCGCCACGCCGACCAGATAGGTCGACCGGCCCGTGAAGGGATCGTCCACGACGATCCGATACTTCCGGTAATAGTAGTCGCGTCTGAAGCTGAAGAGGGCCAGGTCGAAGCCGGCCGGCGAGACCCGTGACACGCGCGCGCCATTGGCTTCGTAGTCGCGCTTGATGCGCGGAATGTCCGATGCGGGCCTGATGAAGACCAAGGCGATCTGAAGCACGCCCAGCGCGACAACCACCGCGAACCACCAGCTATGCATCGCGCGCCGCCCTCAACAACCTTGACCATAGCCGCGACCGCGATCTGCGCAAGGCCGACGGGATCATCCCCGCCGGCCCCGCGTTATCGAGGCTCCTCTTCTCCAAGGAGCCTCTCCATGGCCGCCTACGACGCCTCCTACGGCACGCCCGCCGCCGCTCGCCAGGGCCTTTTGTCCAGTCTCGCCGACAAGGTCTCGGGCCTGTTCCACAAGACCGCCGATCCCTACGCGGTCCAGCCGCCGGCCGACTACGCCCTGAAGCCCGACGCCCAGGGCCGGATCATCCTGGCGGGCCGCAAGGTGCCGCTGGCCCTGGCCCTGGTGGGCGCCGGCGCCGTGGCCGCCCTGCTGATCAACCGCCGCACGCGCGGTCCGACCCTGGCCGCCGCCACCACCGCCTGGGGCTTCCTGGGCGCGCAGGCCTCGACGCTGAAGTCGCGCTTCGAACCTTCCGAGCCCGCGCCGCGTTAGGCCTCCCCACGCAACTCGCCCCCATTCAAGGAGAGCCCCTCATGGCCCATACCAACGAAGACCACATCAAGCTGATCAACAGCCTGGTCGAGACCACCATCGACAGCGCCGACGGCTATGCCGAAGCCGCCAAGGACGCCGACGGCGCCCGCTTCAAGACCCTGTTCACCCAGCGCGCCCAAGAGCGCCGCTCGGTGGCTTCCGACCTGCAGGACGAGGTCCGCCGCCTGGGCGGCCAGGCCAAGGACGACGGCACCATCCTGGCCGCCGCCCACCGCGCCTTCGTCAACCTGAAGGACAGCCTGACCAAGGGCGACGAGGCCATCGTCAGCGAGGTCGAGTCCGGCGAGGACTTCATCAAGGCCAAGTTCGAGAAGGCCCTGCAGGACACCGACGTCGACGCCCAGACCCGCGCCGCGATCGAGAAGGCCTGGACCTCGGTCAAGTCCGGCCACGACCAGATGCGCGACATCAAGCACATGATGAAGCATTAGCGACCGACTTGGGGGACACACACTCGCGGCAAGGCCTGAGCCAGGATGGCCGGGCGCAGAGGGCGAGTGTGTGTCCCCTCCTCCGCCCCTAGGCCATCCGGTAGTGCATCGCCAGCCGCTGCAGCGCCAGCTTCAGCACCGTCTTGCCCGCCCGCCTCGGCAGGCCCAGTTCTCGCTCCGCCACCTGCAGGGCGGTCTCGGCCAGGCACACCCGCTCCAGCATCTCGCGCAGGCCCGGCCCGACCGCCGCCAGGGCCGCGGCGATGCGGTCCTTGGCCGCCCGGGCCCTCAGGGCCGGCTCCAGTCGCTGGCCGCCGCCGTCGCCGCGCGGCTGGGCGTCCCAGTCCATGGTCAGGCGACCGATCGAGCCGGCCTTCTGGAAGTCCTCGCGCAGCCGCTCGCCGGCCAGCAGTTCCACATCCTCCAGCCCGCCGCGCCGGGCCAGCCAGGCCAGGGGCGACTCGCCCAGATTGGCCTTCAGCACCACGTGCTGGTCGCTGCCCTCGATCACCACCCGCTCTCCCTCGATCACCCCCGGACGGCCCGGCGGCGGGGTCGGCGGGGCCAGCGGCTTGACCAGCCGCCAGCCGCCCTCGCGCCGCGCGGCCAGGGCCCCGTCGCGGGCCAGCACGCGGAACGCCGCCTCGTCCACCGTCAGCATGGCCGCCCGGCGCGGGCCGAACCGGACCACGTAGCCCAGGCCCTTGACCTCGATCAGCGCGCCCGGCCGCCGCAGCAGCCGCTCGGCCCGGCCGGCCAGGCGCTCGGCCTCCAGCATCCGCTGGAACGCCGCCTCCGTCGCCGCGCCGCTCACCGCTCCGGCCCCAGTTCGGTCAGCTCCGGAATGGCGTCCGGCGCCTGCTTGATGCAGGCCTCCAGCACGCTCATCCGCGCGTCGAAGTCGGCGTTCTCGCGCATGTCCTCGATGCGGTGGCAGGCGTGGCCGCAGGTGGTGCGGTCACGGTTGAACGCGAAGGCCACCCGGATCAGCGGCCAGTTGAAATTGACGTGCGCCAGGTAGATGGCGATCTGCCGCGCCCGCGCCGCCGCCTTGCTGGTCCGCCCCGTCGAGGCGATGTCGCTGGGCGCGACGCCGGTGGCCAGGGCCACCGTGTGGGTGATGAAGGCCGCCGTCAGTTTGTCGCGGCGCGGGTCGGGCGAGATGGCCCAGAGATCCTCGAGAGCTTGAGCCAGCATCGGCTTCCCCCTGCGAACGGCGTCCCCGTGACGCCTTCGACCCGAATCCTAGGTCGATATTCCAGGGGTGAGGATAACTTTCCTATTACGCGCGTCCAGTAGGAATATAAACCTTTGATTGCGCTGGACCTGACCCCGCTCTATCCCCGCGGCCAAACGGGCATCGAGGCCGCCGGGATGATCGCGCCCTTGCGAGTCACCACCGCCGCGGCCAGGTCGTGGCCGCGCGCCACGGCGGTCTCGACGGGCAGTCCGGCCAGGCGCGAGGACAGGTAGGCGGCGTTGAAACTGTCGCCCGCGCCGGTGGTGTCCAGCGCCTTGACCCGGGCCGGCGCCGGGGTGGCCATGCGGCCTTCAGGGGTGTGGACGTTGACCGCGTGGCTCTCGTCGCGCGCCACCACCTCGGCGCCGGCGGTCGCCCACTCGGCCGCCAGATCCTCGGCCTCGCGGCCGTAGAGCGGGCGGCTGTCCTCGCTGCTCAGCGAGACGAAGCGGCAGGCGGGCACGACGCCGTCCAGGGCTTCACGCGCCGCCTCGGGCGAGGCCCACAGGGCCGGGCGGTAGTTGAAGTCCAGGGCCACGGCCACGCCCAGCGAGTGCACGTAGGCCAGGATGTCCTTCAGCCGCGCGCGGCCGATGTCGCCGATCACCGCCAGGGTCACGCCCGACAGATAGACCAGGTCGCTGGCCTTGGCGGCGGCGATCAGCTGGTCGGCGGTGTGCTGCGAGAACAGGTCGCGGATGGGCGCCCGCTCGCGCCAGTAGTGGAACTTCCGCTCGCCGTTCTCGTCCAGCACGATGGCGTACAGGCCCGGCAGTCGGTTCTCGGCCTCGCGCACCAGCCGGGTGTCCAGCCCCTCGCGGCGCATGGCGGCCAGGGCGCCGTCGCTGAACGGGTCTCCCTTGCCCAGGGCGGTGCAGTAGGCGACGTCGTCACCCAGCCGGGCCATGTAGACGGCGGTGTTGAAGGTATCGCCCGCGAACCCCATCCGATGCAGGCCCTCGCCCTCCGGCGACAGCTCGACCATGCATTCGCCCAGGACGGTGATCTTGGCCATGTGACGGGGTCCCCTCGTTTGCCAGGGTAATAGCTTCCACCTTGCTCCTAAGCCATAGTTCACCCTGCGAACTCAGGCTTGTGGGAGGGGCAGTTGGCAAAACCGTTGAAGATCGGCCGAAGCACCATCCTAACTGTCGGTGGCATATGCTTATCTCTTGGATTCGTTCTGGGCCTAGGTCTTGCCAATAGTTTTTGGAGCGATGTTACCGCAGCCTGGGTGCAAGCCGTAGGCTCGATAGGTGCTATCGCATTCGGATTTCTCTACATCGAGCATCAAGCGGCTGCCGTGAGGGCTGCCAGCGAACGCCAAAGAGATGAAGACGCCGAAATCTCTCGCAATGCGATACGGGCGATGGCTGATTTTATCGAAGGACGGATACGATCTGTCGGTCGAGTTTTAAAGGAGGGCATTCCACCGAGCTACGGCGACGCTAGAATGTATTTCCACAGCTTGAAAGCCGAATTCACCACAGCGTCCACGTTCACGGAACACTTAAAACATTCTTCACAATCCATAGTTTGCTTCAGCAGATATGTGGCACTCATGGCTACAGCTTTAAGTGAACTTGAAGAATTGGCCCAAACCATGAAGGCTGGAAACAGGGATGAAAATAAGAAGATCTTGAAATCTGCCACCGAGAATATGGCCCTTGTCGTTGACGCATTGGATCAGAGCCGAGAAGCGCTCGAGACTTCGCTCACCGCCGAGGCGAAAACCTCAGGCACCAAGCAGATAAACTAATACAGCTTACCTCTTCTTCCGCTCCGCGATCCAGGCGTCGATCTTGGCCTCCAGCACCGCCAACGGCAGCGAGCCGTTCAGCAGCACCGCGTCGTGGAAGGCCCGTTCGTCGAACCGGTCGCCCAGCGCCGCCTCGGCCCGCTTGCGCAGCTCCAGGATCTTCAGCTCGCCCACCTTGTAGGCCAGGGCCTGGCCCGGCCAGGAGACGTAGCGGGCCACCTCGACGTCGATATTGGTGGGCGACAGGGCGGTGTTCTCGACGAAGCAGGCCTTGGCCTGGTCCAGGGTCCAGTGCTTGGCGTGCAGGCCGGTGTCGGCCACCAGCCGGCAGGCGCGCCACATCTCGTAGGACAGCCGGCCGAACAGCTCGTAGGGGTCGCGATAGATCCCCATCTCCTCGCCCAGCCACTCGGAATAGAGGCCCCAGCCCTCGCCGTAGGCGTTGAAATAGACGGTCTTGCGGAAGTCCGGGACGCCGGTCTGCTCCTGGGCCAGGGCGGTCTGGATGTGGTGGCCGGGCGCGCCCTCGTGCAGCACCAGAGCCGGCAGCTCGTACAGCGGTCGCTGGTCCAGGGCCGAGGTGTTGATCATCAGCCCGCCCGCGCGGCCGGTCTTGGGATCGCCCCCGAAATAGCGGCCGGTGGTGTAGCCCTGCTCGATGCTGGCCGGCACCGGGCGCACGCCATAGGTCAGGCGCGGCAGGGTCCCGAAGTGGGCGGGCAGCTGGTCGTCGGCCCGCTTGGCGATCTCGCTGGCCTTCTCCAGCAGCTGCTGGCGGCTGGTGGCGTAGAAGCGGGGGTCCTTGCGCAGATAGGCGATGAAGGCCGGCAGGTCCCCCTGGAAGCCGGCCTGCTTCATCACGACCTCCATGCGCGCCCGGATGCGCGCCACCTCCGACTGGCCCAGGGCGTGGACTTGGTCGGCGGTCATGTCGGTGGTGGTGTGGCGGCGCACCAGGAAGGCGTAGTAGCGCGCGCCGTCCGGCAGGTCCGACACCGCCAGGCTCTTGGCGGCGTGCGGCAGGTATTCGGTCTCCATGAAGGTGACGAAGCCGGCCCGGGCGGGGGCGACCTTGTCGGTCATCACCTTGGTCCCGGCGGCCAGCAGGGCGGCCCGGCGGTCGGCGGGGATGGCGGTCGGCAGGTCGCGCAGCGGGGCCAGCAGCGGCTCGTCGGCCAGGGGCGTGGCGGCGGTGCGGCGGGCGCGGTCCAGCACCGCCTGGGCGGTCGGCACGGCCTGGACGAAGCCGGTCGCCACCCCGCGCCAGGCGTTGGCGATGTTGGCGGCGTACCAGTCGGGCGTCTGGGCCAGCAGGGCGATCCACTGCCTGGCCTCGTCCTCGGACTTCAGGTGCATGCCGTTGGCGCGGTACAGCAGGATGACGTCGAAGCCGCCGTCGGTGCTGAACGGCATCCGCGCCTCGTCGAACGACAGGCCCTCCAGCCGCTCGTCCAGGCTCCATTTCAGGATGGCGTGGGTCAGGCGCTGGTCGGGCTTCAGCGCGGCCAGGTCGACGCCGTCCAGCGCCTGGCGGGCCGAGGTCAGCAAGGCCTTGCGATCGGCGTCGGCCTTGGGCCCCACCGGCGGGAACTTGAAGCGCGAGGCGTCGTCCGCCCCGCCCTCGCCGTCGTCCTCGCCCGCCCCGGCCGCCTCGTAGGCCTTGACCGCCTGGGCCAACTGGTCGGCGGCGCTGGGCGCGGCCGCGACGGCGACGCCGTTCAGGGCCAGAACCAGGGCGAGGCCCAGAAGGACGCGCTTGGACATGGAAACTCCCCGCAGGTTCACCACGAGGTTAGATCAGGAATCGCCAGGGACTAGAAGCTCGACCTAGAACGGCGTCTTGCAGCGGCGGTTGGCGTGCACGCCGCGTAGGAAACCCCGGCGGGCGTAGCCGGCGTCGAGGGCGGCGTTCAGCCGGCGGTCGGCGGGGGCGGCGCCCGTGACCTCGCGGACCAGGCTGCGGAACGGGATGATCGAGTTGATCACCGTCTTGCCGCCCGCCTCGGCCAGCTTGCCGGCCCGGTTCTCCTTGATCTCGTTGCCGACCACGAAGTCGTCGCCCAGCACCGCGTTGAGATCGCTGACCTCGGCGGCCAGCTGCTTGCAGGTCTTCAGGCCCTTGAGGCTGTAGGGATCGTTCTGCGCCTTGACCAGGATCGGCGGGACCTGGCGCTTCATGATGCCGACGTCGCGCACCGGCTGGGTGCCGATGTCCACCGACTTCTTGCGCACCTCGGTCCAGCCGCCGGGGTTGGGCTCGGCGCTTTCGGGCGTCGTCGACGAAACCGGCGGCGTCACCTGTTTGGCGGGCTTGGCGCTCCCGGCCTCGGCCGCGGGCTTCCGGGTCGGATATTCAGGCTTGGCCTGGGCCGCCTGGGCGTGGACCGCCCCCGTCAGCGCCAACAGGGTCGCCAGCGCCGCCACGTGGGCCGCCCGCGTTCGTTCAAGCTTGAAACAGATCATTGTCCGACATCCCCAGTCCCGCCCGCTCCGCGCAGGTGATCACCGCTCAGGAACGGTGGGGCGCGCAACGGGGTTCCGTGGCAGAGCTAACAGCCGCCCACCGGATGCGTCACGCTTCAATTTGGGGGGAAATTGGAGCGGGCGAAGAGATTCGAACTCTCGACCCCAACCTTGGCAAGGTTGTGCTCTACCACTGAGCTACGCCCGCATCCGGGATATTTCGGGTCTCGTTCCATCGCCGGAGGACCGGAGAATGGAGCGGGCGAAGAGATTCGAACTCTCGACCCCAACCTTGGCAAGGTTGTGCTCTACCACTGAGCTACGCCCGCATCGGCGGGGGCTGAAACAGCGCCCCGCGACGAGGAGGCGGCTTATGGCAGAGCGCCTTGCGGTTGGCAAGCGGTCTGAAGCGGGTTCGGACGCGTCATTGTGGACAACGTGTCGCGCCTCCCCCGTCGGGAGAGGATCGGCCCTTGCGCAAACCTCGGTTTCATACACTCATTCGCCCCTTCGTTTCGGGGACTTGAGCGCCTTGCGTCTGTTCGTGTTCGGATTGGGTTATGTCGGTCAGGCCTTCGCGCGGGCGCTGATCGGCCGGGGCTGGAGCGTGGCGGCCACGGCGCGGGACGCCGCGCGCGCGGACCAGCTGCGCGCCCTGGGGATCGAGCCCGTCGACACCGAGGACCGCGCCGCCATGACCGCGGCCCTGACCGGCGTCAACGCCGTGCTGGTCACCGCCCCGCCCACCGCCGACGGCTGTCCGGGCCTGGAGGCGACGATCCCCGCCCTGGCCGCGGCCCAGGCCTTCCCCGACTGGATCGGCTACCTGTCGACCACCGGCGTCTACGGCGATTTCGAGGGCCGCTGGGTGTTCGAGAGCTCGCCCCTGAAGGCCCAGTCGGTCGAGGGCGCCCGGCGCGTCGGCGCCGAGCGCGACTGGCGCCAGGTGGGACGCGGCATGGGCCTGACGGTGACCACCTTCCGCTTGCCGGGCATCTACGGCCCCGGCCGCAGCGCCCTGGACCGCCTGCGGGCCGGCGAAGGCCGCCGCATCGTCAAGCCGGGCCAGGTGTTCAGCCGCATCCACCTGGACGACATCGTCTCGGGCCTGCTGGCCTCGCTGGACCGGCCCCGGGCCGGCGGCGTCTACAACCTGGTCGACGACGAGCCCGCGCCGCCGCAGGACGTGATGGAGCACGCCGCCAGCCTGCTGGGCGCGCCCGTGCCGCCCGACCTGCCGTTCAATGAACTGGGCCTGTCGCCCGCCACCCGCCGCTTCTACGCCGAGAACAAGCGCGTCTCGAACGCCCTGGCCAAGGCCGAGCTGGGCTGGCGGCCGAAATACCCGACCTATCGCGAAGGCCTGGCGGCGATCCTGGCGGCGGGCGGCTGAGTCGTCCTATTTCCCGGCGGCCTGGAAGTGCTGTCCCATGGTCGTCAGGTCGTTCCCGCGGGTCGTCAGCATGCCGCCGCAAGTCGCGCCCAGGGTCGGCAGATCGGCCGGCTTGATCTGCAGGTCCGGCGCGGCGAGGCGCTTTTCGAGGTCCAGCTTCGGCTCGCGCCCGTCGATCCGGCCCAGGAAGTAGAGGGCCGCCATCGTGCCCACGGCGGCTTTGTTCGGATCAGAATTGCCGGCCATGCTCATGGCGAACACCAGGCATTTCAGGTCGGTCGTGGTCTCGGGCGCTTCGGCTCGAGCCGGCGCGGCGGCGGTCAGCGCCAGGGCCAAGGCGGCGCAGGTCGCGCGTTTCATCATTCGAAAATCCCCCGAGGAGCCACACGCTCCGGCTGCAGTCTGCGACAGACGCCGCCCTGCGATCAAGCGCCCTAGTCCTCGTCCGGCCCCATGTCGGCGGCCGCCCAGGCGGTGGCTGGCGCCTGACCCGCCGCGCGGGCGCGGGCGGCGCGGGCCAGGCGGCGGGCGACGGGGTCGTCGTCGACCGGCTCGGCCAGGACGCGCGCCTCGGCCACGGCCGCGACCAGCCGCTCCAGGTCCTGCGGCCGCGACAGCCGATGGTCGCCGTCCTTGATCAGGGTGAAGACCACGTCGTCGGAGGTCAGGCCGTTGGCCAGCTCCAGGGCGTGGGTCCAGGGCACGTCGGGGTCGGCCCCGCCCTGCAGCACCCGCACGGGGACCTCGATCGGCACCGGTCCCGGCAGGATCGACCACCGCGCCCCGTCCTCCAGCAGAGCGCGGGTGATCGCATAGCCGCCGTCGTCGTATTCGGAGGGCCGGATCCAGCGGCCGTCGCGGGCGATGGCCGCCCTCGCCTCGTCCGACAGCTCCGGCTCCATCAGCTTCTCGGTGAAGTCGGGCGCGGGGGCGATCAGCACCAGGGCCTTGACCCGGTCGGGCCGGGCGATCGCCGCCAGGCAGGCCAGCCAGCCGCCCATCGACGAGCCCACCAGCACCAGCGGCCCCTCGGTCAGGTCGTCGATCACCGCCAGGACGTCCTCGCGCCAGCGGCTGATCGTCCCGTCCTCGAAGGCGCCGTCGGATTCGCCGTGGCCGAAGTAGTCGAACCGCAGATAGCCGCCGCCGGTCGCCTTGGCCTGGTCGGCCAGGACCTGGGCCTTGGTCCCCGTCATATCGGAGTGGAATCCGCCCAGCCACACAACCTTGGGATGGACACCGTGGACGACGCGGTACGCCAACCGCAGATTGTCGTTGCGAACGAGGTGCTGAAGGGAATCGGTCATGGCGCGGCCTTGTTCATTTCGATAACTACGACCCCCTAACCCGGTTAGAGCAACGCGTGTCCATCCTCCCCGACGATTTCACTCTTCTGCAGGTGACTCCGGAACTGGAAACCGGCGGCGCCGAGCAGACGACGATCGACGTGGCCCACGGCGTGATCGCCCAGGGCGGCAAGGCCCTGGTCGCCACCAAGGGCGGCCGCATGGCCGCGCGGCTCGAGGCCGACGGCGGCCGCCTGGCCCAGATGCCGGCCCAGTCCAAGAACCCGCTGATCATGCTGGGCAACGCCGCACGGATGATCGACCTGATCCGCCGCGAGAAGGTCAGCCTGGTCCACGCCCGCTCGCGCGCCCCGGCCTTCAGCGCCCTGTGGGCGGCGCACGCCACCAAGGTCCCGTTCGTGGCCACCTATCATGGGGTCTACAACGCCAAGTCCAGCCTCAAGCGCTGGTACAATGCGGTGATGACCAAGGGCGACCTGGTGATCGCCAATTCCGAATACACCCGCGCCCACGTGATCGCCGAGCATGGGATCTCGCCCGACCGCGTAGTGGCCATCCCGCGCGGCGTCGACCTGACCCGCTTCGAGCCCGGCCTGGTCTCGGCCGAACGGGTCAAGGCCCTGCGCGAGGCCTGGGGCGTGTCGCCCGAGGACCGCCGGCTGAAGGTGCTGCTGGCCGGCCGCCTGACCCGCTGGAAGGGCCAGGCCCTGGTCATCGAGGCGGTGACGCGGCTTAAGGCGGTGTCCGACACCCGCGTGCTGCTGCTGCTGGTCGGCGACGACCAGGGCCGCAAGACCTACCGCGCCGAGCTGGAGCACATGATCGCCCAGGCCGGGCTGCAGGACAGCGTTAAGCTGGTGGGCCATTGCGACGACATGCCGGCGGCCTATCTGGTCGCCGACCTGGCCATCGCCCCCTCGCTGGAGCCCGAGGCCTTCGGCCGCACGGCGGTCGAGCCGCAGGTGATGGGCAAGCCGGTGCTGGCCGCCGATCACGGCGCGGCGCGCGAGACGGTGGTCGCCGGCGAGACCGGTTGGCTGGTCACGCCGGGCGACGCCGAGGCCTGGGCCGAAGCCCTCTCCAACGCCTGCGAGGCGGGGGCGGCGCGCCGCCAGGTCATGGGCATGGCCGCCCGCGCCCGCGCCCGAAAATTGTATTCTGTTGACGCGATGGTCGAAGCAACGCTCAAGGTCTACGCACGCGTTCTGGAGACGAAAAGTTGAGCAAGGAAATCAAGAAGGTCCTGGTCATCAAGCTGGGCGCCCTCGGCGATTTCGTTCTGGCCTTGGCGGCGATGAAGAAGATCCGCGAGGCCCACCCGCGCGCCAAGATCACCCTGCTGACCACCCCGCCCTTCGAGGCCCTGGCCAAGCTGTCGCCGTATTTCAACAGCGTCGAGACCGACGGGCGTCCCAGCGACTTCGGCGACCTGACCGCCCTGCTCGGCCGGCTGCGCAAGGCCCGCTACGACCGCGTCTACGACCTGCAGACCAACAGCCGCACAAACTGGTACTTCCAGGCCCTGCGCCCGTTCCCGCCGCAATGGTCGGGGATCGCGGCGGGCTGCTCGCTGCCCCAGCGCGGCAAGGCCCGCTACCACATGCACACGCTGGAGCGGCAGGCCGACCAGCTGAAGCAGGCCGGCATCTGGCCCGACGCCCCGACCGAGCCCGGCGGCGCGCCCGCGCCGGACCTGTCATGGATCCTGCGCCGCATCAAGGAACCGCGCCCCGTGGCCGGCGCCCCCGCCCCGCGGCCCTACGTGCTGCTGGTGCCGGGCGGCTCGGCCCATCGGCCCGAGAAGCGCTGGCCGGTCGAGAGTTACGCCCAGCTGGCGGCGCTGCTGAAGGCGCGCGGACTGGACATCGTGATCATCGGCGGCCCGCAGGAAAGCGCCATGGCCCGCCAAATCCAGAAGGCCGTGGGCCAGGCCCGCGACCTGACCGGCCGCACCGACTTCGCCCAGCTGGCCGTGCTGGGCGCCAAAGCGGCCCTGGCCGTGGGCAACGACACCGGCCCGACCCACCTGCTGGCGGCCGCCGGCGCGCCGACCATCGCCCTGTTCTCCGACGCCTCGGACCCCGAGCTGTGCGGGCCGCGCGGCCACGTGGCGGTGATCCGCTCGCCGGACCTGAAGGCCCTGCCGGTCAGCACCGTGGCCAGCGCGGCGATCGCCCTGCTGCCGCAGTAGCCCCTGGCGTCAGTGCGACGCCTCGTGCGCCAGGCGATCCAGCGCCAAGGCCTGTTCGTCGGTCACATCGCCGTGGGTCGGCCCGCCGACCCTGGCCGAGGTGTCGGTGGCAAAGGTATCGGCCGAGGCGGGCGCGTTCGACGTCTGTCCGGACTTGAGCCAGGAAATGTAGAGCAGCCGCGACGCGGACTCGTCGGCCAGGTTGAACATCCGCTGCGCGCCGGCCGCGGGTCCGGCGGGCGGCGTCCCGACGGCGTTGGTGGTCCGCCCCCTCTTCAACAGGTCCCGGTAGAGAACCTCGGCCTGATCGATGCGGCCCGTGCGCTGATAGCCGGTCGCCAGGTTGAACCGGTTGAGCGGCGTGTCGTTCCTGGCCAGCTTGGCCTTGAGGACGTTGGTACCGGTCCAGTTGTCGCCCTTGGCCATCAGGCCCACGGCCTCGACCGGGGACATTTCGCCGAGACTTTTCGCCTCGACGGCCGCCTGGGCCGCTGGATTGACGGGCGTCTGTTGCGCATAGGCGGCCGTGCCGCCAAGGCCTACGCATGCGGACACAAGAATAGCGTGAAGTTTTCGCACGTGCGCTCTCCCCAAAATTCCAAGTCCACAGGCTTCCGACGCGTGGATACTTGGCGAGGCTGGAGGAGCGCGCGAGGCGCTGAATAGTTTCACACCTTGTTAATAATGCCGAAGGGAACCCTGCGATAGGCGCCAGATTAACCCTCAGGTTGAAATGCAATCCTTTTGAGGTTGCATTTCTCGCCTTTGGAACACCGATATGTGCAAGTGATCGCAAGTGTAGATCGCCCGCGATAAGCCTTAGCGGCGCGACCTACGCGCCGCGCCGCAACGGGGTCGAGCTACTCGGTCGCGCCCTGCCCCGACTGGCTGTCCAGCGCCATGGCCTTTTCGTCGGACACGTCGCCGTAGGTGGGCCCGCCGACCGTGACCGAGGCCTCGGCGCCGAAGGCTTCCGCCGAGGGCGCGCCCTGGCCCGACCGCGCCGCCATCGCCCGCCGCCCGTTCTCCGACTTCAGCCAGTCGAAATACAGCAGCCGCGAGGCGGCCTCCTCGGCCAGGTTGAAGACCCGCACGCCCGGCGCGTTCTTTGACGGCGTGGCGACGACGGAGGTGTTCCGCCCCTCGACAAGCAGGTCGCGATAGATGCTTTCGGCCTGCTGCAGGCGTCCGGTGCGCTGGTAGCCGGTCGCCAGGTTGAAGCGGTTCAAGGGCGAGTTGTCCTTGGCCGCCAGGCGCTTGAAGACATTGGTGCCCAGCCAGTTGTTGCCCTTGGCCATCATGGCCAGGGCCTGGTCGCCGACGCTGGGCTCGGCGTGGCGCCCGCGGCCGGACTGGCCCGCATAGGCCGTGGCCGCGCCCAGGACCAGGCACGCGGACGCAATGAGGAGATGGATCTTTCGCACGTTCGTAGCCCCCAAAGGACCAAGCGCGCAGGCTTCCGACGTGCAGCGCTCGATCAGACCAAGGTCGCGCCCAAACTCGGCGATTAAAGCGTCACCTTTACACGAAATTAACCAAGCTTAACAGGGAGCTTCACCGGGAGGCGGGGGCGCGCCTCAATAGCCTTCGTAACGACCAGGTTTGTGGTTCGCGATGATCACGATGCTCAAGGCGACGGCGGAGAGGATCGACAGCAGCAGCTTGTCCCAGCTTAGCACCGCGAAGGCGCAGGCCAGGATCAGGCAGTCCGACCCCATCTGCACCTTGCCGGCGCTGATCCCGCGCTTCTCGTAGAGCCACAGGGCCAGGGCCCCGATGCCGCCGACGCTGGACTTGTGGCGGGCCAGGGCCAGGATGCCCATGCCGATGATCGTGCCGCCGAAGACGGCGGCGAAGACCGGGTCGACGTCGGTCACGCGCAGCCATTTGGGCAGCCCCAGGGCCAGGCCCGCCAGCAGCAGGTTGGTGACCAGGGTCTTGGCCGTGAACGTCCAGCCCATGGTGCGCTGGGCCAGGACGTAGAACGGGATGTTGATCAGCAGGAACAGCACCCCGACCGGCCAGTGGGTGGCGTAGGAGACGATCAGGGCGATGCCGGCCACCCCGCCGGTGGACAGGCCGGCCGCCTTCAGCAGGGTCAGGCCCACGGCGATGAAGCTGGAGCCGATCAGCAGGGCGTGGACGTCCTCGATCGGGGTGTGGCGGGCGGCGGAAGTCGGGGTGCTCATGAAGGCGTGGAACGGGCCAGGATTGGGGATGGAGGTCGACCCGACCCCAGCGTTCCGCTCCCCTGGTCCCTTTTAAAGCGCCCGGCCCGTTAAAAGGCGGGTTCTGTCGCGCATGCGCCTTGATAGCGCGGGACTCCTTCGTCATATATCACTTGCGAACGCGGCGTCCCCCGGACTCCGCGCGAACTCATTCAACGATACCGCTTTAATACACAGCGCCCTTTAACAACACCGGAGCCGCCCTATTCGCCGTCCTATGCAAACGCCGCCCGTCAAGGATGGTCCGCGTATCAACGAAGACATTCGGGTCCCCCGCGTCCTGCTGATCGACCAGAACGGCGAGAAGCAAGGCGAGATGCCGATTTCCGCCGCTCTGGAAGCGGCAGAGGAAGCTGGCCTGGACCTGGTCGAGATCGTTCCCAACGCGAACCCTCCCGTCTGCAAGATCCTGGACTACGGCAAGTTCAAGTTCCAGGAGCAGAAGAAGAAGAACGAGGCTCGCAAGCGGCAGAAGATCGTCGAGCTCAAGGAAATCAAGCTGCGCCCCAACATCGACATTCACGACTATGACGTGAAGGCCAAGTCGATGCACCGGTTCTTCGAGGAGGGCGACAAGGTCAAGGTGACCCTGCGCTTCCGCGGCCGTGAAATGGCGCACCCGGAACTGGGCATGAAGCTGCTGCTCAAGGTCAAGGCCGACTTCGACGAGGTCGCCAAGGTCGAATACGAGCCCCGCATGGAAGGCCGCCAGATGATCATGATCCTGGCGCCGCGCTAAGCGCACCGGACATGCTCTCGAGAAAACGCCCCGGTCCCCAAGGCCGGGGCGTTTTTCTTTGCGCCGCGCACGCCGCCTCTGAAATTTCAGATAGCGGTCGCCAGGACGCGCGATGAGGCGTAAACCGCGCGGCCTGATGACCACGGTTTCCGCCCCCGACGCCCCGACCGCCCCCGCCGGCCTCAAGACCACGGCGGACGCCAGTCCGCGCGCGCTCTACGTGCTGCTGCTGGTGGTGTTCATCAACCTGGTCGGCTTCGGGCTGGTGATCCCGCTGCTGCCCTTCTACGCCAAGTCGCTGAACGCCAGCCCGTGGCAGGTGACGGCCATGTTCGCGGCCTACTCGCTGGGCCAGTTCCTGGCCGAGCCGTTCTGGGGACGGCTCTCGGACCGCATCGGCCGCCGTCCGGTGCTGATCGTCACCATCCTGGCCAACACCCTGTCCTATGTGGCCCTGGCCTTCGCCCCGACCATAGGCGTGGCCTTCCTGGTGCGTCTGCTCAGCGGCTTCGGCGGCGGCAACATCTCGACCATCCAGGGCTACATGGCCGACGTCACCCCGCCCGAGAAGCGGGCCGGGCGCATGGGCCTGCTAGGCTCGGCCTTCGGCATGGGCTTCGTGTGCGGCCCGGTGCTGGGCGCGTTCCTGCCGGACGTCGCCCGGCTGCTGGGCCATTCCGACACCGGCCGCCTGGCCTTCCAGATCCCGCTGCTGACCGCCGCGGCCCTGGCGGCGATCGCCTCGCTGGGCGTGTTCCTGTTCGTGGTCGAGAGCCGCGCCCCCAGCCACAAGGACGCGCCGGTGGTCCGCCGCCGCGACCACCTGGCCGCCGCCGCCGCCCACCCGGTGCTGTCGCGCGTGCTGCTGGTCACCCTGGTCTCGACCGCCGCCTTCGCCGGCATGGAGTCGGTCTTCGGCCTGTGGACCCAGGCCCGCTTCGACTGGGGACCGCGCCAGGTGGGCCTGTGCTTCGCGGTGATCGGGGTGATCGCCTCGGTCGGCCAGGGGCTGATCACCGGACGCCTCGCCCGCCGGTTCGGCGAGGCCAAGGTGCTGACCACGGGGTTGGGGATCATCGCGCTGAGCCTGGCCCTGACCCCGTTCGTGCCGACCGCCGCCTTCGTGCCCCTGGCCGTCGGCTGCACCGCCTTCGGCCAGTCGCTGGTCTTCCCCTGCGTGGCCGCCCTGATCTCGCGCGCCACCCCGCCCGACAAGCAGGGCGCCATGCTGGGCCTGAACATGGCCGCCGGCTCGCTGGCCCGGATGACCGGTCCGATGATCGCCGGACCCCTGTTCGGCCTGGCGATCGGCGGTCCCTACTGGCTGGGCGCGGTGCTGATGCTGCCGGCCGTCGCCTTCGCCCTGACCATCGAGCATCGCGTCAAGGCCGCGGCCTGAGTCTCGACAGCTTCGCCTTGGGACGCTAACCCTCTCAACATTGAGTTGGGGAAGTTCATGTTGAAGTTGTTCGCCGGCGCCGCCCTGGCCGCGCTGGTTTCGTCGGGCGCCGCCCTGGGCGCCTCGCTCGACGCTTACGGCCGCCTGCCGGCCATCACCGACGTCGAGATCTCGAGCGACGGCGCCAACCTGGCCTATATCGCCCACGAAGGCGGGAAAAGCCGGGTCGTCATCCAGCCGCTGAACGGCGGCGAAATCCAGAGCGTGGACTTCGGCACGGTCAAGATGCGCGGGATCATGTGGGCCGATCCGCTCCACGTGGTGGCCGAGGTGTCGCGCACCCAGGCCATCGAATACGTCACCTATGTGGGCGAGCAGTTCCAGGCCACCAGCATCAACATCAAGACAGGCGCCTCGGTCCAGATTCCCAAGCGCTCCTACGAGACGATCAACAACGTCCTGAGCTCCGACCCGATCGGCGGCGTGGTCGACGGCAAGCCGACGGTCTTCACCCAGTTCTACGCGGGCGAGGAAGCCAAGTCGTGGCAATTGGGTCGCTTCGACCTCTACCGCGTCGATCTCGACACCGGCATCGCCGCGATGGTCCAGATGGGCGACTTCGAGACCAACGACTATCTGTTCAAGACCGACGGCACGGTGGTGGCCCGCACACGCTATCACCGCGAGACCTCGCGCTGGTCGATGGAACTGCGCAAGGACGGCAAGTGGGTCGACGCCTATGTCGTCACCGCGCCGCTCGACGGCCCGGGCATGATCGGCCTGTCGCTGGACGAGAAGTCCGTCGTGATGTGGATTCAGGACGAGAAGACGACCGAGTATCGCCTGGCCAACGTGTCGATCGCCGACGGCAAGCTGGGCGAGCTGTACGGGCCCGACCAGCCGTTCAACGTCATGACCGACAATGCGAACCACGTCATCGGCACGGTCGTCGACACCGGCTTCAGGCAGTATCACTTCGACGAACCTCGCCTGGCCGCCGCCTGGGCGACGATCACCAGCGTCTTCCCCGGCCGTCAGCTGACGTTGCAATCGCATACGCCTGACTACGGCAAGATCGTCACTTTCGTCGAAGGCACTGGCGAGCCCGGCGGCTACTACCTGCTGGACCTCTCCGCCAAGAAGCTGAGCAAGATCGGTTCGGCCTATCCCGGTCTCGCGGGAACCGACGTGGCCGAGGTGCGGGCGATCAAATACGCGGCCGCCGATGGCCTGATGATCGAAGGCTACCTCACCCTGCCTGCGGGCAAGGCGGCCAAGGACCTGCCTCTGATCGTCTTGCCCCACGGGGGACCTCAAGCGCGCGACGAAGCCGGGTTCGACTGGTGGGCCCAAGCCCTGGCGTCGCGGGGCTATGCGGTGCTGCAGCCCAATTTCCGCGGCTCCACGGGACGCGGCCAGCGCTTCATCCGAGCCAGCGATGGCGAGTGGGGCGGCAAGATGCAGACAGATCTGTCGGACGGCGTGCGCTTCCTGGCTGGAAAGGGCCTGATCGATCCCAAGCGCGTCTGCATCGTTGGCGGCAGCTACGGCGGTTACGCCGCCCTTGCCGGTATTACCATGGACAAGGGCGTCTATCGCTGCGCCGTGTCGGTGGCCGGCATCGGCGATCTGCGCCAATTCCTGACGTTCAAGCAGCTTCGCGCCGGCGAGGAGAACCCGACGATCCGCTACTACAAGCGCATTTTCGGGGCCACCTCCGTCTCCGATCCCAAGCTGGACGAGCGCTCGCCCGAACGCCACGCCGCCGAAGCCGACGGCCCGGTGCTGCTGATCCACGGGAAGGAAGACACCGTCGTGCGCTACGAGCAGAGCACGGGCATGCGACGCGCCCTGGAGAAGGCCGGCAAGCCGGTCGAATTCGTCGACCTGCGCGACGAAGACCATTGGCTGTCGCGCGAGGCGACGCGGCAGCAGATGCTGGCCGCGACCGTCACCTTCCTCGAGAAGAACAACCCGCCGAACTAGTCCGACGGCGGACCTACGCGAGGGGCGGAGACGGCGCTTGCCTTCTCCGCCCCTTTCCCGTACTAACCCCGCCTTTCCGGAACCGCCTGGCCAGTTTGGCATGCCATGGCGGTTCGTCATGCTATCCAGAGGACGGGGCCGTTAAACGCTCCGACGCGAAATGCCTAAGTTGAAGACGAAGTCGGGCGCTAAGAAGCGCTTCAAGATCACCGCCACGGGCAAGCTCAAAGCCGGCGTCGCCGGCAAGCGCCACCGTCTGATCGGCCACAACGGCAAGTACATCCGCCAAAACCGCGGAACGAAGGTGATGAGCGAGGCTGACGCCAAGACCATCCGTTCGTACCTGCCCTACGGCCTTTAAGAGGAGCGCTGACACATGGCTCGCGTTAAACGTGGCGTCACCGCCCACGCCAAGCACAAGAAGGTTCTTGAACAGGCGAAGGGCTTCTACGGCCGCCGCAAGAACACCATCCGCACGGCCAAGGCCGCGGTCGACAAGGCCGGCCAGTACGCCTATCGCGACCGCAAGGTGCGCAAGCGCGCCTTCCGTTCGCTGTGGATCCAACGCATCAACGCCGGCGCTCGCACCGAGGGCTTCACCTACTCGCAGTTTATCCACGGCCTGGACGTGGCGGGTATCGTGATCGACCGTAAGGTCCTCTCGGACATCGCGGGCAACGACCCGGTCGCGTTCAAGGCCATCGCTGACAAGGTCCGCGCCGCCCTGGCCGCTTAAGGTCTTCTATCGGGTTCGTCCCGATTGCGATCTGTAAGAGCCCCCCCGGTGCGAGCCGGGGGGCTTTTTGCTGTCTGATCCCTGTCCTTCTCCCCTTGCGGGAGAACGTGGCCCGAAGGGCCGGATGAGGGGTCGAAAGGCCTTGCCGGACAGTTCTGAGAGACCCCTCACCCGTCGGGCTTCGCCCGCCACCCTCTCCCGCAAGGGGAGAGGGTTTCGGAAAGCCCCAAAACCGCCTAGACGGAACCCCGTCATGACCGATCTCACCACTCTCGAAGCCGATGTGCTGGCCCAGGTGGCCGCCGCCGGCGATCTCGCCGCCCTCGACGCCGTGCGCGTCTCCGCCCTGGGCAAGACCGGCTCGATCTCGGGCCTCCTGAAGACCCTCGGGTCGATGAGCCCGGAAGAGCGCAAGGAGCGCGGCGCGGCCATCAACGTCCTGCGCGACCGCGTGCAGACGGCGCTGAACGACAAGAAGGCCGCGCTGGAAACCGCCGCCCTCGACGCGCGCCTGGCCAGCGAGACCCTGGACCTGACCCTGCCGGCCCCGTATCGCCGCCGCGGCAGCGTCCACCCGACCATGCAGACCATGGACGAGATGATCGCCATCTTCGCCGAGATGGGCTTCGCCGTGGCCGAGGGCCCCGACATCGAGGACGACTTCCACAACTTCACGGCCCTGAACTTCCCGCCCAAGCACCCGGCGCGGGAGATGCACGACACCTTCTTCTTCAACACGAAGGAGGACGGCGAGCGCATGCTGCTGCGCACCCACACCAGCCCCGTGCAGGTGCGGACCATGGTGTCGCAGAAGCCGCCGATCCGGATCATCGCCCCGGGCCGCACCTATCGCGTCGACAACGACGCCACCCACACGCCGGTGTTCCACCAGGTCGAGGGTCTGGTGATCGACAAGGGCATCCACATGGGTCACCTGAAGTGGACCCTGGAGACCTTCCTGGCGCGGTTCTTCGAGACCGACGCGGTGACCACCCAGTTCCGGCCGCACCACTTCCCGTTCACCGAGCCCTCGGCCGAGATGGACGTGCAGTGCGACCGCTCGGGCGGCGAGATCAAGATCGGCCAGGGCACGTCGTGGCTCGAAATCCTGGGCTGCGGCATGGTCCATCCGAACGTGCTGCGCGCCTGCGGCATCGATCCGGACGAGTACCAAGGCTTCGCCTTCGGGATGGGCGTCGACCGCCTGGGGATGCTGAAGTACGGCATGCCCGACCTGCGCGACATGTGGGCGTCCGACAGCCGCTGGCTGAGCCACTACGGCTTCAGCGCCTTCGCCGCCCCCAACGCCGCCTCGGGACTGAGCTGATGACCCAGAGCTTCCAACCCGGCGGCCGCCCTGGCCGCATCCCGACCGACGCCCTGGCCAAAGTGTTCGAGAACCTCGACCTGTCGCTCTTCGACCTGTACCGCGCCAACTTCGCGGCGGGCCAGCGGACCATCACCGGCCGCACGTTCCGCAACTGCCGGATCGAGGGTCCGGCGGTGATGCTGGTGCTCGACAAGGTCAATTTCGACGCCACCAACTTCGGTCCCAACGGCGGCGACGTGCGCAACCTCGTGCTGCGTCCCGCCGGCCCCACCTCTGTCGTCGGCACGATCCCCGTCGAGGACTGCCAATTCATCAACTGCGAGTTCTTCGGCCTGGGCTTCACCGGACCCGACCAATTCCTTGATCAGTTGATGGCGCTGGAATCCCGGTGATGTCCTCGGTCGTCGCCATGGCCTGGGCTTGCGCCATCGGCCTGACCGCCGCCGGCCAGGCCGCGGCCGCCGTGCCGGTCGAGCTCTGGCGGACGGGCGACGACGGCCTGACCCTGCGCGCCTTCGACGCGCTGGAAAAGGCTTTCGGCGACGCGCCGGACTTTAGTCTGGCGCGGTCCGGCGAAGGCGCCGTCAAGGTGGAGATCACCAATCACCTCCGCTCCGACGCCGCGCTCCACGTCACCGCGCCCTATGCGATCTCCCGCGCGGGAGCCGCGCCGCTCGTCGGCGAGGCCGCCTGCACCGAAGCCACCCTGCCCGTCTGCGCCGACACGATCGTGAGCGCGACCCGCAAGTATCTGAAGAACCGGTAGACCCATGAAATTCACCCTCTCCTGGCTCAAGGACCACCTCGACACCGAGGCGTCCGCCACCGACGTCGTCGCCGCCATGACCATGGCCGGCCTCGAGGTCGAACACGTCACCGATCCGGCGTCGAAGCTGGCCGCCTTCACCGTGGCCAAGATCGTCGAGGCCGTGCAGCATCCCAACGCCGACCGCCTGCGCGTCTGCCAGGTCGACACCGTCGATGGCCGCAAGGAGATCGTCTGCGGCGCGCCCAACGCCCGTCCGGGCCTGACCACCGTCTACGCCCCGATCGGCGCCTATGTGCCGGGCCTGGGCGTGACCCTGGTCGAGAAGCCGGTGCGCGGCGTGGTGTCCAACGGCATGCTGTGCTCGGGCTCCGAGCTCGAGGCCGACGACGGCTCCGAGGGCATCCTGGAGCTCTCCAACGACCTGGCCGTCGGGACCCCCGCCGCCCAGGCCCTGGGCCTGGAAGCCGTCATCGACTTCGAGGTCACCCCCAATCGCCCCGACTGGCTGGGCGTGGCGGGCATCGCCCGCGACCTGGCCGCGGCCGGCGTGGGCACGCTGAAGGACCTGTCGATCGCGCCCGTGCCGGGGACCTTCCCCTGCCCGATCGCGATCAAGGTCGACGGCGACGCCTGCCCGGTTTTCGCCGGCCGCCTGATCAAGGGCGTCAAGAACGGCCCCTCGCCGAAGTGGCTGCAGGATCGGCTGAAGGCCATCGGCCTGCGCCCGATCAACGCCCTGGTCGACGTCACCAACCTGATCTCGTACGACCGCGCCCGGCCGCTGCACGTCTATGACGCGGCCAAGCTGGTCGGGACGGTGATCGAGGCGCGCCTGGGCCATCACGGCGTCAACGGCGACGAGCACCTGATCGCCCTGGACGGCAAGACCTACGAGCTGACCCCCGAGATGAGCGTGATCGCCGACGCCGCCGGCGAACGGCCGATCGGCCTGGGCGGCGTGATGGGCGGCGAGAGCACCGGCTGCTCGGACGAGACCGTCGACGTCTTCGTCGAATGCGCCTGGTTCGAGCCGATCCGCACCGCCCAGACCGGCCGCGCCACCGGCATCGCCAGCGACGCCCAGTACCGCTTCGCCCGCACGGTCGACACCGGCTCGGTCGTGCCGGGCCTGGAGCTGGCCACCAAGCTGATCCTGGAGCTGTGCGGCGGCCAGCCGTCGGACGTCGTCGTCGCCGGCGAGGCCCCGGCCGCGCCCGGCCCGATCCTGTTCGACCCGGCCTATGTCGGCCAGCTGTCGGGCCTGGAGATCGCCCCCGAGCGGTCGTTGAAGATCCTGACGGACCTGGGCTTCACGATCGAGCCGCCCAAGGACGTCTCGACCGCGGCCTTCGCCACCAACGCCGAGAGCGTGGTCTGCGTGACCCCGCCCACCTTCCGCCGCGACGTGGAAGGCAAGGCCGACCTGGTGGAAGAGGTCGCCCGCATCGCCGGCTATGGCGCGCTGCCCTCGACGCCCCTGCCCGAGGTCCCGCGCGCCGTCGGCGGCGTGCTGACCGCCAAGCAGGCCCGCGCCCGCACGGCGCGCCGCGCCCTGGCGGCCGGCGGCTACGCCGAGGCCCTGACCTACAGCTTCACCAGCCGCAAGACGGCCGAGCTGTTCGGCGGCGGCCAGGACGTGCTGGTGCTGGCCAATCCGATCGCCTCGGAGCTGGACTGCATGCGCCCGTCGCTGCTGCCCAACCTGATCGACGCGGCCGGCCGCAACGCCCGCCAAGGCTTCCCGGACATCGCCCTGTTCGAGATCGGCCCGGTCTTCTTCGGCGACCGCCCGCAGGACCAGAAGACCGCCGTCGCCGCCATCCTGGCCCCTCACGCCCCGCGCGGCTGGGACAAGGCGCCGGCCGAGAACGTGTTCGACGTCAAGGCCGACCTGCTGGCCCTGCTGGAGGAGATCGGCGCGCCGGTCGCCTCGCTGCAGACCGCCCAGGGTTCAGCCTCGTCGTGGTGGCACCCCGGCCGCTCGGCCCGCCTGCAGCTGGGCCCCAAGGCGGTGCTGGCCGAGTTCGGCGAGCTGCATCCGGCGGTCCTCAAGGCCCTGGACGTGGCCGGTCCGGTCTACGGCTTCGAGATCACGCTGGAAGCCGTGCCCGAGCCGAAGAAGAAGGCCATCAAGTCGCGTCCGGCGTTCTCGCCCTCGCCCCTGATGCCCCTGACCCGCGACTTCGCCTTCGTGGCCGACAAGGCCAAGGCGGCGGGCGACCTGGTCAAGGCCGCGGCCGGCGCCGACAAGGCGCTGATCGACGCTGTGCGGGTGTTCGACGTCTACGAGGGCCCCGGCGTGCCGGACGGCTCCAAGTCGGTCGCCCTCGAGGTGGTGGTCCAGCCGCGCGACAAGACCCTGACCGAAGCCGAGATCGAGGCCCTGTCGGCCAAGATCGTCGCGGCGGTCGAGAAGGCCGGCGGCAAGCTGCGAGGCTAGCGTCCTTCTCCCCCTGCGGGAGAAGGTGTCAGCCGGAGGCTGACGGATGAGGGGTCGCACCGGCGAAAGCCGTGCGGCCCCTTCTTCGTTCAAGGGGAAACGGACCGCGGTGCATGTCTTTTAGGCGCCGCAGCCCGATTTAAGGAAAACAGGCCGTTAAGCGCGGCCGAACGCCGCCAGGCCCGGCAAAGCCTTGCGCTCGCCCCAAGCCCACGCTACCTGTGTAATCGCACACGGAGTTTCCGCGCCATCATGCTCTCGCAGCTGGCCATGAACGTTCTGATCGCCACCGGCCTCACCGCCGGCGTCGCGATCTCGTGCGCGCGCGCCATTATGATGCAGGCCAAGATTAAAACCGTTCGTGTGCGAACGGGGCAGCACAGGCGCGCGGTCGACTAGACGACCAACAAGCCGAAAGATCGCAAGATCCGCAAAGCCCCGCTTCCCACCAGGAGCGGGGTTTTTGCTGTGCGGTCTTCGGTCCTCCCTCACACCCAAAGGACCCTGAAAACCCATGAGCTACCTGCCTTCCCCACCCGCCTTCCACTCCGACCACGAGGGCGTCACCGTCCACCAGCTGCTGCTGGCCGCCCAGGACGCGCCCTCGGCGCTGGAAGCCGTCCGCCAGGGCCTGGCCGACAGCGGCGCCGAGCTGTGCGCCCTGTCGATGAAGCCGGTCGGCCAGATCGTCGAAGGCAGCCTGCGCGTCCGCCACCTCAGCGACCAGGCCGCCCGCCTGCTGGCCCGCGACCTGGCCGCCTGGCCGGGCGTCACCTCGGCCAGCGTCGAGCATCAGTGGGTGCGGCCGTGAGCCTGGCGGAGGCCGCCAAACCGGAGGGCGACAAACGCCGCCTTTTCCTGGTGATCGCCGACGACACGCCCGACGCCCTGATGCGGGTGCTGGGCGTGGCCAACGTCCAGCAGACCCGGCTGCGCGCCCTGACCGCCCAGCCGGACGGGGCGGGCCTGTCGATCCGGCTGGAGCTGGACGACCAGGGCGACGAGCGGGCCCAGACCCTGGCCGCGCGCCTCTCGGCCTGCCCGTCGGTGCGCGGCGTCGGATTCGGCTGGCGCTAGGGTGTAACCTTTAGGCCGCGCCATCCGTATCCAGAGGTACGTCCTCCCCGGAGTCCCCCCATGATCCGCCGCCTGCTCGTCCTGATCGCCAGTTTCGGCGCCATCCTGCTGCCCGCCGACGTGCTGGCGGCCGGCAAGCCCGCCCCGCCCGCCACCGCCGTCTTCGCCGGCGGCTGTTTCTGGTGCATGGAGAACGACATGCGCGGCATCCCCGGCGTGCTGAAGGTCGAGAGCGGCTACACCGGCGGCCATGTCGACCGGCCCACCTATCGCGACGTGACCAGCGAGACCTCGGGCCATTACGAGTCGGTGCGCGTCACCTACGACCCGGCCAAGCTCGACTACGGCTTCCTGCTGTACAAGTACTGGAAGCTGGTCGACCCCACCGACGACGGCGGCCAGTTCTGCGACCGCGGCCCCTCGTACCGTCCCGCCGTCTTCGTCACCCCCGAACAGCGCCCGATCGCCGAGAAGTCGCGCGCCGAGGCGGCCAAGCGCCTGAAGACCGGCACGATGAAGGCCCAAATCCTGGACCTGAAGACCTTCTGGCCGGCCGAGGCCTATCACCGCGACTACGCCCGGAACCATTCGATCGAATACCACGCCTACCGCATGGGCTGCGGTCGCGACCTGCGGCTGAAGCAGGTGTGGGGCGGCTAGACGTCGTCGCATCAAGGTGGCGCTTGGGCCCGCGCGTGCGAGGGTCGATCCATGGTTGAACCCGACACGCCGTCCGCCAGCCTCGAAGACATCAGCGCGAGCCTCCTGAACGGCGATGGTCGTCCTGCTGGGCTGCGCCTTTCCGATCTTCCTGGTCTGGACGACCGTCGCCGGCCATCCTGATTGGAGTCATGAGGTGGCGTCCCTGCCGCCCGAACCGCGGGGATCGTGGAGCGAGAACGCCTGGCTGCTGACCCTCAGCGTCTTCCTGGTCTGGCAGGGCGTGAAGTTCCTGCGCAAGACCCTCGCCCTTCGGCGCACGCGCCAGCGCTGAGCCTGGCGCCGACCGCCCGGAAACTCAGGGGTTCCCCTGATTGACGCTCAGGCCGCTTGGCTCCGGAGTACGTCCAGCAAACGCGCCGCTGGACGAAGGCTGGAGATCGCACATGCCCCTGGAAAAGCGGTCGTTCGAGCACACGCTGGAAAAGGGGCTGTTCGCCTCGCGGTGGCTGATGGTCCCGATCTATCTGGGCCTGGTTTTCATGCTGGGCCTGCTGGTCGTCGTCTTCTTCCGGGAGCTGGCCCACGACCTGCCCAAGGCCCTGGGCTCCAAGCCCGAGTTCGCGATCATCCTGGCCCTGTCGCTGATCGACCTGTCCCTGACCGGCAACCTGCTGCTGATCGTCATCCTGGCCGGCTACGAGAACTTCGTCTCGCAGATCGAGACCAACTCCGGCGACCGGCCCAGCTGGATGGGCCGGGTCGACTATTCGGGCATGAAGATGAAGCTGATCGCGTCGGTCGCCGCGATCTCCGCCGTTTCGGTGCTCAAGCTGTGCCTGAAGATGAGCGAGGACCCCGATGTGGAGTTCGACCAGATCCGGCTGGGCTGGCTGGTCGGGATCCACGTGGCGTTCATCGTTTCCGGCGTGCTGATGGCCACGATGGACTGGATTTCCGGCAAGGTGACCCGGCACTGAACCTTCGTCGCCCGCCAGCCGTTGTGCCGGCTGGCCCGCCGGGAGACGACCATGCGCGTACGTGTCGAGACGCGGCTGGACTACGACTTCCCCGAACGCGTGGAATCCCTGCTGCAGATCGAGGCCGCCGTGGCCGACGACCAGACAGTGGTCGAGGAGCGTCTTGTCTTCGACCCGCCGGTCCAGGTCACCCGCCGCGACGACTCGGTCTCGGGCGAGCGCCGCGTGGCCTTCGCCCACCAGGGCCGGCTGGCGATCGCCTATGACGCCGTCGTCGAGATCGACCACCGCGACATGGCCCTGGTCGACGTCGGCCAGCATCCCATCGCCGAGCTGCCGATCGACACCCTGCCCTATCTGCGCGGCAGCCGTTACTGCCCGTCCGACACCTTCGAGACCATCGCCGACCAGAAGTTCGGCGCCTTGCGCGGCGGCGCGCGCGTGGCCGCCGTCGCCGCCTGGATCGCCGGCCATGTGGAATACCGGATCGGCTGCAGCGACGCCCGCACCACCGCGCTGGAGACCTATGTCCAGCGGGCGGGCGTTTGCCGCGACTTCGCCCACCTGGCCATCACCCTGTGCCGGGCCAGCGACATCCCCGCCCGGGTGGCCAGCGTCTACGCCCTGACCCTGGAGCCGCCCGACTTCCACGCCGTGGTCGAGGTCTTCATCGGCGGCCGCTGGCGCCTGCTGGACCCGACGGGCCTGGCCCCCATCGACGGCCTGGTCCGCATCGCCTACGGCCGCGACGCCGCCGACGTGGCGTTCCTGACGATCTTCGGCAAGGCGACGATGGTGACGCAGAGCGTGACGGTGACGGCGGCGTAATCCCTCTCCCCTTGCGGGAGAGGGTGGCCCGCGAAGCGGGTCGGGTGAGGGGTTGATGGAAGAGTCAGCCTGGCACGGCTGAAGTTTTGAGAGACCCCTCATCCGTCGGCTTCGCCGACACCTTCTCCCGCAGGGGGAGAAGGATCATGCCACCTTCTTCCGCCGCGCCTTCGGCTTCTTCTTCACGAACCGTTCGAACAGCACGAAGGCCGCCGGCAGGGTCAGCAGGAACGAGACCAGCCCCGCCCCGCCCTTGGCGATCAGCACCGTGGCCTTGGGCACGCCGTAGATCGTGAACACCTTGACCGGCAGCAGGATCTGCGGGTCCGCCCCCTGCGGCTGGCCGTTGGCCGAGATCGGGATGGCCTTGAACGTGGCCGGGCTGACGTTGAACCGCACCAGCAGCACGTGGTCGCCCTCGGCCTTGGGCGAGACGATCCATTTCACCCGCTCGACGCCGGTGGCGGCGATGCGCTGGACGTCGAACTCGTGGCTCGGAGCGGGGGTCAGGGCCAGGTCGGCGCCGCTGAGCTCGACCTTCATCCCGGCCGGCGGCTGGACGCCGCCGTAGGCGTCGTCATAGGCCTTGTCGTAGACGTCGCCCGACCCGCCCTTGGCCGCGCTGGTCCAGTGGGTGTCGCCGGTGGTGTACTCGGCCTCCAGCACCCCCTCCTCGTTCTCGCGGATCGTGCGGGGGTACTTGATGTTCAGCCAGCCGATGGTCGCGCCGCTGGGGTCGTGGACGACGAAGCGCGAGGCGGCGGCGATCTGGGCGGTGGGCGGGGCGGTCGACCGGGTCCGGGCGTCGATCAGCCGGGGCAGGAAGACGGCGCAGACCAGCGCCAGCAGCAGCCAGACGAACCAGGTACGCTTCAGCCGCTCGAACATGGCGCTTCCCTGCGGGCGAGCGCGCCGAGGGCGAAGGGTCGGCCGTCGACCGACGGACCGCTCCGGGCGGACTCAGTCTCGTTGGGATTGATATTGCGGGGGAACTCGCGCGAATCCAAGCGCTAGGTCCAGGCGCGGGATCACACACCCTTGCCCCCACCTGACCGCCTCGCGGTCTGTCCGCCCCCATGGGGGGCGGAGGAAGCTCGACGACTAGAAGGGGAGGATGTTCCGTTGCCGGCTGTAGGCCAGGTAGCCGACATTGGCGCCCAGGCGCAGGCCCACGCCGGCGCGGATCGGGGCCAGGGTGATGGTGTCGGCCTTCTGGTAGTTCACGCCCAGGCCGCCCACGAGGTAGGCCGACCCCTCGACGCCCGGGAAGCGGCGGAAGATGGCGTCCGGATACTGCAGGTTATAGCACAGGGTGAAGACCCGGCTGGCGTTGCCGCCCCAGTCCCAGCCCACCGACGGGCCCTGCCAGAACACCTCCTGGGTGTCGCGGCCCTTCATGTACAGCAGGCCCCGGCCGTAGCGCAGGCCCACGCCGATGGCGCCCGAGCCCTCCTCGCCGGCGACGTAGCCGGTGGGCTGGCCGTTGTCGCGGAAGGCGCGCTCGATCACCGCGCCGATGCTCTCGGCGGTCACGCCCAGGAAGTCCGAGCCGCTGCGGATCATCTCGTCGGCCGAATAGGTCTGGGCCCGGCCGGTGTCGTACTGCGACTTGGCCGGCGGAGCGCCCGGTTGCTCCTGGGCGGTGCTGGCGCAGGCGCTCAGCCCGGCGGTGGCGATGCCCGAAAGGATCAGCTTGCGGCGGTCCATGTTTTCTCTCGCGATTCTGACAGCCTTGACTGTCTCAACCCTTTGAGTCGGGTTTGCGGCCTGGAACTTAATGGCGAGTTAACCATCCCTCCCCCTGTGGGGGAGGTGTCGCCCGCAGGGCGACGGAGGGGGAAGTGATCGGATGACGGCCGGGTTCCGCATCGTCGATCCCAAAACTCCCCCCACCGGCCTCCGGCCGCCTCCCCCACAGGGGGAGGGACTTCGCAACGACCCTCGCGAATGGCCGCAAATGTGCTAGACGCACGCCCATGACTTCGACGCCTCTCGACAAGATCCGCAATTTCTCAATCGTGGCCCACATTGACCACGGCAAGAGCACCCTCTCCGACCGTCTGATCCAGACCACCGGCGGCCTGACCGCGCGCGAGATGAGCGCCCAGGTGCTGGACAACATGGACATCGAGAAGGAGCGCGGCATCACCATCAAGGCGCAGACCGTGCGCCTGAACTACAAGGCCGATGACGGCGAGACCTATGTCCTGAACCTGATGGACACCCCCGGTCACGTCGACTTCGCCTACGAGGTGTCGCGTTCGCTGGCCGCCTGCGAAGGCTCGATCCTGGTCGTCGACGCCTCGCAGGGCGTGGAAGCCCAGACCCTCGCCAACGTCTACCAGGCCATCGACAACAATCACGAGATCGTCCCGGTCCTCAACAAGGTCGACCTGCCGGCCGCCGACGTCGACCGCGTGAAGGCCCAGATCGAGGAGGTCATCGGCCTGGACGCCTCGGACGCCGTCGAATGCTCGGCCAAGACCGGCCTCGGCATCCCCGACGTGCTGGAAGCCATCGTCACCCGCCTGCCCGCCCCCAAGGGCGACCGCAACGCCCCGCTGAAGGCCCTGCTGGTCGACGCCTGGTACGACGCCTATCTGGGCGTGGTCGTGCTGGTGCGCATCTTCGACGGCACGCTGAAGGCCGGCCAGCAGGTCCGCATGATGCAGACCGGCGCCACCCACAAGCTGGACAAGGTCGGCGTCTTCACGCCCAAGGCCACCGACGTGGCCGAGCTGGGCCCGGGCGAGGTCGGCTTCTTCACCGCCTCGATCAAGGAAGTGGCCGACGCCGCCGTCGGCGACACCATCACCGACGAGAAGAAGCCCATCTCCGAAGCCCTCAAGGGGTTCAAGGAAGTCGTCCCGGTCGTGTTCTGCGGCCTCTTCCCGGTCGACGCCGCCGACTTCGAGGACCTGCGCGCCGCCGTCGGCAAGCTGCGCCTGAACGACGCCAGCTTCACCTACGAGATGGAAAGCAGCGCCGCCCTGGGCTTCGGCTTCCGCTGCGGGTTCCTGGGCCTGCTGCACCTGGAGATCATCCAGGAGCGCCTCAGCCGCGAGTTCGACCTCGACCTGATCGCGACCGCCCCGTCGGTGGTCTACAAGATCAACATGCGCGACGGCTCCCATATGGAGCTGCACAATCCGGCCGACCTGCCCGACGTGATGCAGATCGAGAGCATCGCCGAGCCCTGGATCAAGGCCACGATCTTCACCCCGGACGAATACCTGGGCGGCATCATCAAGCTCTGCCAGGACCGTCGCGGCGTGCAGCGCGAGCTCTCCTACGTCGGCAGCCGCGCCATGATCATCTACGACCTGCCGCTGAACGAGGTTGTGTTCGACTTCTACGATCGCCTGAAGTCGATCTCCAAGGGTTACGCCAGCTTCGACTACCAGCTGGAGGACTACCGCGTCGGCGACCTGGTGAAGATGTCGATCCTGGTCAACGCCGAGCCGGTCGACGCCCTGTCGATGCTGGTCCACCGCGACCGCGCCGAAAGCCGCGGCCGGGGCATGTGCGAGAAGATGAAGGAACTCATCCCCCAGCACATGTTCGTCATCCCGATCCAGGCGGCCATCGGCGGCCGGATCATCGCCCGCGAGACCGTGCGGGCCCTGCGCAAGGACGTGACCGCCAAGTGCTACGGCGGCGACGCCAGCCGCAAGCGCAAGCTGCTGGACAAGCAAAAGGCCGGCAAGAAGCGGATGCGCCAGTTCGGCAAGGTCGAGATCCCGCAGGAAGCCTTCATCGCCGCGCTGAAGATGGACGAGGATTGATCCGAGGGAGCTGAGTTAGCGCCATGCTGCGCCTCTCGAACCTTAGCCTGCCCCTCGACCACCCGCTCGAAGACATCGGGCCCGCGATCTGCAAGCGCCTGGGCATTCCCGAGCGCGACCTGATCGGCTGGACCATCGCCCGCCGCGCCCATGATGCGCGGAAGAAGGCGGCGATCCTGATGGTCTATACGGTCGACGTCGAGCTGCGCGACGAGGCGGCCGTGCTGGAGCGCTTCGCCAAGGACAGCCAGGTGCGGCCGCGGCCGGACACCGACTATCGGCTGGTGGCCAAGGCGCCGGAAGGTTTCGACGGTCCGCGTCCCGTAGTCATCGGCGCGGGTCCCTGCGGGCTGTTCGCCGGGCTGATCCTGGCGCAGATGGGCTTCAAGCCGATCATCCTGGACCGGGGCAAGGTGGTGCGCGAGCGCACGAAGGACACCTGGGGCCTGTGGCGCAAGAGTGAGCTGAACCCGGAGTCGAACGTCCAGTTCGGCGAGGGCGGCGCGGGCACCTTCTCGGACGGCAAGCTCTACAGCCAGATCAAGGACCCGCGCCATCTGGGCCGCAAGGTGCTGGAGGAGTTCGTCGCGGCCGGCGCGCCCGAGGAGATCCTGACCGAGGCCCACCCGCACATCGGCACCTTCCGCCTGGTGCACATGGTCGAGAACATCCGCGCCCTGATCGAGAGCCTGGGCGGCGAATACCGCTGGCAGCACCGGGTCGAGGACTTCGACATCGAGACCGCCGCCGACGGGACGCGGCGGCTGAAGGGCCTGCACATCGCGGGCGGCGACTACATCGCGGCCGAGCACGTGGTGTTGGCCGTCGGCCACTCCTCGCGCGACACCTTCCAGACCCTGTACGACCGGGGCGTCCACATCGAGGCCAAGCCGTTCTCGATCGGGGTGCGGATCGAGCATCCGCAGTCGTGGATGGACAAGGCCCGCTTCGGCGCCTGCGCCGGCCATCCGGACCTGGGCGCGGCCGACTACAGCCTGTCGCACCACTGCAGCAACGGGCGGACGGTCTACAGCTTCTGCATGTGCCCGGGCGGCACGGTGGTGGCGGCGACGTCGGAGCCGAACCGTGTCGTCACCAACGGCATGAGCCAGTATTCGCGCAACGAGCGCAACGCCAACTCCGGCTTCGTGGTGGCCATCGATCCCGAGCGCGACTATCCGGGCCACCCGCTGGCCGGCATCGAATTCCAGCGCAAGTGGGAGAGCCTGGC
This sequence comes from Caulobacter sp. 05T431, assembly GCF_056665975.1. Taxonomy (NCBI): domain Bacteria; kingdom Pseudomonadati; phylum Pseudomonadota; class Alphaproteobacteria; order Caulobacterales; family Caulobacteraceae; genus Caulobacter; species Caulobacter sp. 05T431. Next base: position 219,610 of record NZ_JBFTKU010000002.1, on the reverse strand, counting down.
CTTCACGGCCGGCGGCGGCGACTACAAGGCCCCGGCCCAGAAGGTCGGCGACTTCCTGGCCCGGCGGCCGTCGGAGGAACTCGGTGTGGTCGAGCCCTCGTACAAGCCGGGCATCAAGATGACGGACCTGGCCGAATGCCTGCCGCCATTCGTGCTGGAGGCCATGCGCGAGGCCCTGCCGGTGTTCGGCCGCCAGATCGCCGGCTACGACCATCCCGACGTGCTGATGACGGGCGTCGAGACCCGCACCTCCTCGCCGATCCGCATCACCCGCGGCCCGGACTTCCAGAGCCTCAACGTCGCGGGCCTGTTCCCGGCCGGCGAAGGCGCGGGCTACGCTGGCGGCATCCTTTCGGCGGCCGTGGACGGCATCAAGGTCGCCGAGGCGGTGGCGGCTTCCTATGTTGGACGCGTCGCCTAGACCGCTCCATCGAGACGGAGACCCCCATGCTCAAGATCCTCGGCCGCACCTCCTCGCTGAACGTCCGCAAGGTGCTGTGGACCTGCGATGAACTGGGTCTGGCCTATGAGCGCGAGGACTGGGGGACAGGTTTCGCCTCGACCCGCAGCCCTGAGTTCCTGGCCCTGAACCCCAACGGCCTGGTGCCGGTGCTGATCGACGAGCAGGGCGCGCTCTACGAGAGCAACACCATCTGCCGATACCTGGCCGCCCGCTTCGGCCACGGCCACCTTCTGCCGGTCGAACCGCGCCCCCGCGCCGGGGTCGAGCAGTGGATGGACTGGCAGGCCACCACCCTGAACCCGACCTGGGGCTACGCCTTCCTGGCCCTGGGCCGCCCGACGCCGGGCTATGACGATCCCGAGAAGATCGCCGCCAGCGCCCAGGCCTGGAACAAGGCCATGGCCATCCTCGATCAGCGCCTGGAGCAGACCGACGCCCACGCCGCCGGCCACGATTTCACCCTGGCCGACGTGGTTCTGGGAGTGTCGGTGCACCGCTGGGTCCGGACGCCGATCGATCACGCCGACCTGCCGGCCGTCCGGGCCTATTACGCGCGGTTGAAGGACCGGCCGGAGTTCGGGCGCTGGGCGTTGGATGACGTGCCCTAGACTTCAAGCTATGCCTTGGCGATGGACCGCAGACATCTCCTCGCCGGGCTGGCCGCATCGACGCTTCTTCCGGCCGCCGCCGGAGCCCAGGTCAACCCGCCCAGCGAAGCCGAACTCGAGGCGTTGAAAGCCCGCGCGCTCGCGGCCCTGCCCTATCCCCGCATCGAGACCACCGGCGCCGAGGCCCTGGCGACCTGGGAGCGCCTGAAGTCGGAAGGCAAGGGTTGGCCCGTGGTGGTGGGCGACGACGCCGATCTGTTGAGCATCGCCGAGAACTTCGACGCTCAACCCGACCGTTCGCCCGCGACGATCCTGGCCGCCGCCAAGGGGCTGACCTACCCCAAGGCCGTGAACGCCTTCGCCAGGGCCGAATGGGGCGACGATTTCGGATCGGTGGAGATCGGGAACTGGCCCGAGGACGGAGCCGCGGCCGAGGGGTATGTCGACCTCACCGTCGCCAAGGACCTCGACGGCAAGCCCAAGCCCAAGGTCCATATCCTGCTGCTGCCCACGCGCGACGGCGCCGAGGCCTTCGCCTACCTGCGATGGGGCCTCTGGAACTCGTGCCCATCGCCGGAACTCCACGTCCTGACGGCGCGCGATTGGGCGCGCCGCTATGGCGCGGAGGTGGTCGGGATCAGCGGCGACGTCGTGAACATGCGTGTCGCCCGACGACCGAAGACCCGGAAAGAGGCCCTGGCCGTCGCGCGCGAGCAGTTGGCCTACTGCCCCGACATCGTCTTTCAGGGCTCGGGAGACCTGGGACCTCTGGCCGCCGCCCTGATGGACAGCGACTGGTGGTTCTTCTGGTGGGACTAGGCGCCCCGCCCTAACTCGCCAGCTTCCGCGTCTTGGCGAACGGGCTCAGCCCCAGCCAGGACTGCATGTTCGAGGCCAGCTCCGCGTCCCCCGTCAGGTGCATGCGCTGGCTGTCCAGGGCGGCGCGGACGGTGTCCACGCCCATCCAGATGCCGGTCATGGTCTTCAGGTCGCAGGCCACGTAGAGGTCGACGTCGAAGCCCGGTTCGACCGAGCACAGGTCGACCGGCGCGCCGGCCTTGCCGGCGTGGGGGCCCGTGTCGGGCTCGACGATCAGCCACCACGAGCGGTCGACGGCGGCCTGCTCGGCGTAGAGGAACTGGATCACGCTGCGCCGCTTGGGCATCGGCTCCATGTCGAGGTGGCGGCGCATGTCCCACATCAGGAGGGAGGCGTCGAGCTGCTGCAGCGACAGCTCGCTGGTCACCCAGCGCTGGCCCCAATGGCCCATGGCCCCGACCAGGGTCTCCAGCTCCTGGCCGGCCGGCGTCAGGTGATATTCCAGCACCCCGCTGTCGCGACCGGCCACGCGGCGCACCACGCCGTGGTCCTCCAGGTCGCGCAGGCGCTGGACCAGCAGGGCCGGCGACATCCGCGGCACGCCGCGCCGCAGGTCGTTGAACCGGGTCGAGCCGGCGACCATCTCGCGCAGCAGCACCAACGTCCACCGCGTGCACAGAATCTCGGCCGCCATCGCGACAGGGCAGAACTGCCCGTAGCTGCGCTGCGACATCGCCACCTCCCGAAGACATAACGATGTTAGATTAAGCCCGCCGGGCCGGGCGGACTAGTTCAGTGACTGTACCGGCCAGGTTCAGTTGCTGAACTAGCTGGCGGAGGGGCGTCTTGGGCAAGGTCGTGGAACCGGCGGGGTCAGGTCCCGCCTCCGACAGGAAGGTCCAAGACATGCCGCTCGACGACGCAGCGCCCGAAATCACCCACGCCGCCACCGACTGGTCCGCCCGCGCCGACCGCCTGGCCCAGGCGATCGCCGCCCAGGCCGCCGCCCACGACGCCGACGACAGCTTCGTGGCCGACGCCTACGCCCTGCTGAAGGCCGAGGGCTTCTTCAAGGCCCTGGTCCCGGTCGAGTTCGGCGGCGGCGGGGCCGAGGTCGGCGACCTGTGCCGCGCGATCCGGCGGCTGGGCGCGGCCTGTGGCTCCACGGCCCTGGCCTTCGCCATGCACAGCCACCTGGTCGCCGCCGCCGCGTGGCGCTGGCGCAAGCAGGGCGCGCCGACCGAGGGCCTGCTCAAGCGCGTGGCGGCCGAGGACCTGGTGCTGGTCTCCAGCGGCGGGTCGGACTGGCTGGCCAGCGGCGGTCAGGCGGTCAAGGTCGAGGGCGGTTTCGCGATCACCGCCCGCAAGGCGTTCTCCAGCGGCTGCCTGGCCGGCGACCTGCTGTCGACCAGCGCGGTCTGGAACGATCCGGAGGCCGGCCCGACCGTGCTGCACTTCGCCGTGCCGCTGAAGGGACCCGGCGTCGAGATCATCGAGACCTGGCGCACCCTGGGCATGCGCGGCACGGGTTCGCACGACGTGGTGCTGACCGACGTCTTCGTGCCCGACGCGGCGATCTCGGGCCGCCGGCCCAGCGGGCCGTGGCATCCGCTGTTCCACATCATCGGCATGATCGCCTTCCCCCTGATCTACTCGGCCTATCTGGGCGTGGCCGAGGGCGCGCGGGCCCGGGCGCTGGAACTGGTGGGCCGCAAGTCGCCCGACACCGCCGCGGCCGAGCTGGTCGGATCGATCGAGAACGCCTTCGCCGGCGCCGAAATGGCCTGGGAGCGGATGGTCGACACCGCCGAGACCGGCGTCCCCGGTCCCGAGACCACCAGCCGCGTCATGATCTGCCGCACCCTGCTGGCCCAGAATGCGATCGCCACGGTCGAGCGGGCCATGGAGGCGGCGGGCGGGATCTCGTTCTATCGCGACACCGGCCTGGAGCGGGCGTTCCGCGACGTCCAGGGCGCACGCTTCCATCCCCTTCAGGACGGACCGCAGCGGCGCTATTCGGGCAGGGTCGCGCTGGGCTGGGATATCGACGCCTGATCTTGGGACGCCTGATCCTGGGACGCCTGATCTTGGGAAACCTGCGGCTGGCCCCGCACCCGGAACACCCGGGCCTCGCGGGCCACGTCGTACAGGCGGTAGACGATGAACGCCCCCGGCTGGGCTTCGCGGAGGGCTTCCTCCGTCGGGGTCAGCCGGAAGGGCGTGGCCGGGCCGCCGGTGGTGGTCTTGACCGCGATCAGGCGCGGGGCGCCGGTGCGGCTGAAGCTGACTAGGTCGCAGCCTTCCGGATCGGTCGGCTGGACCAGGCGGACCTGCTCGGCCAGGTCGGCCCGGCCGCGCTCCTCCAGCCGGCGCTGTTCATAGACCAGGGCGGCGGCGACGCCGATTCGGGCCAGTATACGGGCGTCCAGGTCGCGGGCGGCCGGGTCGAACTTGGCGATCAGCCGCTCGGTCCGTTCGCTGGGCGGCGCGTGATGGGCCCGGGGCGGCGCGCCCTCGGCCAGGGTCGGGGCGACCGAACGGCCCAGCAGGATCGGCGGCTGGGCCAGGTCCTTCAGGGCCGTGGGCTTGGCGGTGAGACAGCGGTCGACCGAGTCCACCAGGCTGTCGCCGAAGTCCCAGCGCGGCGGGTGGTCCTTCAGGATGGGCAGGCCGATCAGGGTCAGCACCGCCGAGATCTCGCCCTGCAGGAAGGTGATCGCCCCGCCCGAGCGGTTGGTGACGAAACGCAGGGCGCGCTGATGGTTGGCCGGGTCGTAGGCGCGACCGGTCATCACCTTGTCGAGCATGACCAGGTAGTCGCCGACCACCATGTCCTGCTCGGCCTCGTTCCAGGTCTTGCCGTTGATCGCCGAGTCGCCCACGCGGCGACGATGCCCCAAGCCTGGGCCCAGCGCCAGGATTCCGGACGCCGTGCTCGGACAGATCGCGTTCCGCGTGCTAGAAGCCGCTCATGAGCGACCAACCCGAAGATCCCAACGAGACCCCGATCCAGCGCGCCCTGCGCCTGAAGAAGGCCGCCCTGGCCGCCAAGCCGCAGCCGCCGCGCGGCGGCCGGTTCCAGCGCGAGCAGGCCGCCGCGGCCGCCTCGAGCAGCAAGAGCAAGCCCTGGATGACGCGCTAGGGTGCGAAGCGGCGCCTTGAGAACGCCGTGCTTTGACCGCACCTTGCAGACCATGCGCGCCCTCCCCCTCGTCCTGCTCCTGAGTCTCGCGGCCGGTCCGGTCCTGGCCCAGGCCGGCAAGCCGCCGACCACGTCCCAGGCCAAACCGCCGGCCGAGACGCCGACGCCGGTCTCGCCCATCACCGTCATGCCGCCCACCGACAAGCCCAAGGTGGTGACCACGTGGCCCGAGAACGGCCAGACCGTCGCCCCGGGGGTGCTGGTGCTGAAGGTGGTGTTCGACCAGCAGATGACGCCGCGCGACTTCGCCTACGATCTGGGAAGCTCGGGCGGGGACAAGCTGTCCTGCCTGAAGACCCCGCGCCTGCTGAACGACGCCAAGACCTACGTCCTGCTGTGCACGACGCTGCCGGGCAAGACCTACGCCGTGGCCTTGAATCCGGCCGCGTCCGGTGGCCCGGCCTTCAGCAACCTGGCCGAAAACCGCGCCGCGCCCAGCGCCCTGAGCTTCACGACGGGAACCGGCGACCCGGTCACCAACCTGCGCGACGCGATGAAGGCCGCGGGCCTGGGCGGCCTGGACATGCCCGTGGAGGAAGCGCCGGAAATCCCCAGGACCACGCCGTAGGGGCTGGTCGGCATATCGGCCGCTCTCATCTTCCATTGTCATTCCCGCCCTTGTGGCGGGAACCCCTGGTTCAGCTGGCGCGTGAAGGTCAATGGCGCGCCAGCGCGCCACTCATCCGCACTTGCCGCGGATAGAGGGGTTCCCGCCACAAGGGCGGGAATGACGAAAAGAAAGAGCGCTTCAACGGAAAGGAATGGGGGAGAGCCGGCCGAATTCGTGCGTCGGGACACCCCGGCCGGCTCTCGGCCTGCGGCTGGACACGCCCCGTCGGAAGTAGGCGGCCCGGCGCGTCGAGGGGAATCGGGGGAGGACACCTCGACGTCTGCAAGCCCGTTCAGGTTGCAGCATCCGCAACCGGCCTGCCATCGGGTAAAACCCTAGAACGCGAGCGGTTAGTCCCGATCCGTGCTCGATCCGTCGCCTCGACCCGGCCAGAGGGGGATGACCCGGTGCTCGTCGTCGGCGCCCAGCGTCAGGCGCACGGTCAGGCCGAGACCGCGGGATTCATAGACCAGGTCCGCGCCCAGCTGGCGCGCCAGGCCGCGCACGACGCGAAAGCCGAGGCCGCCGTCGGTGAGCGGGTCGAAGTCCTCGCTCAGGCCCACGCCGTCGTCGGTCACCTCGACCACCAGGCCGCCGCCGGTCGAGCGGCACGACACCAGGATACGACCCGCCACGCCGCTGGGATGAGCGTACTTCAGGGCGTTGGTCACCAACTCGCTGACAATCAAAGCGACCGGGGTGGCTTGGTCCGGCCGCACCAGGCAGCCCCCCGTGTCCCGGTGGGTGATGGCGGTATCGCCGGCGAAGCTGACGGTCTCCATCAGACTGCGGCACAGCTTGGCCAGGAACCGGCCCAGGTCGACGCCGCCCGCGCCGTGGCCAGGCGCGGCCGACAGCAGGCGGTGCAGCTCGCCGACCGTCTCGATCCGCGCGGCCACCTCCTCCAGCGCGATGCAGGCCTCGCGGGCCGACAGGGGCCGGCCGGACTTCTGCAGTCGCGTGGCCTGCAGGCGCGTATAGCCCGCGATCAGGGCCAGATTGTTGGCGATGCGATGCTGGGCTTCGCTCAGCCGGTCGTCAGACCCGACATGGCGAACGACCGCATCACCGAATTCTCGGTGCTCGACGTCCATGGCTCGGGGGCTTTCGGTAAGGCGGCAGGATATTCCGTCATCGCCAAGAGAGCACAAACTGAGGTAAAAAGCGACGGTTTTGTTTGACGAGGAATCCGAGTTTTATTTAGTGATCACAATCACAACCCCAAATGTCGGAAACTCGACTGAACAGAGACTTAAATTCAGCCAACCAATCACTTGGCGTTAACTTAGTGAAAAACGCCTAATACGCTTAATGAGTAAGTGGCTCATTCTTGGTCACTTACAGCTTTGGCGTTATCATGGAACCCGGTGGCGGCCCTCGCGCGTTAGCTCCACCGAACAAGAGGAGAGCCGCCCCTTTTCCGGGGGCCGAGACCGATGAACGACCTGACCCGACCCGAACGCCTGCAGATCATGCTCACGCAGGAAGAGCTCGCCGCGTTGGACGACTGGCGCTTCGCGCGCCGCATGCCCAGCCGCGCCGCCGCCGTGCGCGAACTGCTCAAGCGAGGCCTCGACGCCGAGGGCGTCCAGCTGGCCGACGGCAAGATGCGCTCGCGCGACTTCGGCGTGGTGGACGGCCCACTGCGCTCGGGATCCGGCGACGGCGAAGGCTGACGCCGTCCCAAGGCTCGCCGTTTTCGAGCGAGCCTCGCCTTTCCCCTACGTCCACCTATCCCGGACCACGATCCGCGCCCATCATCGCGTCAAAAGAGCGATAGGGGCGGAACGTCATGCGGTGGATTCTGCGAGGCCTGTTGGCCGTCGTCTGCTTGGCGCTGGTCGCCGTGCTGGCCCTCGTCGGGCTGGACCTGGCCGACCGGCCCGCCAAGCCCGACACCCAGGCGATCCTCGCCAAGGCCGCGACCTACGACGTGCGCATCCGCCGTGACGACTGGGGCGTGCCGCACGTCCTGGGCAAGCACGACCCCGACGCCGCGTTCGGCCTGGCCTACGCCCAGTCCGAGGACGATTTCGCCACCCTGCAGTCGGTGGTGCTGGCCACCCGCGGGACCCTGGCCCGCCGCGACGGCCCCAAGGCGGCGGTCACCGACTACCTGGTCGGCCTGCTGGACGTCTGGCCGACGGTCGAGGCCGGCTATCCCAAGCTGCCGGCCGACCTGCGCGCCGTGCTCGAGGCCTATGCCGACGGGGCCAACTACTACGCCGCCACCCATCCGAAGGCCGTGACGCCCGGCCTGCTGCCGATGACCGGCAAGGACGTGCTGGCCGGCTTCGTGTTCAAGCAGCCGTTCTTCTACGGCCTGGACGGCGAGCTGAAGCGACTGAACGCGCCCGAGACGCCGCAGAAGGCCCCGCCGAAGGGCTCCAACGGCCTGGCCCTGGCGCCCTCGCGCACGGCCGACCACCTGCCCCGCCTACTGGTCAATTCGCATCAGCCCTATACCGGCCCCGTCGCCTGGTACGAGGCCGTGGTCGAGAGCGGCGACGGCTGGCACGTGGCCGGCGGCTTCTTCCCCGGTGCGCCGTTCATGCTGCACGGCCACAACGCCAACCTGGGCTGGGCCAACACCGTGTCCAAGCCCGACCTGTTCGACGCCTACCGCCTGGTGATCAATCCGGACAACAAGAACCAGTACCGGCTGGACGGCGCCTGGCGCGACTTCGAACGCCACGACGTGAAGCTGAAGGTCAGGCTGTGGGGCCCGATCGTCATCTCGGTGACCAAGCACGCCCTGCGCACCGTCCACGGCCCGGTGCTGGAGACCAAGCACGGCCTGTTCGCCCTGCGCTACGCCGGCATGGGCGAGTACCGCCAGCCGCTGCAGTACTGGCGGCTGAACAAGGCCCGGAACGTCGAGGAATGGCGGGCCGGGATCGCCGTCCACGCGCTGCCCAGCCTGAACTACATCTATGCCGACGCGGCCGGGAACATCGGCTTCGTGCACAACGGCCAGTATCCGAACCGCCCCGAGGGCGTGGCCAAGACCGTGGATTGGAGCGGCGTGCTGCCCGGCGACCGGTCCGACCTGATCTGGCAAGGCTATCGCCCGGTGGAGGCCATTCCGCAGCTGTGGAACCCCAAGTCCGGCTATGTCTACAACTCCAACAACAGCCCGTTCCTGGCCAGCGATCCGGCCGACAACCTGAAACCCGCCGACTTCCCGGCCAGCCAGGGCCTGCAGACCAACGTCACCAACCGCGCCCTGCGCATCCAGGAGTTGGTTGGGGCCGACCACGCCATCACCGACGAGGCGTTCCGCCGCTACAAGTTCGACATCACCTACTCGGAACACTCGTCCGAGGTGGCGATGATCAAGGCGCTGACAGCGATCGATCCAGGGACCGACGCCGACCTGAAGGCCGCCCAGGCGATCCTGCGCGGCTGGGACCGGCGCACCGACGTCCACAACCGCGCCGCCGCCCTGGCCTCGCTGACGATCCAGCCGGTGCTGGTGGCCCAGACCAACGGCGACACGCCGCCCGCCCCGATCGACAGCCTGAGGGCGGCGATCAAGACGCTGAAGAGCAACTTCGGCCGCCTCGACCCGGAATGGGGCCAGGTCAACCGCATCCGCCGCGGCAAGGTCGACCTGCCCATCGACGGCGGGTCCGACACCTATCGCTCGGTCTGGGGCGTCCCGCAGAAGGACGGCACCCTGACCGCCGACGCCGGCGACACCTTCATCATGTTCGTGCGCTGGGACGCGGCCGGGGCGGTGCATTCCGACAGCATCCACCAGTTCGGCTCGGCCACCCTGGACGCCGCCTCGCCCCACTACGCCGACCAGACCCCGCTGTTCGCGACCATGCGCACCAAGCCGGTGCTGTTCACGGAAGATGCACTTCGCGGGCACGTGAAGGAGGATTATCGGCCCGGGAAGCGCTAGCGCGCCGGCGCCATGACTTCGCCGCGGTCACACGCTTGAACGTCGTCACGGGCCAAGGTTAAGGTCCGCCGCCATTCTTCAAACCAAGAGACCTCTCCATGCGCAAGATCGTGATCCTGGCCACCGTGGCCGCCGCCCTGATGGTTTCGGCCTGCAACACCGTCGCCGGCGTCGGCCAGGACGTCTCGGCCGCCGGCCGCGCCGTGACCAACACCGCCAAGGACGCCAAATAGTCGCAGGATCGAGGGTTGCGGATTCCGGCCGACCGGAGTCCGCGAACCTCGGTATAGTTAAGCTGCTTGAGCCGGCGACGCCGCGAGCGTCGCGTTTTTCCCAAGCGAACCGTGGCTTAGCCAAAAACCACCAAAGCAGTCGTGGTTAACCCGCCCAGGTAACGGCGTTTCTACTGGCTCGCCTTGCGGGCGAATGCTTTGCGAAACCGTCGTTCATCTCAACGAAACCTGATTCAAAATGGCGCATGCGACCGTGCGCCCCCTTCCGTCAGGACCGTCGCGGAGGCATATGCACGCCCATGAACGACCAGCCGTCCCCCTCCAGCGCCCAGCCGGTCAGCATGCTGACCGGGATGAAGCGCGGCGTGCGCCATCGCTGCCCCAACTGCGGCGAGGGCCGGCTGTACACGCGCTATCTGAAGGTCGACCTCGACTGCGAGGTCTGCGGCCATGACCTGGCGCGCTATCCGGCCGACGACGGCCCGGCCTATTTCACCATCCTGATCATCGGCCACCTGGTGGTGGCGCCGCTGCTGCTGTTCCCGTTCATCTGGAAGATGACGCCGGCCCTGGTGGTGCCGCTGACCGTGCTGCCCCTGGCCGGCCTGACCCTGCTGCTGCTGCCGCGCGTCAAGGGCGCGGTGATCGGCGCCCTGTGGGCCGTGGGCCTGCGCAAGACCGAGGACTGCCCCGGCGGCTGACGTCGCCCCGAAGGCGCGCGATAGGCGACCTTTCGCCACGACGCCCGTCATGGTTGCCATGCCGCGCCGATAGGACGAGGATCGGGCCATCCTCCGGGGAGGCGCGAAATGGTCGGCGTGCTCGTCCTGCTCATCCTTGCCGCCGTCGCGGCCGCGGGCCTTCCCGATCGGCCGGCCACGCGCCGCCTCGCCGGGGGGCCGGCCACGCTCCTGGCCCTGGTCGCCCTGACCGTCCTCCTGGCCGGCTGCGACGCCCGCTACGAGGCGGCCAGCGAGGCGCCCGCCCCTTCGCCCTGCGCCGCCGCCACGCCCGACCCGGCCTGCGACGACGCCGAACGCGCCAGCTACCTGGCCGACCTGGCCCGGCGGCAGATCCGCACACTGCCCGTGCTCGTCGGCTGGCGCGACCAGCTGCCCTGGGGCCGGCAGACGCCGATCACCGCCGTCATCGCCTCGGCCGACCGCGCGGCGGCCGTCGCCGCCCTCGACACCGCGACCGCCAGGAGCGGGGCCCATGTCGAGGAGAAGCCCGTCGCGATCGGCCGCCGGGTGCGCGCCGAACTGTCCGGGCTGGAGGTCGAGATCGACAAGCCCGAGCAGGTCCGCGACGTCACCGCCCTGCAGAACGTCACCTTCGTCTGGCTGGTGAAGCCCACCCGCCCGGGCCGGACCACCCTGACCCTGCGGATCTACAACGAGCTGGTCACGCCCGAGGGGCCGATCGAGCTGGAACGTCCCGCCCTGGTCCACGAGATGTCGGTGAAGATCGGCCTGCTGGACTGGCTGAACTGGCAGATGGAGCAGATGAAGGGTCTGCAGTGGGTGCTCGGCGGCCTGCTGGCCCTGCTCGGGACCGCCTTCGCCAACCGCGCCAAGCTGCGCCGCTGGTGGCGGCGGCGTCACTCCGCACCGCCGGCTCCGACCCCGCCTCCCCCACCACCACCGCCGACGCCGCCGCATCCCTGAGGCTCCGCTCGCGGAACCTTGGCCGCGCTTCTCGCATTCCCTCCGCCTAACCCCGGCGCGCAGGGCGCACGAATGCAACGGAGACGGACATGCTCGGCACGATCCTCATCATCATCCTGATCCTGGCCCTGATCGGCGCCCTGCCGACCTGGGGCCACAGCCGCTCGTGGGGCTACTTCCCCTCCGGCGGCCTGGGCCTGATCCTGGTGATCATCATCATCCTGGTCCTGCTCGGCAGGATCTAGCGACCACACCCCGGGGACACGCGCCCGCGCGTGTCCCCGACCACGCCCCCTCCCCGAACGACCGATGTTCGCCTAAGGTCGTCGCCAAGATGACCTGAGGGGGGCCAGATGACCGACACCGCCGCGACGGCGACGCCGCCACATGTTGCCCCCTTGGGCGCCTGGCGACGCACCCGGGCCATCCTCGGCGGATCGGCCGGCAACCTGGTCGAGTGGTACGACTGGTTCGCCTACGCCGCCTTCTCGATCTATTTCGCCAAGGTCTTCTTCCCCAAGGGCGACCAGACCGCCCAGCTGATGCAGACCGCCGCCATCTTCGCCGTCGGCTTCGGGGCGCGCCCGGTGGGGGCCTGGCTGATGGGTCTCTACGCCGACCGCAAGGGCCGCAAGGCCGGCCTGACCCTGGCGGTGGGCCTGATGTGCGTCGGCTCGCTGATCATCGCCCTCTGCCCCGGCCACGCCACGATCGGCGACGCGGCCCCGGTGATCCTGCTGCTGGCCCGCCTGCTGCAGGGCCTGTCGGTGGGCGGCGAGTACGGGGCCAGCGCCACCTATATGAGCGAGATGGCCGGCAAGAAGCGCCGCGGCTTCTGGTCCAGCTTCCAGTATGTGACCCTGATCATGGGCCAGCTGGTGGCGGCCCTGGTGCTGGTGATCCTGCAGAACACGCTCAGCAAGGCCGACCTGGCCGACTGGGGCTGGCGCGTCCCGTTCTTCGTGGGCGCGGCCCTGGCCGTGGTGGTGTTCTGGATCCGCACCGGCATCGAGGAGAGCATCTCGCACCAGAACGCCGCCGCGCCCCGCGACCCCGTCAGCCGGCGGCAGGTGATCTGGGTCGTCGGCCTGCTGGCGGCGACGGTCGCGGCCATGGTCGTGGGCTTCACCGAGGCCGCCTTCGCCACGACGGCGCAGTACGGAGCCGTGGTCCTGCTGGTCGCGACCTATGTGGCCCTGGCCGCCCCCCTGGTCTCGCGACACCCCAAGCCGACCCTGGCGATCATCGGCCTGACCGCCGCCGGCTCCTTGGCCTTCTACGCCTACACGACCTACATGCTGAAGTTCCTGGTCAACACCGCCGGCTTCGACAAGGCCACGGCCGGGGCGGTGAACCTGGCCACCCTGGCCGGCTTCATGCTGATCCAGCCGCTGTTCGGCTGGGCGTCCGACCGCCTGGGCCGCAAGACCATGCTGGTCTTCGCCTTCGGGGTGGGCGCCCTGATCGCCTGGCCGGTGTTCAGCCTGACCGCCAAGGCCACCAGCCCGCTGGTCGCCTTCGGCCTGATCTTCGCGGCCCTGTTCGTGCAGTCGGGCTACACCTCGATCAGCGCCGTGGTGAAGGCCGAGCTCTTCCCCACCCATGTGCGCGCCCTGGGCGTGGCCCTGCCCTACGCCATCGGCAACGCCGCGTTCGGCGGCACTGCGGAATATGTGGCCCTGTGGTTCAAGTCCGAGCACATGGAGAGCGGCTTCTACCTCTATGTGGCGGCGATCATGGCCGTGGGCCTGACCGTCTCGCTGCTGCTGAAGGACACGGGCAAGCACAGCCTGATCCTCGAGGACTGATACCGCTCACAGCTTCGCCCTTGCGGCCCTCTTTCATCGACTCTCGTTATCGACCTAAGTTCGCGCCATGGCTTCTTCGCTCACCCACGCCCTGTCCAAGCAGTTCCTGGCCATGCCGGTCATCGACCTGGTCGTCCTGGCCTTCTTCCTGTTCTGCTGGCTGTTCTACGAGCCGATGCTCAAGCAGCTGGGCAAGGAGAAGAACGTCATCAACACCGACATGACGGTGATCCGCCGGCGGTGGATGGCCGAGATGGCGGTGCGTGAGGTGGCCCTGCTGGACGGCCAGCTGCTGGGTCACGCGATCAACTCGGCCTCGTTCTTCGCCTCGTCGAACCTGATCCTGATCGCCGCCGCGGCCGGGGTGCTGTTCGGCGGCGACAGCGCGCTGAAGAGCATCGAGGGCATCGCCGTCCTGGCCCCGGCCTCGGCCCTGGTGTTCCAGATCAAGCTGGGCGTGGTGCTGGTCGCCCTGGCCCGCGGCCTGCTCGACTTCATCTGGGCGATCCGCCAGATGAACTACTGCCTGGCCGCCATCGGCGCGGCCCCGATGTGGGCCCCGCGCGCGGTGCTGGAAGAGTACGCCGAGGCGGCGGGCGCGATCCTCAACCCCGCCCTCTCGGCCTTCAACGCCGGGGTGCGCGGCTACTATTTCGCCCTGGCGGCGGCGGCCTGGCTGCTGGGTCCGATCGCTTTCGCCGTGGCCACCGGCGGAGCCATGGCCCTGCTGCTCTGGCGCCAGCGCCGCAGCCCGGCCTCGGCCGCCGTGCGCAAGATCCGCCACATCCTCGAGCACCAGCCCGTGGTGGTGGGCCCGCACCTGGCCAGCAAGGACAGCGAGCAGGCCTAGAGCCCCAGCTCCGCCCGCGCCTTCTTGGTCAGCTTTGCCGCGATCAGCCCGTGCGCCGTCTTCAGCCAGTCGGCGACCTCGTCCGCGTCGGCGGCCGCCAGGTCGTAGAACCGCACCCACTTGGCCCGGGCCAGGTAGGGCGCGGGCACGCCGGGGCCGGTCTCGGTCAGCACCTCGAACGCCACGTCCGAGGCCTTGAACGAGAAGCCGCCCTCGCCCAGCACGGCGAACATCTTGCCGCCCACCTTGTAGACCTGGTCGGCGCCCCACTGGACGGTCATGGTCGCGGCCGGCAGGGCCAGGGCGGCCTTGTCGAACTGCTCGGGCGTCATGCCTCCACCCCGATCCCGATCGGGCAGACCACGCCGGTGCCGCCGATGCCGCAATAGCCCTCGGGGTTCTTGGCCAGGTACTGCTGGTGGTAGTCTTCGGCGAAGTAGAACGGACCGGCCGCGCCGATCTCGGTGGTGATGGTCCCCAGGCCCTGGGCGTCCAGCGCCTGCTGGTAGGCTTCCTTCGACGCCACGGCCGCGGCGGCCTGGCTGTCGGAGGTCACATAGATCCCCGAGCGGTACTGGGTGCCGATGTCGCCGCCCTGGCGCATGCCCTGGGTCGGGTCGTGGTTCTCCCAGAAGGTCTTGAGCAGGGTCTCGTAGGTGACCACGCGCGGGTCGAACACGATCTGCACCACCTCGGTATGGCCTGTGCGGCCGGTGCAGACCTCCTCGTAGGTCGGGTTCGGCGTGATCCCCGCCGCGTAGCCGGCGGCGGTGACATAGACGCCCGGGACCTTCCAGAAGACCCGCTCCACGCCCCAGAAACAGCCCGTGGCCAGCACCGCGATCTCGGTCCCGTCGGGATAGGGCCCCTTCAGCGGATGGCCGTTGACGAAGTGGGTCCGGGCCGCCGGGATCGCCTGTTCCCGCCCCGGCAGGGCGGTGTCGACGGTCGGCATGTCCAGGGTTTTGGGGGCGGAAGCCATGGCGAGATCTCGGGATCGAAACTGAGCCGCCGATCCTAAGCCGTTCGCGATCTCGTTTCACCTCGTATGGCCGCTTGCTACCGCAATCGTCCTGAGTATATTGCGCCCCTTCCTGCGTCGGGGGTCTCAACCGCCTTCCGCATCTGGTGCGCATGGTGAGGTGGCCGAGTGGTTGAAGGCGCACGCCTGGAACGCGTGTATAGGGGAAACTCTATCGAGGGTTCGAATCCCTCTCTCACCGCCACCGCTCTCCCGCTCATTGCCGCTCATTGCCTCTGCCGCCCAAGGCGCGCCAAGGTTCTGCGCCTCGTCTCCCGCTGGTCACCGCACGTTCCCGCCCGACAACTTAGGGCTGGTCTTAGGGCGTGACTTAGGGTGGCGAGCCAGAACCGGCGGGCGTATGTTCCGCCTTCGTTCACGGTGGAACATGGCGCGCAAGATCGACAGACTGACGGCAGTGACGGCGAAAGCCCTCGAAGAGCCCGGCATGCACGCCGACGGCGCCGGGCTTTACCTCCGCGTCGACCAGACATCGAGCCGGCGCTGGGTGTTCGTCTTCTTCTGGCGCGGGAAGCGCCGGGAGATGGGCCTCGGCTCAGCAGCGACTGTGACCCTCAAGTCCGCTCGGCTAGCCGCCGCCGACGCCCGCGCCCTGATCGCCGCCGGCAAGGATCCGATCGCCGAGCGCAAACTCGAGGCGGCGGTCACCATCACCTTCGGCGCATTCGCCGAAACCGTCATTGCCGACCTCGAGCCCGGCTGGAAAAGTCCGAAGGCCGGATCGCAGTGGCGAGCGAGCTTGAAGCAGCACGCCGCGGCTCTGAAGGAGATGCCGATCTCCGAGGTGGATGACGCCGCCGTCCTAGGCGTGCTCAAGCCGATCTGGCTGGCCATCCCGGAGACAGCGACCCGCGTCCGCTCCCGGATAGAGCGCGTTCTGGACGTGGCCAAGATCAAGGGCCTCAGGACCGGAGAGAACCCGGCGCGGTGGCGCGGCCACATGCAACTCCTCCTGGCCCGCCAAGCGCGCGTCAGGGGGCATCACGCGGCGCTACGCTACGAAGACGTCCCTGCCTTCATGGAGCGCCTGCGCGGGCGCTCAGCCACCGCTGCGCGCGCTCTGGAGTTCGCCATTCTCTCGGCGACGCGCACGACCGAGGTCCTCGAGGCTACCTGGGCGGAGATCGAGGGTGACGTCTGGGCGATTCCGGCCGAGCGCATGAAAGCCTCCAAGCCGCACCGCGTCCCGATCACCGACCGCATGCAGGTACTGCTCGAGGAGATGCGCCCGCTCCGCGCGGCCGGCGACTTCATCTTCCCCGGCGACCAACGCATCGAGCCGTTGTCCCGGATGGCGATGCTGATGCTCCTGCGCCGGATGGATGTCGACGTCACCGTGCACGGCTTCCGATCAGCCTTCAGGGACTGGGCTGGCGATTGCACGCCGCATCCCCGCGATGTGATCGAGGAGGCCCTGGCCCATGCGGTCGGTGGGGCCGTCGAACGGGCCTATCGCCGCCGGGATGCCCTGGAGAAGCGCCGGGCCCTGATGACGGCCTGGTCGACCTACTGCACCACGCCACCAGCAGCCAACATCCTCCAGTTCAAGCAGGCCTGACGATGTCCGCCCGGAACGGCCGCGCCGGCCTAAACGACCCGATCCAGTTCTTCGAAGCACTTCGCCCCGCGCGCCAAGCCTGCGTCGACGAGTTGCGTAACCTTGGCCCCAGCGGCCCCAGCTATCACATGATGTTCGTCATCATCTCGGCGCTGGACGTGGCTGCCGAGTTCTTCACCAAGCAGCGCAGCTTCTACACCGTCAGCCGACAACCGGACGTGATCGGTCGGAACCATCCCGATGCCAGAGCCTAGCGCCAGCGATCGCCGCAAGGCGGCCGATCTGGGCTTTCAGCTCGCGGCGACGCGGCTGGTGGATTGCCTGGAGCAGGGTGAAGACATCCGTTTCAAGTGCCAGTACTGCGGCACGACCAAGACGTGGGGGCGCTGGGAGCTGACGACCGCGCACCGCGATCGTCTCGGCATGACGCTAGCCGAGGTGCAGGCCAGGGTGCATTGCCCGCGCTGCCCAGGACGCATGCCCGCCGTCGCGCTGTTGAAGGGCGGATATCAGGATCGGCCAACGTCGACCGAGGCCGACCGCCGGTCCCGGCTGATCGAGTTGCTGCTGGACTGCGGCATCGATCCCGGTCCCTTGGGCTATGCCTGGCGCCCGCCGGGGCAGTAAGCGATGGCGATCATCTGGCCGACCCTGCAGCGGATCAAATCCCCGCTGACCATCACCTGTCGAAGCTGCGGCAACCGCCAGGTCTGGTCGCGCGAGAAGGCGATCATCAACCTTGGTGGGCACACCCAACCTCACACGATCAAGAGCAAGCTGCGGTGCAGCCGGTGTGGTGCCCGAGGTAGTGACGGTCTGATCGACACGGACGCGCGCATGTAACGACAAGAGGGTTTAAGCTAGACTGCTCAGATGTTCGAACACGGTCCCTTCCGGCCCTGCCCTCGGTGTGGCCAACCTGACAGCTTCGGCGTTCTTAACGTTGGGGGCCAGCTCGTCACGCGTCGGTGTAAAGCCTGCCGTTATTCTCACTCTGAAGAACTGCCAGCGCTGGATAAGAAGGTCATTTACCTCGATCAGTTCGCGATTAGTGCCCTTTACCGCGTGAAGTCAGGAACCATGCCTGCGGACGCCAACAGCAGGGCATTCTGGGTTGAAGCGGAAAAGCAGGTCAATCGCGCCTACCTCTTGCAGCAGGCTATCTTCCCCGACTCCAACATCCATGACAGAGAGACCATTGTTTCGCCCTTCGCGGCAGAACTTCGGCTCGCGCATGAGATGCTGTCTGGCGACACAAGTTTCCGCACTACCGAAGAAATCGAACTAGCCCAAGCGCTGGCCTTTGCCGAGATCTACGGTAGAGGCGCGACGATTCCAGTCGTCAAGTTTGATGTCGATGACGTCCTTGAGGGAAACCGGAACGATTGGCTGCCCACGATCCACGTGACTGCCAATATGGATACTTCGTTCTTCGCACCTGGCATTAGGCAAAATCGTGATCAGTCCGGCGATGCCTTCGATACACTGGCGGCGAAGTGGGCAGCTGAGAAGCCAACTTTCAAAGACGTGTTGAGAGCAGAGCTCGGCGCATACTGCTCCAGCCATGTTGCAGCTCTACAGGCGGCGCAGGAACGGCTCCAGCGTGGCGCTCTAGCAGGCGACATGATGGAGGTCTTTGAGGCTACTCACAGCCAGGCTCGGCGTGAACTTGAGGCGCTAAAGCATTTCTTCGAAGAGCGAGGTATTGCGTCAGACGCAGCAGCAGCCGAGGTCGGAAAATTCTGGAGGTGGAAGGGGTGCGAGCACATCCCTAGTCACCGGATATCCGCTTATTTATTTGCCGCCATCGCGTCAAAGATGGCCTCTGGTCAAAAGCGACCTCCAGGCCGTGGCACGTTAAACGACGTAAGGGCTATTTCGTGCTACGCCCCGTATGTTGATGCCATGCTCATCGACAATGAATTCGCCGGCTTCCTGAACGAAAGTCGAGTCAAGAGCGGCAGCGGCCTCGACGCGAAGGTCTTCTCCCTGAAGCGCGGTGATGAGTTCCTGGCCTACATCAAGGGGCTCGCAGATTCCGCTCCTGAAGACGTGCGCGACGAGGCCAAAGAGCTTTACGGCATCGATTGAAACGCCCGCACACGGCCGATCAATGTCTGCCAAAGGCCCAAGTTGGCTGGTGGTAACGGCTCACTCTGAACGGCCGAAGACCGCCCTTAGCGAGCGCCTAGTCCTGCCGCACCGAGCCCAACTCGGTCACGCGGCCGGCGTGATTGGCTCGAACTCGCCGACGTCGCGCTGGAGGTCCACCCGCGCTACGACCTTGCTCTCGAATTCGCGCGACACCAGCACGCGGACGCCGCGATAGCGGATGCCTCGGCCGATCGTCGTCATCTCGGTCTTGAGCATGTTGCCGACGTAGTGGTCGGGGTGAAGGAAGATCGCGCCGGGCAGATGGCTCTCGTCGCCGGTCTTCGCCGCCTCGGCGACCATGGCGTCTATCAATTGATCGATCTCTGGGAAGGTCATGGCGGCGGCATAGCTGAGTCGGAGCGTTCTCGCGCGACCCGCCGTTGTCGCACCATGCTCACACCTCACGGATACACATTCAGCGTCGACGCCCGGGGTCAGAAGTGGCGCGGGACGTGGGAAGTGGACGGCAAGGACGTCTGCGTCACCAGCGCCTTTGGCTCCAAGCGAGCGCCTAAGGGGCGCAAGCAGCCGGCGGACGTCGCGGCCCAGGCGTTGCGAGACCTGGTCGATGAATGGGCGGCGCGACGCTGATCGGAACCTCGGCCGCGCATGCGGGGTTCTCCTCGCCCAAAGGGAGACCGACATGGCCGACAATCTGCAGGATCGCGGCGCTCAGGACCGGGCGCGCGTCAACGTCAACGAGCCCCACGAGGTCCGCTACTGGACCGAGAAGTTCGGCGTTAGCGAGGAAGACCTGATCCAGGCGGTCACCGTCGTCGGCGTCAGCGCGGCCGAGGTCGAGCGCTATCTCAAGAAGGACTAGAGCAGCGGGCCTATGCCGCCCCGCCGCATGTGCTCGGCGCGGCGGCGCAGCTCGGCCGCCACGGCATGCGCCAGGGCGGGACCGCCGTCATAGGCCTTGGCGCTGACCTCCGCGCCGCGCGCCAGGCGCTCCAAGTCCTCCGGCGTGCTCGCGGGGCCGTACTCGGCCAGCACCTCGGAGACTTCCTTGGCGACCAGGCTGGGGTGCGGATCGGGAATGTCGGGCATGTCGGCCATATCGAGAAGGTAGGCGAGCACGCGCCGTGCCGCTAGGCTTGCCCGAGAAGCGGGAGAACATGATGCCCAAACCTCCACGTCCAGCCGACGCCATCGTGCATGGCGGGCCGGTCGACGCGGCCTTCTGGAGCCGACACCCGGACATCGTCTATGTCGATTACGCCCAGGTGGTCGATGAGATTGAAGGCCGACCCCCGTGGGAGCAGTGGGCGCTGTGGGTGAGGGAGCCGACCAACGACACTGACGCGCTCCCGAAGAAGTGGCTCGGTGAACGGAGGCCCGACCGCTCTCCAGACCTCACGTTTGACAACGCCGGCCACATTCCGCCGCCGTCGTTTTGGCCCCGTCACCCGGACGTCACCGCTTTTACGATCGAGTATGATCCAGGCGATGGCGGGAACTGGTGGGCCTACATCTGGACCGGAGCGCTCTAGAGATGTGCAACCTCTACAGCCTCAAGACCGGCGACCTGTTCGCCACCTGGAACAAGGTGCTGAAGCTGCCGGTCGTCTGGGAAGGCCAGGCCTCGAACTTCGAGCCGCGCCCCGAGATCAAGATGACCGAGCCCGCGCCGATCGTCCGCCACATCGGAGACAGCGCCGTTGTCTCGATGACCAAGTGGGGCTGGCCGGGGCCGAAGGGGCCGGTGTTCAACTTCCAATCCGACGGGCGCGACTTCGCCAAGAGCGACCGCGTCCTGATCCCGGCCGACGCCTTCTACGAGTTCACCGACAAACTGCCGGGCCAGAAGCGGAAGACGCGGTGGAAGTTCACGATGGTGGACAACCCGCTGTTCTGGGTGGCGGGCATTGTTAAGAACGGCTGCTGGACCATGCTGACGACCGAGCCAGGCCCAGACATCCAGCCCTACCATGATCGGCAGATCGTGCTGCTGTCGGCTGAAGGCGGTCGCGACTGGCTCGATTTGAGCCGACCACAGACGGAAATGCTCGCGCCGGCACCCGCCGGGACCCTCTCGGTGGAGCGAGACTTTCCACCACTGAACGTCCCCGTCACCTTGTTCGACAATGACAAAGGCAATGGCTAGCGGCCTCACGCCGACGCCCCGGGCTCAGGAAGGCCGAACTTCATGTCGGACACCGTCCAGTCGCTCTGGCAAGCGGCCTACGCCTATTCGATCGCCATCGAGAAGCTCTGCAAAGACCTGCCGGATGACAACGGCGTCGATTCACTTCCGATTTTGATGCTCGCCGGCTTCACCTTCGAGCTTGCCGGAAAGGCCTTCATACGCTCGCGAGGCGACAGCCGTCGCTTCGGCCATAACTTGAAAGCTCTCTATGCAGCCGTCGACGAGAATGGCCTAGGCATCGCTCCACAGCTCAGCCAGATCATCGACCTCCTGGCCAAGCCTCATCTCGAGCACTCGTTCAGGTATTTGCCCGACGACCTGAATGTCTGGATACCGGACCTTTCCACACTCGGACGACTGGCGCGAGAGTTCGTCGAAGAACTTGCGGTCATCATGGCTGGATCGAGCAGCGAAGTGCCGGAATGGATCTCTCGATCAGACTCGTAATGTGAAGCTGAGGCATCGCTATGCCGGGCAGTCTCGAGGCGTAATTTGGGCTGTGCAGGGCGGTTGACGGTGCCACGACCGTTCTTGGCGTAGCTGAACGACGGAATATACACAGAACATCCCCGTTCATCTGGTGCCCGAGGCGCGCGAAAAGCGCGATTCGAGGTCATGCTGCGCGTGTCGGGTGAAATCTCGGCTTAGCAAGGGAGGTGGCGATGTTCGACATCACCATCACAATCCCTGGGCTCCTAGTCCTCACGACGGTTGGGTTGATCGCCCTCATCGCCGCCGTGAGGTTCCATAGGAAGTAGCCCTAGGAGGAGAGGGCCTGGGCGGCAGTTGGCGCTGCTGTCCGGGTCCAAACCCGCCTTCATTAGCAGCCGGATGAGCAGGGCTGTAAAGGGGGTTGCTACCCCATTTGGACCATCAGCTTCCACTCATTCACAAGTTCTATGGCTAAGGTCCGATCCGTCCTTCGTGAAGCCGGCTAACCATAGCCTCGGACAGCTGCTTGAAGGACACGCCGATGCCGGTAGAGTTCTTCAGTGGCGGCGGGGCGGACATCCATGGCTTCGAACATCTGGGCGTGGCTGATTTCCAGCGACGGCATGTTGCCGTGGTTCGAGCACAACCAAGGGCTCTTGTCTGTCATCGCTCTGGGCCTGACGGCCGCGGCGCTCTGGTGGGAATTCCGGGAGGCCCGAATAGCTCGCCAGGATGCGGCGGACGCGAAAGACGCAGCGGAGGCCAAAGACCGGCAGGCTTTGATCACGGCCAAGAAGAAGGAACGGGAAGATCGGGCCGCCCGGGAGCGGGACGAGATCATCAGCTATTGCATCACGGTCGACCAGACATTCGAGGCCCTTCGACGAGCCGCCCGAGTCGAACTTGCCGCGCTGGCGGCCATCCAGCCGGGCGGCCACGCCAATAGCAGTGCTTTCATTGCCGAAGGCTATCGCGTGAAGCGCGCGGTCGAGGCCCTGATGTCGCGCCCGCCACCAGACGAGGACGCGATCCTAGCAACGTGCCAAGGTCTGGAGATTTTCGCGAACTGGCCGTTCCTGGAGGTCCAGTTCGATCCTAACAACGTGATTGCGGCGATCCGGGCGAACATGGAAAAGCTCGCAGAGGCGCAAGCCAAACTCCAAGAGGCCCGCGAGAATGCGGTGAACTGGGCTCACGATCAGATCCTATTGATCTACGAGCAAGATTGATCAGGTGACGCCCGCCTACCTTAGGACCAGACAGGGAGGACTCGCCAAGCTCCGGAAAGAGCGTATCCTCTCGTGATGGCCGACATTTCAGTCATAGGCATGTTCGCTTCAATCCTCACTGGCGTGACTGTCGCCGTGGGGAAGAGTTGGGCTGACGCCCTTTTTAAAAACCCAATTCAACCTATTGACGTAATCGAGTCGTTGACTGATAAGCCGCCCCGCTTCGAACGGCGTCTATCCTCCGCATTTCATGCGCTTCGACGACCGCTTCCCAAGACTTCGCTACGAGCCGAAACTGCGGCTACACCTCAGAGATTGACGACGTAGGAGGGCGCCGGTGAAAATCATTGTCCCCTGCGTCGAGTGTGCATTGCAGTCCAAAGGACAAGCGATGTTCAGCAGGCAAGTTCATGTTCAAGACGACAGAGTGTATCGGGTCACCTGCCCGGCAGGACACTCGGTCGTCGGGGTCCTGGAACACCAAGATTTCGAATTACTATTCGAAAGCGGCCTCGACGCCTTCGCCGACGGCTATTTCCGGGAGTCGGTAAGCAGTTTTGCTGCCGCGCTGGAGCGCATGTACGAGTTTTCTACCAGGGTGATCCTGTCGTCGTCGGGCGCCGGGGGCGATGCCGTCGACGCCATGTGGAAGCTCGTAGGCGGCCAATCCGAGCGACAGCTCGGCCTGTACATCGGTATCAAGACGATGAAACAGGGCAGCCCGCCGGCAGTGCTCGACGAAAAGCAAGTCAAGTTCCGCAACAAGGTGATCCACAAGGGCTATTTTCCAAGCTCCAGTGAGGCCTTCGAATTCGGGAAGGCCGTCTACACCCTGATCACCGACGAAGTGCGTGACCTCGACGCTCAATACCCGGAGCAGGTCGAGGGGCGAAAAAACGAGGTCCGCCGGAGCGCCTGGAGCGGACTGAAAAAGGGAGAGTTGCCCACCTCGTTCGGGTTCGGCCTCGCGGTTGCGAACAGAGCCCCCCTTCCCTTCCTCGACCTGGTCAACGCCAAGGCAACCCGCGCCGCTCAGCAACGATCTGGCGCGGCGCCCACATTCGAAGTGGCGGATTCCGATCAACTGGGGACAGGCTCGAAGAGCGCCGAAGACAAGTCCTGAAACGACGAAAGCGCCCCCGGCCGAAGCCGAGGGCGCGTTGTTTCGCTCAGCCGCGGCGAGCGGTCAGGGCGTGGTCACCGTCCTGATATTCGTGTTCCAGAGATCGGCCTGCGAAGCCGCCCAGGTCTCGCAGGCTACAGCGCGCTCCCGCCATTGGTAGGCGACGCCGTAGTTACCGACGATGACCCCGGAGGCGGCAGAGAGCGGAACTCCGGAAGGGGCGTCCCGAACGTCGCCGGCAGGGGCGGAAACTTGGGGCAGGCCAGCAGCGGCTTGGTCGTGCAGGCGCACAAAGCCGACAGGCAGATCGCAGCGGCGATCAGCTTCAGGTGTGACATAGGTAGGCACCTCCTTGATGAGGTCGCGATAGACGACCTTGATCCGCTCGACCGCAGCGGTCGTCTGCTCCTCGGTCTTGCGGGTGATCGCGACGCCGCCGGCGTTGACCTTGGCGATCGCGGGTTGGGCGGCCTTCAGGCGCTTGGCCTCGGCCGCTTTCTCGTCGGCCACGCCGCGCGCGTGACCGTGGAACTCTCCGCCAGCGAACAGCCCGGCGCCGATGACGATCAGCAATAGGATCCGGCCGGCCGGCGTCTTGGCGAAGTGGATCAGGCCGTCGAGGAAGGCCTTGAAGATCAGGGCGAGCATCAGAAGAACCTCCGGAACAGGCAGCGCCAGCCGACGACGGTCATGGCGACGACGAAGATGAGGGTGAGGACGCAGCCGACGGCCCCGCCGGCCAGGCCACCGAGGAAGGCGCTCATCGCGCGCCGGTGCGCATTTCCTTGGCCAAGCGCTGGGCGCGGCCGCCGACCTGCACGGCCCAGGGGCTCGCGAGCATTGCCATGGATGCGCCGGCGAAGTCGCCAGACCGGACCTTCGCCAGGGTGTTGATGAAGGCCCGTAAGCCCTTGCCCTTGGCCTTCGCGGTGGGCGGGAACCCGACGCCCATGTTGAAGGCCATGTTGAACAGGACGTCCTGCCGAACAGCGTCGATCTTGGCGATCCACGGCTCGGCCCTCAGCAGCTCGACGCTGTGGCCGTCAGCATCCTTGACCAGCTGCGCCCGGGCCTGCGCGTCGGTCCAGACCAGGTCCGGATTCACCTCCGGGCCCGTGTGGCCGCAGCCGATGGTCCAGGGCGCGCCGGACAGCTTCTCCCAGCCCGGAAGGGCGCGATAGTTCCGGGTGAAGTCGATCCGCGCCTTGATGCAGGCCTGGGCCAGCGCAGAGCGTGGATCAGGATAGGCCTTCAGGCGCAGACCCTCGTCGCGGGCCAAGGCGTCGATGAGGGCGGCAGATGCCATGCCGGTCTCCTAGGCTGTCGGCGGCGCGCGACGCTGCCGCCAGAGGTGGATCAGCATCCCCACGCTCGCCGCGGCGATCGCGGTCAGGATGACGGCTTCGCGCATCGTCGATCCGCCGCGGTTCCAGACGTCGATGGCGACGCCGGCCATGGTGATCGAGAGACCCAGGATGATCAGGGAAGCGGCGCGGCTGGACGCCCAACCCTTGGCCTCGGGCTTCAGCATGTTGCCCCGTAGGGCCAGCGCGAGCGCGGCGATGACCGCCTCGAGGATCGAGACCAAGTCGAGGGGGGCGCTCATTCGTCGCCTCCCGTGACTTCTTCGATCTTCTTCACACCCCGATTGCGCAGGGCCTTGAAGATGACCGGCAGCAGCTCCCAGCTGAAGGCGCCGACCCCGAACCCGAACGCCGAGGCCTCACGGAGCGGCGGCCAGGGGATCAGGGGGGCGAGCGTCTTGACCAGGAAGGCGGCCACGATCACGCCAGCGAGGGTGGCGCAGGCGATGTTGATCGCCAGACGCAGGTACTCCTCGCGAGATACGGCATGGCCGCTCAGGGCCAGGGCGCCGAACTGGACGAGGCCGTAAATGGCCGCACCCCCGAGCGCGCCCACGGCCGCCCGGAGGCGGTCGGGATCAATTTCCATAAGGCTCTCCAGGCATGAAAAAGCCCGCCGGTGAGGGCGGGCGGTTGTGGTCGAGCGGTCGAGGATCTGGTCTAGGCGGTCAGCTCCTTGACCTCCCAGGCGGTGCGGTGGGCGTCGATGTTGAAGTACTCGATTGGCGAGAGGGCGCGCAGCCGGCCGTAGATCGACCGCTCACGCCGGAAGGTGGCGTCGTCACCCGCCCACAGGAAGATGACCTCCTTTGTCACACCGACCCGGCGCTGGATGTCGAAGGCCGTGCCCCACGCCTCGCCCTCGTTCATGTTCGGAAGGGTGAAGCGGGCGACCCGGTACGGCTGCTTTTCCAAGTAGTATTCGGCGTTGGAGATCGCCGTCTGCACCTCGGAATCGTCGTTCCATTCCAGCGAGGCGCCTAGCGCCATGTTGATCGTCGGCGACCACATCGGACCCAAGAACACGCGACCGAGCTGGACGTAGCCGTCGGGGTTGCCGGTGTTCTGGATGTCGAAGCGCCAGCCGCGCGCCGAGACCGGAGAGGCGAAGGTGTAGATGTAGGTGTTGGTGTAGCCGATCAGGTCGTCGGCAGTTGTGAACCCGCGATGGGCCGCTTCGACGATGTCGAAATCATAGGTCTGCCAGCTGTCGATGTAGCCGCTGGGTCGATTGCCGGCCGTCGCGTCCGACGGATAGTACGAGGTGGGCGCCGCCTTCTGCTCGATCTGAAGGCCCCACGCATAGACGCCGTTGCCAGGCACACCGAGATAGTTGTCCGTGGTCGAATTACTCATCAGGAGGAGGTCGACGCGGAACGAGGTGACGGTAGACGCCCAGACCCCGGAGACCGAGATGCGTTTGAAGCCGTTCGGCGCGGCCGTGATCGCCGCGCTGAAGCCTGTGAACTCCGACCCGCTGTTGGCGTTGGACACGATCGTGCCGCCGACCAGGTCGAAGACATATTCTTGATAGGAGCCGCCCAGCATGTTCTTGGCGACCTTCAGCTTCACGTAGTTTCGGCCGTTCGGCTTGACGTAGATCGAATGAGACCAGGACTGCGCGGAGCCGGCTTTCGTGACCGAGTTCGAGCGCGCGATGTGGACGTTGGTCGCGGCGGCCTCATTGACGAAGTCCGCAGTGGTCTGGCCGTCGGGCGCTGCCGTCGCGTTGGCCGTGACGGTTACGTCCGATAGCGTCCAGGCCGCATCATCGAGTTTCTCGGACTTCAGCGCCTGATTGACGACGAACGTCTCGGTCGAATAGCGGATACGGACGTTGCCGCCCGGGCTGATGTTGTGGCCGGCCAGGGCGACCATCTGGACCGGCGGGGTCTGGCCGGACGCCGCTAGCAGGCTGAAAGTCGTGGCGACCAAGGCGGCCGAAGTCGACCTGGCGACCCGGCCGAGGGTCCGGTTCAACAGGTTGGTGAGCGGCAGCGTGGTCTGCCAGCTGCCGCCCGAAGGCGGGTCGAAGCCATCGTTGAGGCGGTTGCGATAGCCGATGACGGCGTTGGTCATGATCAGCCCCAGAGCGTCAGGATGACTTGCTTTTTGGCGAGCGCGAAGGTGACGCCGGTCAGCCGGAAGATCTGGCCCGCGTCCAAGCCGAAGCGCGGATAGGTCAGCTGGATGACGTCGAGAAACTTCGGCGGCGGGTTCAAGGAACTGAACAGCTCATCGCTGATCGTCACCTTGTAGAAACAGTGCGAGACCTTGTAGAGCGCCAGCAAACGGGCGGCCTCGGTCGCGGCGTCGGTCGCCATGTTCGTCGGATCAGCGAACAGCGTGTCGATCGACAGCGCCGGCGACATCGGGTGCTGCAGCTTGACCGAGCTGTCCTGGGCAGGCGCCGTGGACCGACGCTCCTGACCGACCAGGGCCCGGCGAGCCGTGGTCGTGCCAGCGGCCAGGCCGGTATCCTGGACGGTGTAATTCTTACCGTAGTTGACCGTCACCGACCAAGCCGGGATCGGGACATCATCTGGCGCAAACCGGCTCGGGACGCCGATAATGTCGTAGGGCGCCAGCGATAGAACCGGTGTGCCCGACGGCGCGGTCAGGATCCCCATCCGAAGCTGTGCGGACGTGTCGAAGAAAGCGGCCGCCCCGACGCTGCTCAGGACCTCGTCGAGCGCTTCCTGGAAGGTCTTGCCGTCGTCGAGATTGATGCCGACGACTGCCCCGTTCGCGGCGTTGACATCGTTCCTGTCCGACGAGCTGATGCTGGCCACGCCTGCGTCGGTGGCCAGCATGAAGGCCACGGTGGCGGCCGTGGCCGAGCCGAGCCCTCCGCCCGTCGCACCCCCGTCGAAGGTCACCTCGCCGATCGGGTCCGACCCCAGGCGGAAATAGGCCGGCGGCCCAAGAAAGTAGTCATAGGACCCAGCGGCCGGCGTGGTGGACTGGAGCGCAGCCAAGCTGGCGCGGGGGAACCCCGGCGTGAGCGCGACGCCGGCGTCGTAGACCGCCGTCACATCGCAGAACCGGTCGCTCATCTGGTAGATCTGCTTGGCCGTGTTGATGCACGGTCGCGAGACGTTGGTCACCGTCCCGTAGACCCTGGGCTTAACCTTGCCCTTGACGTCGTTGGCGGTGCCCTCGACCCCGTTCGGCAAGACGTTGTTGCCCAGGTAAACGTCGGTGAGAATGGGCCGATTGAAGACGAAGCGGCCGTCCCGCAGGCGCACGATGATCGTCTGAAAGTCGGCTTCGACGCTGTCGATCGTGCCGACCATGATCACCGGGCAGCCGGCCGGATAGCCCGGCGCCGGATCGCCATGGCGCAGCAGGACGGTTTGACCATCGAAGCCATAGGTGGTCAGCCAGTTGTCGAAGTCGCCGCCCGAATTGGCGATCACGATCTCGCCGATTTCGAATTTAACTGCCCCGCCGGTGACCCCGTCGGCAAAGAGGTTCAGGCCGATGGAGCCCGGATCCTGCAGCGCCGGGATAAATGCGGTGTGGGCCGGGGTGTCGAACGAGGTTGTGACGTAGCTCTTGTCGGAGATGTAGAAGACCGTCGGCGTGCCGCCGCTATCGACGCCGGTGATTTCTACGACGTTCACGCCGCCCTCCGCGTCGCGCGGGTCTGCGCGTCCTGGCTGTCGATGACCTTGTCGAGTTTCTCGATCGTGGCCGTCGCGATCACGCCGCGCTGCATCCGCGCCGCCTGCAGCTCCACTCGGATCTCGCGCAGCAGCGCAGCGATCTGAGCGTCGAAGTTGTCATTGGCGCCCGACATCCGCACACCAAGGCCCTGAGGACCTCGCACGAGCGGGACGATCGCCTCGGGCCGGCCGCCCTCGCCCATGATCGAGGCGTCGAACATGGTCGGCTGGGTGACGATGCCGTTCGTGAAGACGCCACCCTTGGCGTAGGGCTTGCGGCCCTCGTACTGGCCGTTGTTCGTCCAGTGGTACTGCGCGAATTGCTCGGGCGTGTAGATGCCGAGGGTCTTCAGGTAGTTCTTCGACAGGCGGTTGTACTCGGCCATCACGTCGGGGTTCGACGTCAGGTACGAGGACCAGTTCGGCTGCTGGGCGGCGGCTGCGGCGGCATCGGCGGCCTGCTGAGCCGCTTGCTGGGCGGCGGCTGCGGCGGCGGCCTGAGCGGCGGCGACAGCGGCGGCAGCAGCTTGGGCGGCGGCGGCAGCAGCAGCGGCCGCGTCCTGGGTCGTCTTGGCCGCCGTCAGGTCGCGGATCTGCTGGAGCAGGCCGACCATGGTGTTGTTGCCGGTCAGCAGCGAGCCGAACGTCGCATCCTGGGTCACGTTCGAGGCCACCAGCGCCTTCAGCGTCTCCTCGCTGTACTGGTTGTTCAGGGCGTTGATGTTCTTGATCGCGTCGGTCGACTGGTTGCCGGTCACAACGGCGCCGGTCTGATCCTTCACCGCGCCGCCGACCGAGGTCACCGCGCCGGTTTGGGCGTTGATCAGGGTGTTGCCGGTCACCACGTGGCCGTCGAGGGTCGTGACGACGCCGGTCTGCGCGTTGATCAGCAGGTTGCCGGCTTGGATCAGGCCGTTCTGCTGCGTGGCGGTCTGATTGCCCGTCGTCAGCAGCGTGTTGAGGCCCAGCTGCGAGAGGACGATCTGCCCGGCCGTCTGGGACTGGCTGGCGTTGATCTGGCCGGTTTGCTGGCCGATGGCGCCGCCGAGGTTCACGCCCAGGAGCGACTGAGCGGCGGTGATCGCCGCGGCGGCCGCCTGTTGGGCCGTGACGATCTGGCCCGACGTCGAGGTCTGCCCGCCGACGATCTGGCCGACGCCGGCGGCGTTGCCGCTGACAACCTGCCCGGCCGCGCTGGCTTGCGAGGCGCCGATCAGGGCCGCCGCGTTCGCCTGGGCGGCGGTGAGCGCGCTGGTCTGGGCCTGCGCGCCGCCGACAACCTGGCTCGCCCCGGCCGCGTTGGCCGCCGCGACCTGATTGGCCGCGCTCGCCTGAGCCGCAGTGAGCTGACCGGTGGAGCCGGTCTGCGAGGCCGTCAAGGCCCCTGTTTGCGACGCATTCGACCCGACGAGCAGGGCCGTGCCGTTGTCATTGGACGCCACGATCTGGGCGGCGGTGACTTGTTGAGCCGCGATCGTCTGGGCCACGGCCGCGACCTGGGCCTGGGTCAGGCTGATCGTGCTGGCCGACTGCACCGCGACCAGCTGGCCGGTCTGAGCGCTGACGATCGAGTTGCCCTGGATCAGGTTGCCATTCGCGTCGACGAGCGAGCTGTTGACGGTGACGAGCTGCGTCGTCTGGTCCGTCAGCAGCGTGCCGATGGTTTCCAGCAGGCTCGCCTGCTTGGCCAGGAGGTCGAGGTCCGGGGTCGGCTTGACCAAGTTGTCGCGGATCTCCTTCAGAACGCCCGTCTGCACGTCCAGGAGCGTCGCCTGGTAGTCCATGATGCCGGCGTCGGCGTTGGCCGCCACGCCCGCCTGGGCCAGCATGTCCATGACCCGGTTGAAGTCCGCCGAGTAGGCCGTCGAGCTGGCGTTGACGTCGCGGCTGGCGTTCAGGAAGTCCGTCGCGACCTGGGGCAGCTTGGCCAGCGCCCCGGCGTCGCCGGAGAGCGCTTTGCCGAAGACGCTGTCGAGGCCCGCACGCTGCTCGGTGAGCTTCTGTTCCGGGCTCAGCGTCGACAGATCTCCGCCGCGCAGTGCGGTGATGCTGTCCTTCAGCGACTGGTTCAGGGCTCGGTAGTTGGCCGCCGCCGACTTGGCCGTGCTGGCTGCCGACGACGAGGCGCTGATCTGCTCGTCCAGGAGCGACGACGCCTGCCCGATCGCGTCGCTGATCTGATCGCCGAGGGACTTGATCGCCGTGCCAGCTTCGGCAGCGGCGTCGGCCACCTTGGCGAAGGCCGGGGCCACGGCCATCAGGGCGGCGTAGAGCTGGGCCCCCTCGGCCGTAGAGACGTCGAGGCCGCTGACCAGCGAGACGAACTGCTCCTTCGTCTGGACGCTGGCCAGGCCAAGGCGCGCCATCTCGATCGTCACCGCCTTCTGGATCGGCTGAAGGCGCTGAGCCTCCGTCAGGAAGTTCTCGGCGTAGAACGACGTCTGGGCCGTGAACTCGTCGAGGCCGCCCGCCAGTTCAACGAGACGGTCGCGCGCGGCGATCGAGCCAACCCCGACGGTCGTGAAGGTCTTGCCGATGGCCTGGAGCGAGACGTCGACCACCTCGTACTCGCGGGCGACCCGGACCAGCGTCTCAAAGCTGCCCTCGCCCGCCTTGGCCAGCGCCTCGAGGCCCGGGACGCCGGCCTTAGCCAGGTCGTCGCCGACCCTGCTGAAGGTGGCGTTGAGGAGGTTCTCGATCTCCTCCGACGACAGGCCCTTCAGCGACAGCTTGCCGAGGTCGATCGTCGCGCCGGCGAGCGCATCCTGGGCGGCCTTGCCCGCCGCGTCGCCGAAGGCCGAAGCCGCCTCGATCACGCCGCTCCCGAGGGCGGAGATCACGCCGCTGACCTGGCTCAGCAGGTCGCCGTCGAGACCGCCCGTCGAGGTGCTGGTCGAGACCTTCGTCCCCGTCGTGATCCCGAGGAACTTCTTCTTGGTCGTGGTGACCAGGTCCGCGTAGCTCTGGCCCTGCAGGTTGCCGACCTGGCCGAACGTGGTCGGGTTGAACTGGATGCCCTGGTCGAGCAGCTCGGTCGTCGACTTCGACCCGAACAGACCCGGCAGCAGGAGCGAGATGGGGCTGAGCAGGTTGGTCAGCAGGCCCGGGCCCTTGGCCGACGTGCCGAGACCCAGGCCGGAGGTGTCCGACAGACCGCCGGTCGTGATCGACCGCGCCACCGAGTTCGCCAGGGCGCCGATCTGGCCGTTGATCGACCGCAGCGCCGTCAGCATGGAGTTGCTGTATTCGAGGTCGCGGTTTTGGTATTTGGCCGCCTCGGTCAGCGCGCCGGCGATGCTCTCCGTCGAGACCTGCTGCTTGGCCTGAAGATCCTTCTGGGCCTGGAAAAGCGACGCGTATTGCGCCTGGGCCTTGGCGTTCGACGCCCCGATGAAGCTCAGCGCGCCGCCGATCGCCGCGCCGATGGCTGCACCGGCAGGGCCGCCCAGCTGGAAGCCCGCCGCGGCGCCGGAGCCCATCCCGCTGATCGTCGCGCCCGCCCGCCCGCCGACGACGGAACCAACGCCCTGGGCGACGCCAGAGATGGCCGCGAACTTGTCGGCGGCGGTGGCCCCCTCGGCGAAGGCTCCTTTGACCATCTGGAGCACGCGAAGCAGGTCGGAGAACGCACCGGTGAAATCGTTGTGCTGGATGGCGTAGGCGATGTCCTCGATGCCGGTGCGGACGTCGTAGGCCTGCCGCGCGATGCGCTCGGCGTCCATAGCCATGCTTTCTAGCGCGGTCGTGAAGTGCGGGGCGACACCGAGGATCTCCTGCATCGTCCGCACCGTGCCGCGCTGCGCGGTCGCGACGGCATCCATCTGGATCTTGTAGGCCTGGGCGATCGCCGCAGCCTCCGGCCAGACGACCGTCGTCGCGGAGACGGTTTCGGTGTTCACCTGGACGGCCTGGGTGTGCTGTTGCACCGCCTTGGCCGCCGCTCGAGCTTGCCGTTCCTGGGACGCGAACGCGTCGTTCGGAGCCTGCCCCATCTTGGCCTGGTAGGCGCCGATGGCGTCGGCGGCTTCCTTAGCGACCCGAAGGTTCGCCTCGGCCTCCCGGTAGAAGGGATTGTTCTTCGGGTCAGTGGCCTGTACCGGCGCGACGACGCCAAAGCCCCCCGGCGACGCCATCATCGTGGGGCCAGGCTTGTTGACTTTGTCGAATGCCTCCCGGGCCTTTCGATAGTTCTCGGCGACCTCCAAGGCCTTGTCGTTGAGCTTGTTGAGCGTGTTCTCGCGGAGCAGGCGGTTCTGCTCGGCCAGCGAGACGTTGGTCGTGCGCAGCCAGTTGTCGAAGTTGCGCTGCCCGTCGGCGGCAAGGTTGGCGTTGTCGGCCGTCGAGAAGATCCAGGGGGAAAGCTGCGAGAGCTCGTCGTGCTGTTCGGCCAGAGCCTTGTTGAGGTCCTTGACCGCCTTGGCTTCCTTGTCGTGTGCGTCGACGAGAGACCAGACGCCAGCGCCAACGGCGGCGAGCCCCGCGAGCCAGGGCCCGAAGGTCGCGATGAGGGGGGTCACCTCCGCGACGACGCCGGCCAGTGCCGCCTTGAACGTCACGCCGCGCGCCGCTGCGGTGGCGAACACGTCGGCGATCTGAGGCCCTTGCTGGATCAGGATCATGACCCAGCTCTGCCCCGAAAGGCCCATCGTGAAGACGTCAGCCGCCTGCCGACCGAGATTGCCGAGTTCGTAGGTCTGGAGCTTCGCGCCTTTGCTCAGGTCGCCCATGACCCTGTGAAGGGCGCTCTGGCGAGTGGTGAGCACGGTCATGGCGCGGCCATAGTCGTCGGCGGACAAGACGCCGGCTTTCATCAGCTGGTTCGCCTCGCGAATTTCGCCGTCGAGGCGCCGCTGGGCCGTGTAGAGGGGGTCGACGCTGCTCAACAGCGCGTCCAGGCGGCGCTCGAGGTCCTGCGCGGACTTCGCCGCGTCGTCCTCGCCCTTCGCCAGCCCCCCAAAGGCTCCGGCCGTCTTCTTGGCCTGCCCCTCGGCACGGCCGCCGGCCTTCGTCAGGTTGTCCAGCTTGGCGGCAGCCGGATCGACTTCAGTGGCGTCGATCTTCAGGGCAAGCGACGCGAGGTCGACGGAGCCGTCAGCCATGGTGACCTCCTGAAACGGCGAAAGGCCCGGGTTTCCCCGAGCCTTCCTGCTTTGAAATTGATTGTCCGGCAGGCTGCGACTAGCTGGCGTCGCAAGGATGCTCCGGCTTGTCCCAAACGATTGGCCCAGGCCTATCATCGCCGTAGTAGGCCGACCCGGCCATGACTAGGAAGCGTTGGTTACCTGTGTAGCCGCCGTAGCTATTCTTGGCGTTTACTAAGCCGCAGACCCGTTGTTGCATTTCCGCGCCAACAACTCGTAGCTCGGAGAACTGCGCCGATCCGGGGTCTTTCAGGCCGGCCTTCACTACCGCCACAGCGTCTGGGATCGCGGCCTCATCCTGCGCGGCCACTGCGCGCGTGAGAGCTTCCTGTTCCCGCCGCCGCTCTAGAAACGGCCACACCGCCAGCGATATCACAACGGCGGCCATCGCCACGATGACCGCCGCCACACCGAACCATGCACGCATCGGAAGTCCTCCCCAACCGGAGCGCGAGGGTATGCGCCAAGGTCGGGGAGCTCAAGCCTCGCGCGGTTCGGGGTAGCAGCTGGCGACGAACAGGCCGTCGACGTCGAGGATCACCTGGCGTTCCCAGGGGGCCAGATAGTGGCCGGTGTCCTCCTCCCACACCCGGATCTCCAGGCGCGTCAGCCTGGCCACCGCCATGCCGTTGACGGACCTGGTCTTGTTGAGGTCCGAGAAGTGGGTCCAGAGGTGGGCGCCGAGCCGCGGCAGCGTGGGGATGCTGTCCAACTCGGCTAGCGCGTCGACGTCGCCGGATCTCGCCAGCGCCTCAAGGTGGTCTCGACGAGGGGCCCGGAGCTTGCCCTCGCCCTCCATAGTGTTAAGGGCGAACTGGACCCGGGCGTACTCGACTACGCCGTCGGCGAGGCGCCGGTAAAATTTCCGATGTTCGCCGACTGCTTGGTGACCTGGTCGGCCAGCTGCGGGTTCGACTTGATCAGCAGCAGGGCGTTTTCCTTGCTCCAGGGCTCCTTGATGCCCTTCCAGCCGACCAGCCGCACGGCCGTCAGCTTCTGCGTGAACTCGATGTCGACCTCGACCGGGGTCACCGGCGGGGCGCCGATGCCGGTCTGCATAAGCTCCCGCTGCGCGTCGGTGGCGCGCCGTTCGTTGATGATGCGGTTCGTCTCGTTCATGACCGTCTCGGACTGGGCGCCGAGCACCAGCAGGGTCACGCCGGTTTTCGTGCCGTCGGGCCGCAGGAACGGGAACTCGAAGGGCGTGTCGGCCTGCTTGCGGGCGTTCAGGTCGGACAGCGAAAACTCGTCGACTTTGGTCATGGTGGGGTGTCCTGAAAAGGCGACCGGGCGCGACCCGGCCGTAAAGTTGAGGGGGGACGCGTACTGGTGTTGGCCGGGCCGATTAGGCCAGGCTGTCTTGGACCGACATGATGGTCTGCAGGTTGGCCAGGGCCGCGCCGCCGGAGCCGTTCAGCTGGGCCGTAAACGGATAGGTGCGGATGATTTCCTTGGCCTCGCCGTCGTCGGGGGCGTCGCCGAACACCTTCACGGCGATCAGGTTGAACACCATGAACTCGGCCGCGGCGGCCGAGCCGTCGGTGACCGGCAGGATCAGTTGAATGACCGTCTGCTGGTCGTAGATGTCCTGGATCAGGGTGTTGTAGAACTTGCCGGTGAAGCTGCCCGACACCGCCACCTCGCCCCGGATCTGGTCGGAGATGCTGTTGGAGCCGACCTCGGGCTCGCCGGGCTGGATGCTCCCGTCGATCGAGAACTGAGCGCCCGTGATCGGCGTGACCACGCCGTTCACGATGATCAGCGCGTTGACCGCCGTCAGCACGTTGGAGGTGGTTTCCGTGGCCGGCGCGGTGATGGCCTGCGCGGTGCCGCGCGTGCGGCCCAGACCGGGCACATCGAAGCTGATCGTCGCATTGCCGGTCGCCGGGATGGTGACGTCGGCCTTGGCGATCTTGGTGTCGGTGAACAGCTCCGACTTCGTCAGGTCCGAATACCACTCTTCGACGGACCAGTACTCGTTGACGTGGCCGGTCATCGGCGTCCAGGCCTTCTTACCCGGGACGGTCACGGTTGCGCCGGTGATCGGGCCCTCCGGGACCAGCGCCGAGTTGTTCAGAACCCGCACGCCGATGCTGAGAGCCGTGACGCTGACCACCAGCAGGTTCTTGTTCAGGTTCGCGGCGTTGAAGCCGCCGGCGGTGAGGCGGACGACATCGCCGATCTTGATGCCGTCGGTCAGGTACGAGCCGGTCGCGCGGCCGACGGGATAGACCCCCGACGCGACGGCGCCGATGGTGATCGACGCGGCCGTGATCGCGGTCGTGGCGGCGAACAGCTTGCGCAAAAGCGAGCCGATGAGCAGCGCATAGGTGCCGGCCGACAGCAGGCAGTCCAGCTTGCCGGTCGTCTTCTGGATGCCGGCATTCGAACCGGTCGACATCTGGTGCGACACGATCTCGTTCGACTCGAAGGTGTCGCGGGTCAGCGTGAAGACCGAGTTGGTCCGACGCATGATCTGACCGCCGGTCGTGGCGGGCGTGCCGAGCGCGGATTGCTTGGCGAACACGGTCTGCTTGAGAAGGCCCTGGGCGGATGCGGGCATGGGATCAGCTCCTTATGAGACGAGGGAACCGGACCCACGCGGGCCGGCATGGGTGGGCCGCCGCCAACCGGCGGACGGTGGGCGCTGCGTGACGCAGGGCTTTGGGGGTGGGGCTAGGACCGGAAGCGGATCCTGACGGGCACGACGTAGCGGTCGGTCCCGTCGTCGGAGTAGCCGCCCATGATCTCGGGCGTGCCCCAGACCCGGACGGTCTGGCCGGAGGCGGTCAGAGTCCGGCCATTGAAGAAGGCGGAACGGATGGCGTCGGCGCGCACCCCGGCGTCGCCAGGTCCGCCGCCGGGCGGGAACATCAGGTCGACCTGCATGAAACCGCGATCGACCGACGGCGCGCCGATCTCGCTATCGTCGGGCTCGGCCAGGCGCAGGGTCACGCGCTGGTAGGCGACGTCAGCCGTGGGGGTGAACCCCTTGTTCTCCCAGGCTGTCTGATCGGCCCAGCCCAGGGCGATCAGGGCGGTCTCCAGCGCGGCGCGAAGGGCGACGGTGCTCATCGTTCGGCTCCCAGGACCCCGAGGCCGGCATAGGCGTCCGCCGCGGCGCCGACGATCGTGTTGAACTCCATGACCGTCAGCCCGACCATGCCGAACGGCGCCTGCTTGCTGGAACCGCGCTCCAGCGGCAGGGCGTAGGGCAGGTTGTTCGAGAACCAGTGGACACGGCCCATGGAGGCGCCCTTGGCGGGCTTGATCCGGTCGATCGACACCTGGCCGGACTTGTCCTCGGCTTCGGTCTTCTGGGTCGGCCGGCTCTCGGCCGCGTAGAACCAGTTCGCCCGGAAGCGGCCCGTCTTGACCGGCGACTTCAGGACCAGGCGCGTGCCGATGTCTAAGACCACCTTGCGGACCACGAAATCGGCCTTGTCCTCGGCCTTCGCGGCGAAGCGGGTCAGCGCCAGCTCGAACGGGCCCATCAGGCGGCCTGCTGCGTCGCGCGCAGCTGCAGGGTGAAGAGGACCGGCGTCCCGGCCGGGGCGATGGGATCGGCCTTCTTGACCAGCCAGACCGAGGCGTCGGCGAAGGTGACCGTGTCGTCGACCGCCGGCTTGCGCGTCGCCGTGCCGTCGATCGCCACCGGCGAGACGTGCAGCTTCTTGTCGCCGGCAAGGATCGAGGTCCCGTTGACGTGGAAGGCGCTGTAGGCCTCCTCGACGCCCATGACCGCCTGCGTCGCCGGCGCGGCGCTGGTGACCTTCCCCGTGGTCGGGTCATAGGTCCCCGAGGCCGACACGTCGCCAGCGGCTGCGATCGTGACGGGCTGGCCGTCTGTGGTCAGCAGCTCGGCGGCCGTAGCGGCCATGTCGTCGTAGAAGTCGCTCACGCGACGCCCACCCGCGCGCGGTCGACGATCACCTTGGCGATCCGGTTGGGATCGACCTTGGCGCCGAGCACGGCCGCGACGATCGCCGCACGGACAAACAGGGTCGACCACCACGGCAGGGTGATGGTCAGCTTGGAGATGGTGGTAGCCATGGCGGCCTCCTAGCCTCGGAAGATTTTGACGGCGCCCGCGCCTCCGCCGAGCAGGAAGGCGCCGAGGCGGTTGTCGATGGCCCGATAGGTCTTAGTCGCCCGGGAATAGTCCTGATATTCGACCTCGACCGGGCCGACCTTCTTGCGCTTGAGGGCCTGGGTCTCGTCGGGCATCAGCGGGCCGGCGGCCGCCTTCAGGGCCAGCTCGGCGCAGACCTGGGCGACGAGGGCCGGGACCGCGTTGTTGGGATAGTAGGTGACGGTCCAGGCTGCCCCGGGCCCGTCGCGCATCGGCACGAAGTCGCGAGGCCAGTCGAGCGCCTGGGTCGAGGTCACGCGGCGGCCGGCCCAGCGCTGATGGTAGACCTCGACCATGTAGTCGGTGGCCTTGCGGAGCAGTTGCTCGCGGATCGTGTCGCTGGCCAGGGCGGCCCAGGCCGCGTTTCCCCGGTTGGCGTGATAGGTCGTCGCGTCGGTGACGGAGATGTAGCTTTCGGCGTTGGCCAGGCCGGAGCCGTTTTCGACCACCAAGGGCATGATCAGGCTCCTCTCGACTGGTTGATCGCCAGCGTCTCGATCATCGCGAGCTTGTCGCGCAGCCAAGCGTGGCGTTCGGGCCCCTCCATCCAATCGGACCAGAGGCAGATCGACCCGTCGGCGCGGACCAGCGCGACAAGGGCGGCCTCTGCCGGGACGATGGCCTTGATGACCCGTCGGATCGACAGCTCGTCAGACTGGACGTCCGTGCTGCTGAAGGTGTCGCTGGTTGCCGGTTCCGGCTCGGCCGGCGTATCCGGCAGGCGCGCGCGCCAGTCACCCTCGGTGACCTCGTTGCGGCAGGAGGCGCACTCGACGACGCCATCGGCCCGCAGATAGTGGGTCATGCAGCCACAGCCGCACGTCCACACCACCTTGGGATCTTCCCGCTTCGGGAACGTGATGACGTCGCCAGTCACGGCTTAGGCCTCGCCGCCTTCGGCGCCGGCCGCGCGTCGGGCCAGCTCGGCGGTGATGACGCCGTTGGCCTGTTCGGCGGTCAGGGTCTCGTCGCTGTCGGCGATGGCCTGAGCCATGGCCACGCGCTTGGTCCAGTGCAGATCCTTCCAGCCGTCGGCGATCTCCACCTGGGCGGCGGCGTTCAGCGGCGGCATGACGGTCGCCGGATCGATCTCGGCCGCCGCAGCTTCCGGCGATTGGGTAAGGCGCTCGATCGTCGCGGCCAGGCGGCCCTCGCGGTCGGCCTCGGGCAGGTCGTTCCAGGCTTGGACGCTCAGGCCGCTCTCGGTGAACGACGCCCGGACCACGCCGCCCAGCTGCACGCGCAGATCGCCGATGGTCACGATGGCGTCGAGGACGCTGGAGCCGTAGAGCGTGTCGTCGGCGCCGACGTCGGAAACGCCCTGCTCCAGCGGAGCGGCGGGATCGGCCGGCGGCAGATCGACGGCCGGGGAGTTGATGGCGGGTTTGCCGGCGAGCAGGCCCTCGAACAGGTCGTCGCCCTCGTCGCGGCGCTGGCGATAGCGCTCCATCGAGAACAGCGCGT
Source organism: Caulobacter sp. 05T431 (assembly GCF_056665975.1). Taxonomy (NCBI): domain Bacteria; kingdom Pseudomonadati; phylum Pseudomonadota; class Alphaproteobacteria; order Caulobacterales; family Caulobacteraceae; genus Caulobacter; species Caulobacter sp. 05T431. The sequence continues at coordinate 179,984 of NZ_JBFTKU010000002.1, read as the reverse complement.
CGCGCAGATCGTCGTCGTCCAGCCGGTCCATGTCGGCTTTGAAGCCGTCGGTCAGGGCGGTGATCAGCGCCAGGCGCGACCAGCCGTCATAGGGGCCGACAACGGGGATGGGCGTGTCGTCTCCCTCGAAGCGCTCGTGAATGGCGGGATCGAAGTCGACCGCGTTGATGATGGCGAAGCTGTCGCCGGCCACGACGCGAATGGTGGGGCAGAAGTCGCCCATGGGATTGCTCCAGATCTAAAGAAAAGGGGCCGGGCCGAAGCCCAGCCCCACACGAATGGCCGGCCGAGGCCTAGCCGATGGGCATGGCGATGAACTCGCCGTTCACCGCCATGAAGCCCCACGCCAGGTGCAGCTCCCAGGTCCGCTGACCGTATTGCGCGATGTCGAGCATGAGGTAGGTCATGCCCTTGTCGTCGCTGACCAGCATCTGGGTGATCGTCGGGTTGGCGGGCATCAGCGGCGGACGCAGCACGCCCACGACCGCCGAACGCTCGAAGGCGAGGTTGGCGGTGTAGTTGTTGCCGACGGTGATCGCCACGTTGTCGGCCACCGCCACCCGCAGGCCCGGCGCGTTGAGCGTCAGGGTGGTGCCCGACAGACCCGCCGCGACGTACTTGTTGGTGTCGCCGGCGAAGGTGACGACGTCGCCCGGCAGAACGGTACCGGTGCCGGTGTCGACTTGGATCGCGGTCGTGCCGACCGGATAGCCGGCGCCGTTGTTCACCAGGTAGCCCGAGCCGGTGCCCTTGGTGTGCAGACCGATGCCGGCGCTCTCCGACAGGCGGAAGCCCATCTGCGGCAGGAATTCGCCGGTGCGGCGCTCGGTGTCGCCGCCAGCCTGATAGGCGTTTTGCAGGACGCCCAGGTTGCGCAGGTTCAGGCCAGCGTTCGTGTCGAACACCATCTGCATCTCGGCCTTGGGCGCGCCGTTGTCGACCAGGATCTTCCGCGAGTTGGTGAGCGCGGTCAGATCCGAGGCGAAAGGCGTGGTGCCGGCCGTGCCGAAGGCGCGCGAAGCGCCGATCTTCACGGCCAGGGCCGCGTCGACCTCGGCTTCGTTGCGCAGGGTGCGCATGCCCTGCTGAAGCAGCTGGCTGACCCAGTCCTGCGAGATCGTGGCGTTCTCCAGCGAACGTTGCTGCTCGCCGGTCAGGTGCCAGTCGACCTTTCGCGACTTGGTGATCGTGACGTCGATCGCCGAGCCGGTGGCGTCGGTGCCGGTCGAGGTGGTGTTCGACGGGGTGAAGTCCGACGCGGCGCGGGTGGGCGCGACGTCGACCTTCACCTTGTCGCCCTTGGCGACGCCCTTGTCGTCGAAGCTGGTGTTGATCGCGCCGACGACGCCAAACGGCTCGGCAGCGACGATCTTGGCGGCGCTGAACAGGATCGGCGCCAGAGCGGTCAGAGTATTGGCCATAGGAATGCAAGCCTTTCAGGGCTGAAGGTGTTGAGGGAGGGGGGACTTGGGAGGGTCATCCGACCCGGAGCACCGACAGCCCATCCAGGCGTTCGGCAGGTGCGCGTGTGGCCTGGCCTAGTCGACCAGGGTGACGCCTTCCGACATCCTCGCGGCCCGGGCCTTGGGCTCGAGCGCGTTGAAGTCGGCGGTCTTCATCGTCTTGGCCCCGGCGCCGCCGGAGCCGCCATCACCAGCACCACCACCGGCGCCGGTCTGGCCTTTGAGGATGTGATCCTTGTGCGGGTAGACGCCGACGAATGTCTCAATGACCTCGTCGAAGCTGGCGACCTCACCCGGGCGGGCCAGGGACAGGATCTTGTTGCCCGCCGCGTCGAGGCCGACGACCTGGCCGCCGTCGACCTTCAGGCGGTCGCCGTAGAGGGTCTTGATCAGGTCGATGCCGGCCGGGGTCAGCTTCTCGGCCGCGAACTTCGACATGGCGAAGCGATTGCCGATGGTTTCCTTGTTCAGGGCGCCGCTCAGATCGCCGTTGGTCTTCTCCGCCGCGGCGAGCTTGTCCGCGTAGGGCTTGATGGCGGCCTGGATGGCAGCGTCCATGTCGCCGGCCTCGACCAGCTTCTTGGCGTCGATCTTCGACAGCTTGTCGATCGCCTCGCGGGCGGCGGTGGCGTCCAGGCCTTCGAACAACTTGAGGGCCTTCTCGGCGTCTTCCTTCGCCCGGCGGTGGCCCATGGCCTCGCCGTTCAGACGCGTGATGGTGGCGGTCGTGCCCGGAGCGTCGAACGCGATCTCGGCGCCGTCGTCGCCGATGTAGACGGGCTTGCCGTCCTTCACCTCGGCGAAGATCGCGCCGTCCTTCTCGATGGTCTTGAGCTTCATGGTCGTGGCTTTCTCCGGCATCCGCCGGCGGCTGTGGGCTATCCCGCCCGAGCGCCCCGCCCTTCCAGGCTGCGGGCATGAAAAAACCCCGGCCGGTGAGGGCTCGGGGCTGGTCGTCGCTGGTCCCTTGGGCGCGGAGGCTGTAAGCGCTTCGAGGTCAGCGAGGAGGGGAATTATGCGAGAAGAGGAAGTGAAGGTTGGGGCGCGGACGTTCTGGCTGATCCAAAACCTCGACGGCCACGACAGGACCTGGCGGTTTCACATCAGGGAGAACGGCCAGATCATCCGGCGAAACATCGCCGACGTGTCGGACGAGATGGAATACGACGCCAAGGCCCAGGGCTCACCGAGCCCGTGCGCTGCCGTTTTCCAACACCTCAAGCTGGAGCTGCTAGCAGGCCGATTGCCTTAGAGGATCAGGACGCGCTCGCCGTTCGTCAGGCAGGCCACGCAGATCAACGCCTTGGTCCCGCCGGTCGGCTTGCCGTTGCGCAGCAGGATCCCGGTCTTGGTCTCGATGAACTCCCGACCCGAGCAGCGCGGGCAGTCCAGCATCTCGTCGGGCTTGGCCGTGGCCTTCATGCGCCGGCGCGACGCGGTCACCGGCGTCTCCGGTGGCGGCGTGCCGTCGATCACATGGAAGCGGCGATCAACCACGCCGCACCGATAGCAACAGCCGAGCACCGCAAATGAGACCGGCCGTCGACACGGCCGCGACAGTGGCGAGGGCCACTGGACCATGCCAGACGCCAAGAACACCGACAGGCCCGCAGATCGCGCCGACGGTTCCGAGGATGATGACGATGGGCTCGCGGTTACGATCCATGACGAGACTATAGCCCAGCCTTGCGGAAAACGGCAGCGTCCCGGGCCCGGAGCTGGTCCAGGGTCAGCCAGTCCCCACGCGGCGAATACATCTCCTCGAGGCTGAGCCCGCCCTTGCGCAGCAACTGGCCGCGCTCGGGCCCGAGAATGTCGTCCTGGCGCGCCGCCGACTGCCTGGCCAGCCATTGGCCATACGTGGTCTCAGCCGGGACCTGGCCGTCCATGGACGCGCGGGTCCCCGGCGACAGCTCGTCGATGTCGATCCCGAGTTCGCGGTAGCTCTTCGTCACCGGCGCCGAGCAGGACCGGCAGCAGAAATGCAGACGCCCTGGACCCTGGCCCCACGGGATGCGGTGACCGATCGGCTTGTGGGCGCTGTCGGCCGTGTAGTGCTTGCCGTCGCGGATCCGGCACATCGGGCTAGTCCTGCCGTCCAGGGTCGAGACCCAGGCCAGCGCGTCGATGATGTCGGCGTTGGCTTCGTGGACCTGGTCGCGGGCGATGGCGGCGGTGTGGCTGAGGGCGGTCCTGACGACGCTCTCCAGCTCGCGGCGTGGGCGTTCGAGGAGGCCGTCGCGATACTGCAGGGCGCGCGTGCCCCGGATGCTGCGGATGATCTCGTCGGTGGTCTTGCCCTGGACGAAGCCGACCCGCACGGCGTTGCGGATCAGCGTCATCCTCGCGGCGGGGACTTCGGCCGCCCAGGTCCGGAGCAGCGCACCCTGGAACGGGCGGGACAAGGCGGCGGCGTAGACCTGGGCCGGCGCGACCCGGAACAGTTGGATCTTGAGCAGGATCTCCTCGGGGATCGCGTGCTCCAGCGCCTGGACCTGGTAGCCGGTCTCGTATCCGGCCAGGGCCTCCATCTCCTGCGGCAGGGCGTCGAACACGGCCCGATAGGCGTCGGCGTTGAGCTGCCGCACCGAGGCGATCAACTGCTCCAGCCGCTCGACCGAGAACGAACCCTCCGGCACGCGCTCCAGGGCGCCGGTCAGCTGGGCGATGAGATCGGCGTCGACCTTGTTGAGGAGCGCCATCATTCGCCGGACCACGCCGGTGCTGTAGCGGTTGAGGTCGATGGCGTGGGCGATCGCCTCGTTGAGAAGGCGTTCGTTCGCGGTCTGCACGGTCAGGCGCCGGCCGCGACGTCTTCAGGCGCGACGTCGTCCTCGGTGATCGTGCCGAGGCCTGGCCCGCGCGCGGCGGCCGCCCGGACCTCTTCGTCTGCATCGACCTCGGGCGAGAGCGTGCCGCGGCGCTGCAGTTCGAGGATGGCGGTCTTCGGCTGGATCAGGCCCGACGCTTCCGCCGACAGGATCAGCTGGGCCGAGGCGTCGGTCAGGTTGGCCGCGCCGAAGTCCTTGTAGAGCGTGGCGTTGCCGCCAGTCGCCAAGTTCGCGTAGGCGGCCATGAACTGCAGGGCCTGGTCGATGCTGTCCTCGAACCCCTCGGTGATCCGCTGCAGGTCCGACTTGTTGGCCTCGGCGTCATTGGCGCTTTCGGTCGCGCTGCGGTCGCCGGGTTTCTTGACCAGCAGCTCGGCGCCGGCCTGGATCATCTGTTCCTCGAGGGCGGCCAGTTCGTCGCGCCCGACCTTCACCGACTCGGCCGAGCCCTGGACCACCTTCACGTCGCCGCCCGTCTGGACCGTCAGGGCGTAGTTGCTGCTGGCGACCAGCGGCTTGTCGGGATCGCCGCCGATGAGGACCAACATCCGCTTGCGGGCGAACCGGGCGCTGTCGTCCTGATCGCTCTCGTCCTGCCAGTGCTTGACGTTGAGGTACGCCAGGTCGAGCAGGGGCGAGACGCCGACCATGAAATCCAGCCGCCAGCCGTAGATGGGCACGAAGGGCACGACCGGCAGGCCTGAGACGCCCTCCTCGAAGATCTTCCACTTCTCCGCCACGCCCTCGGCGCCGTCCTCCTTTTCCCAGACGGTCCACTTCCCGGGCTCCAGAACGCGGACCCGCTGGACGACCTTCTCGCCGTAGTCGCCGTCGTCGACCGTGGCCGTCTCGGCCAGACGAAGCTGCGTCGTGATGGTGGCGCCATTCCGACGCTCCACCTTCCAGCCGAGGATCTGGCCGTGCCGGACGCGGACGAAATAGGGGCGTATGCCCGCCTCCTTCTCCTCGGCCTTGGTGACAACCCGGTCCTTGGCGATCGGCTTAGGCGCCTCGACCAGGATGCCACAGAGCCCGAAGGCCAGGGCCTCGGCCGCCATCTCCCAGGCGAAGGTGTGCAGGTTCACGCCGCCCCGGTCGATGTCGTCGGACCAGGTCTTGATCTCCGCCGGCGTGTCCTTCGACAGGGTCAGGGGTTTGGAGAACGGCTTGCCCGACATGACCGACACGGTGCGGCGAAAGGCCGGGAACAGGGTGGCCTTGGCGATCCGGGTCTTGTGGTCGGCCGGATCCTCCATCTCGAACTTCGGCATCAGCGTCGCGCCGGCCGCGCGCATCGCAGGCGTCCCCGCCATCAGAGCCTCGAGCATCAGCCAATCGCAGGCCATGCGATCGACCTTGGCCGACCGTTTCCCAACCCCGTCGGACATCGGACCTCCTAAAAGCGCAGGGGCGCGACCTGAACCGCGCGCGAGGTGACGGGGAACTCGGCCTCGACGTAGTAGCCGAGGCCGTCGGAGATGTGCGTCAGGGCCGGGGTGGCCTTCTTGTCCAGCTCGCCCGAGCCGCCCTTCAGCAGGACGACGCCCTCGAGGTCCTTGACCACGTGCGGCGCCTTGGCCGGGTCGACCATCATGCGGATCTCGCCGGTCGAGGACTTGAGCCGGCTGTTCATCGCGTTGAGGCGCGCGCGCTCGGCCGGGTTGGATGGCTTGACCTTGAAGGTGACGCGATCGCCGAAGTGGGCGCGCAGCTCCTTGCGGATCAGATCCCAATCGCTGCCGTCGACCTTAGCCGACCCGCGCGAGCCGCCGGTGGCGTCCCCGTAGCAAACGACCCGGCCGCGATGCTCGCCCCAATCGAGGATCAGGCGCCGGCATACGGCCGGGGTGTTCGAGTTGGCCGGGATCCAGACCTCGCCGATGACGCCGGTCCCGGTGATTGGCCTGTCGAGCAGCTGGACCCCGTTGGCGTCGCGCTCGTACTGGCCGGGGAGGCGCTGCTCCTGACAGACGGCGGCGACGCCCGGCTCGACGTTGAAGTCGAAGCAGAAGACCAGCGTGGCGTCGGGGTTGTAGCCGAGCGAGGCGGTGTGGGTGGCTTCCAGGAACGGGTAATAGGCCCGGCCCGTGAAGTTGATGAAGCTGGCTTCATATTCCTGCTGGTAGACCAGCTCATCGAGGAGGCGCTTGGCCGAGGCGATCTCGGCCGGGTCGAGGATGTCAGACGAGAACCAGGTCCAGAACGCCCACTCGGGGTCATCGCCCTGGGCGTACTTGGCGATGTCGTAGTAGTGGTTGCGCCCCTCGGGCACGCCGATCAGGTCGCACCAACCGCGGCGGTCGGACAGCGCCGGACGGACGTTCTCCCCCCAGGCGCCGGGCTTCATGTTGGCGAACTCGTCGAGGATGCCGCCGTCCCAGGGCCGGCCCTCGATCCGCTCGGGCTTGTCCATGCCGAGGACCCAGATCTCGGCGCCGGTGATCAGCGGGATCTTCAGCTCGGTTTCGCTGGGCGCCGCCGCCATCAGCGAGCGCGGGATCATCGCCTTGAGGTCGGCCCAATAGATCGCCTTGGCCTGGTCGCGCGTCGGCGCGGCGGCGAAGAACCGGGGATCGTCGTAGTCCGTGCCCTTCAGGGCCCGCTTGATCAGCTTGCGCTTGGCCCGCTCGGTCTTGCCGCTCCGACGCCCGGCCGGGACGACGTTGAACCTGGCCGTGCTGGCCATCCACGCCTTCTGGACCGGATGCGCCCGCAGCGGGTAGCAGCGCTTAGGCAGCAGCATCGTCGGCGTCCGCGTCGAGGGCTTTGACCAGCTCGCGGATCTGCTGGGCGGCATCGGCCGCGTTGATCCCGCCCTCCTCCTTGCGGTTCTCGCCGTAGCGGCGCGGGTCCCAGCGCGCGAGGAGCTTCAGGCGGGTTTCGATCTGCAGCTTGCGATGGCCGAGCATATCGGCCTTGCGGACCTCGCGCTCGGTCTTGCCGCCCTTGCCCTTCGTCAGCGTCTCGCGCCCGATCAGCGGCGTGTCGGCGATCCGGAGACATTCGGCGGCGATGGCGTCGTAACCGTCGTCGCGTGCGCGCGCGAAGTCGGCGGAAAAGGCCTGATGAGCGTCGCGCCAATCGCTGACGGTTCGCACCGCAGGCATGTGGGGATCGCTGCAGATGTCGACGAGCGGTTCGCCTGTGGAGAGCCGGTCGCAGATCTCGCGCCCAAGCTCCTCGGTGAAGGTGCTAGGCCGCCCCATGTGGGACATCCATGCGAAAGGCGGTCAGCGGGTCCCCATCTGAGCCATCACGCATAGGCCCTCCGGGTCAGGAGACGGTGACGCACCGCGCAGCGGAAACGCAAACGCCCCGGCCGGTGAGGGCTCGGGGCGTTCGAGGCGCGACTGCGCCAATAACTGACCTATAGGCATGAAGAGCACACCCGGTCAAGCTCATGCTGTAGTTGCGCGGGGTACAGATACAGCATCTTGTGGTCCGTACGCTCGTCGCTACCCGAGGCCTTCAGCTATTTCCAGGCGTCGGGTCCAATAGACAAACTGCTCCTCCAGGCGCGCGACATGTTCATTGGTCACGTCGTCGCTGAACTGGCCAGGGACACCGCGGCGGACGCGTATTCCGCGCCTGAACAGTTCGAGCTGTCGTCGAACCTCATTGAGCTGCGTCGTGCAGAAATCGACGTCTGAGATGATCTGTTCGGACATTCGCCATCCATAGGTTCACAGACGGGTCTCGCCTGGCCTATTTCCGATAGTTGCACTCTCGACTCCCCTTAAGCGATAGCGCATCCTTGAAGGATACAAGCGGGGGCTTGAGAATGGACGTTGCGGCTACACTTTGCCTGCTAATTGCACTCGCCTTGGCAGGATGGCCGCGCCTATTGGCCAGTGCTTGGCGGCGTTTTCGTTGGCCACTCGTTGCCGTGCTGGGCCTACTTGCCGGGGGGCTCTACGCCTGGTCAAACATTGGTTGGTACGGCGGCGGTTCCGTTCCCGCCAGACAGGAAGCTCAAATCGACGGGCCGTCAGTCTCGTCGTCTCACGAGGCTGCTGATGCGTCCGCTTCCGCGAGCAGTGGTGAGGACGGGAGCGCGGGCTATGGCTATGGCCCTGGACGGAAAGTTCTACCAAGTCCTCGACCTGTTGGCTATCGGACCGTGGCCGACTTGCTCATGCCTAGTGAATTGCCGAAAGATACTTGGGGGACGTTCGGCATTCTTTTGCTTGCTGATCACAGCGACCGTGCAGATTTGAGTTGCCACGCCTTTAGCTGGATGGTTCGCGATAAGAGCAATGACACCTATGTCATAATTGACCATGAGATACTCGGCCTTAAGCGAGTCTATTGGCCTCTCGCAAACGCCAGCATCGATCCTCTTGAGCAAGACTGCGATATACTTGTTTCGCAATATGACTTCGAACGGTCAGCCAGAATACGGGGCCGGTTGGGGCTCATGGGGCGAGGACCGTTTTTCGCCGTTGTCAAACATGTCGAGGGACGGCCGAGACCGCTAGGCGTCTGGGACATGAGCGGCGTGCCGGACGATGAGTTGACCGAGATGTACTCGACTTTCCTCGACTTTTACCGAAGTGGAAGTCCCTCAGCACTGTATGTCCGGGCAAATGGGAGGCAGCGCTTTAAGACAGCGCTCTACAGCGCCGCCCCAGCGGTTGCGGACCTCTGGGGCGTGTCAAAAGCGAACGCAAAGACCAAGGGGCGCGAAAAATGAAAGACTTCTTCGAAGCCTTGACGAACTGGAAGAACTTTCTCGCCGCCGGGATCGCAATTTTGACGGCCCTACTTGTTCGAGTGAACGACGCGGGCCCGTTCCTTATCTTGCTATTTCTGTGTTTGATCGTCGTCCACCTGACCGCAGCAGCGGTATCATTCGCTCGACGCTTGGTGAAAAAGCCCGCGCCGCCCCCACTTCCTCCCAGATTTTCGCAGCGCAGGCCCCAGGGTGGGCGTCATTCCAAACCGTAGTGAATTGCCGCATAGCCCAAGGCCAGCGCCAAGGCCCTGGTGTTCAACGCCTGCGCTTTGCCTGCTCCGAGGCTGGCGATCGTGTTTCCCTTGCCCGCCACTTCCCGGAGGGTGAGGACCGCCCGGCCCACGCGGTTGATGGGGCGGATGGCGCCGGGCCCGTGATAGCTGGCGTCCTCTTGCTGGATTGCGCCTTCGAGCCGGCCAATCCGGTTCTGGATCTCCTGGCGCTTCTGGGCCCAATTCTCGCCCCCGCCTCCGCCCATGACCCGGTCGGTCGCGTAGTCGGGCGGGGTCAGGCCCTTTTCCGGGTCCAGATCCTCGTAGTCGGCGCGGCAGCGGAGGCCGGCCGTGTAGAGCACCTGGTCGATCGCGCCGGCGGTGCGCAGGGTCTCCAGCCCGTCGCGGGCGCTGATCTTCAGGCGCCTGACCTTGGTCACCTGGAAGATCGCCTGACCGTTGACCAGGATCCGCCGCCCGTTTTCGTCCGTGGCGAATCCGGGGACCTCGATTTCCTCGACAACGACGGCCGCGCCCCGGCCGGCCTCGAGGGCCGTGGTCTCGGCGTGCATGGCGACCTGGTCAGCCAAGGCGACCCGGGCGTCCCGCGCGGCGCCTATCTCCAGGATGCCCGCCTTGGCCTTCTCCTTGTCGCCCGAGGTCCGCGCGCCGATGAGTTCCCGCTCCAGCCGGTTCAGGCGCTTCTGCTCGTCGCGGGTCAGGCGCGCGGGATCCGGGCCCGGCCGGGGGAGCTTGCTCCGGCCCGACGACTGCGGCCGCGCGAACGTCGGCATCCGCTTCGGGCGCGGCCAGCTGGCGACGGTCCTTGCGATCGCCTCCTCGAGGGCCTGCTCGATGTCGTCGTTGGCCGCCGCGGCGCGGTGACGGTCATCATCGGTGACGCCGAGACGGGTCTCGACCTGCAGGGCCAGGCCTACCGCCTCGGCCGACATGCCGGCGACGTGGGCGCGCTCCGCCTTGTCGATCAGCGCCAGCGCCCAATCGGGCAGCCAGGCCAGCGGATACGGGGTGACGACGGACAGGTTGCCGGTGGGGCCGATGGGGCCCAGCACCGTCAGGACCGGGCAGCGACCCGCCGCCTGGCCCTGCCCCTGACGCCGCGCGTTCATGCCGGCACCTTGGGCGGGGGCTCGGCCGGTGCGGGCGCGGCGGCGGCGGCCAGCTTGTCGAGCATGGCGTCATGCTGGGCGATGCGGATCATCGCGCGTTCGAGCACCTGCAGCTGCTGGACGTCAGGGACGGCGCCGCGAACGAACGTGGCCGCCATGGCGCGGATTTCGGGGGTGGTCAGGATCATCATCGGTCGGCTCCGTGCATGGGGGTTTCGGGGGTGGGGATCGGGCGCCGGCGGCCAGCAGGCGAACGGCGATCGGGCGGCGGGATGGGGGCGGTTGGGGTTCATGGGCGCTCCTGCGTTGAGGCGATGATCGCGTCACGACGGAGGGGGCCTCAACGCACGGTCCCGGTCAGGGCGGTTTCCATGGCCTGTGGCGCGCCGCCGCAGGCTTGACCGTGGGCGCGTCGTGACACACGCATTGCGGGCGGGGCGGCCAAGGCCTCGGGGGAGGACAACGATGCTCGAGCACTTCGCCGCCTACCTGCGGGAGAACGACTACATGTCCGGCTGGGCTCAGTTCTTCGGCGCCATGATCGCCCTGGGCTTCGGCTTCTGGATCGCGCAGATCCCGCTGCGGCATGCGGAGAAGACCGCCAAGGTCGCGGCCGACCGACTGTCCGCCGATGTTCGCGAGGCCCTGGGGATGGCGATGCTGTCGCTGGAGCGCGCGGCGATCTTGTCGGCGGCCCCTGGCGATCGCGAGAACTTCGCCCTTGAGCGGCTGGGCTCGATCGCCCGCTCCAAGGGGGTGCTCGACGTCATGTTGACCCGAAATCTGACGGTCAAGGAGATCAGGGTCCTGGTCGTGGCCATCAGCCAGCTCGACGACGCCGCGAGGAGCCTGACCAAGTTTCGGACGATCTCGACCTATCGGCAGCCGGCGCTGGCGACCGATCTGGGCCAAGTCCACAACATCGCGCTGGACGCGACGAAGGACCTGCCCGGCGGGAAGCTCTAGGACAATTCCGAACTCACCAGTGTCGGCGTCCAGACTTGGCCAAGGTGGCGGCCCCGTGCGAAACGTCACCGTATGGACGCTCTTCGACAATTCCTCGGCGCTGTCGCCTTCATCGCCATCACGGCAGGAATCTTTGCTGCCGCTCGACCCAAATCTGACCTTGGCAGCGCCGCCGACTGGGCGGGCGCTGGCGCCAACCTTCTCGTGGTTCTCGTCTCGCTGTGGTTGGCGGATTCCGAACGTCGTCGGGTCGAGCGCATCGAGAAATCCGCGACCGCGGTAGCATCGCAGGCCCTCCGCGACTGCCTCGACTTGGCCATCGAGTTTGGAGAGGAGCTTGCTGGCGAATTCGATCACCAAAATTGGCCTGATGAGGAACTCCGAACCGCCCTGCGCGAAGACCTTCACGCCGTAGGCAAGGAATGGGGGCAGTTCGACGTGATGAGGCTGCCGCTGAACGAACGACGCATTGCCAATCGCGCAGAAGACGTGATGCACGACTTCCAACGGGAGACGGCTAAGCCTCTGTCGAAGACCAATGTGACCCGTCTGGACGCCGAGTGGTGGAGAGATCGAGCTCTCGAGCACGCAGGCCGCTTCAAATCCTACCGAGAGGAACTGAAGTGAGGCCACTGGACCGTAGCGCATCAAGCCGCCCGCCCCTCGTTCGCTAGCGCCGATACCGGCTCGACGCCGAAGCGAGCCAGGATCTCGGGCGAGATGCGGCAGCCGGGCTGGCCAGGCCTGGGCCCGCGCTGCCCCGTCCACGTCGCCGGCGAAGCCTGCCAGTCCTCCATCCAGGCGATCTGCTGGCGCTCGGTCGGCGCGTCGATCTGGCCGCCCGTTGCGTTCCGACGCTTGGCCACCTCCTGGGCGGCCTTGGTCAGGTACTGGACGGGCGCCTCGGTGCCGTTGCGCCAGGCGGCCTCGGCGATCTCCACCAGCTCGGTCATGTCGAGCTTGTGGTCCCGGATCAGCTTGCCGACGACGTCTCCGGCCCTGGTCGGATTCATGCCGCCCCGTTCGACCAGCACGACCTTGGCGATCTTCCAGGCCCTGGCTTTCGGGTCGAGGCCTTCGAGGCTTGCGAGAAACTGGTCCGGCGACGCCCCGTCGCCCGAACCGATAGGTTCGGAACCTCTACTCTTGTCTTCTCTACTCTTGTCTAGGGGCGTATCCGGCTGATTTTGTTGACCTTCGTCCGGACAGCTAGGGGGGTTCTTTCCGACACCTGCCGACTTCTCCTCGACACCCGCCGACTTCTCCCCGACTTCTCCCCGACCTGACCGCGTTCTCGAAGGCCCTTTGACGGCGCTTCGTTCGTCCTCGAACTTGGGGTTGGAGATGTAGTTCTGACCGCCTTCCTCGAAGCGCACGAGCTTGCCGGCGTCGATCAGCCGGTTGATCAGCGGGTTGAGTTTCTGGACCGCGCAGCCGCAGTGACCGGCGATGTAGGCGCGGTTGTCCTCGACCGGGCGCCAGGTCAGGTACAGGAGGTCGATGATGGTGTTGTACACCCCCCGCTCCTCCAGGCTCATCCCGGCCATGCCGGCGAGGGCCGCGCCCGGGTCGCGGCGGTAGAAGTTCTCGCGTTTCACAGGAAGCCCCCACGATCAGGGGCGTCGGCGCGGATCGCGTTCGTCCGCATGTCGCCCCACAACTCGACCGTCCCGCACTCGCCCTCGCGGGCCTTCAGGATGATCGCCTCAATGGTTCTGGATCGGCGCCGGGCGTCCCATTCTGCCCAGGCGTTGCTGTTGCCCGGCTTGCCGTCGTCCTTGGGCTCGGGTTCCCGCGAGGCGTAGTAGGCGTCGCGGTAGATGCCGACGACGACGTCCGCGTCCTGTTCCCAGGCACCGCTGTCGCGGAGATCCGACAGCGTCGGCCGCTTGTTGTCGCGCTTCTCGGTTTCCCGGCTCAGCTGGGCCAGGGCGATGATCGGGATGCCCAGCTCGTCGGCCAGTTCCTTCATGCCGTTCGACACGGCCGTCTGATCTTCGTAGCGGGACCGCCCGCCGCGATCGGCTTTGATGAGCCCGACGTGGTCGACGACCAGAGCGCCGAGGGGGACGCCGCGGCGCTCCCAGACCATGCGCTCCCGGCGGACCAAGGATCGCAGCGAGGCCAGGCCCAACCCGGTGCGCTTCAGCATCGACACCGGCAGGGGCCCGAAGACCTCGGCCGCCTCGGTCAGCATCTGGCGCTGGCCCTGCTTCAGGGCCCGCTTGCGAATGTCGCTGTAGCTGGGCGCGTCGGCGCCGTGCATCGTGAAGGCCAGGCTGGTCAGATGGCGCCGGGTCATCTGCTCGACCGACATCTCGCCGTTGATCTCGACGACCGCCTTGCCGTGCAGGGCGACGTTCATCGCGATCTCCGAGGCCAGGGCCGATTTCCCCATCGACGGCCGGCCGCCCAAGACGATCAGGTCGCCCTCCTGCATCGAGCCGAGCTGGCGATCGAGCGGGGCGAGACCCCAGGCGACGCCCTCGGCCTCGTCGGGGGTGTCCAGGCGGTCCAGCACGGCCGCAGCGGCCGCGCCGGCCTGGATGAACTGCACCCTGGCGCTTCCGGCCATGGCGGCGCCGTGCAGGGCGCGCTCGGCCTCCGAAACGAGGTCCTCGACCTTGACGTCGTAGTCGATGGCCGACGCCGCCATCTTCTCGCCGGCGAGGACGAGGTCCCGCCGCCTGCCGACCTCGAGGACCGTCTCGGCATAGGCGCTGACGTTTGCCGAGGGCGGGGCCCGATCGACTAGGTCGGCCAGGTAGCGCAAGCCGCCAAGCTCTTCGAACGCCGGGTCGGCGCCGAACGCGTCGGCCAGGGTGATCGGTTCGGCGAGGGTCCCGCGCTGGACCTTACCGACGATCGCCTCCCAGAGCCTCTGGTGGACCGGCTCATAGAAGTGCGCGGCCTCTACGCCCTCGACGCGATCCAACGCGGCGTTGTCGTAGAGCGCGACGCCCAGCAGGGCCTGCTCGGCTTCGAGGTTGTGCGGTAGGGCTCGGGGCGCGGGCGGCGGAGCCTTATGCTGGCCGAACCCGTGAAGGACGGCCGTCGCGGCGTCGGCGGTCACTGGACCACCTCCACGGTTGAGTTACGCTCTAGCCCATGACCGAAGCCGCGCCGCCCGCCGACATGTCTGACGCCGACCTCGAAAGGGAGATCGCGCGGATCAACGCCGAGCGTCACAAAACAAGGTCGGTGAGGGCCTTCAAACCACTCGGCGGTGGCGAAAGCAGCTTTCAGATCACCGACAACTTCATGGTCGAAAGGTTGAACAGTCTGCGTGGCGAGCTTTCGCGCCGACAGGTTGTTCGAAGCAACCTTGCGAAAGAGGCCTGGGACCATTCCCAGCAGTTGCAGGCGGCTCGCCGCGAGGTCGAGAAGACCCAGGCTGAGAGCGCGACCTTCTGGTTCCGTCGCTACTTCACATCCCTGGGCATCGCCAACGGCGCAGCCTTCGCCGCCCTTGCGAGCGGAGTTCTTCAAGCCGACAAGCCGGCCGACATCGCTCCGCTCGCCGCGCCTGCCATGGAACACTTCGCCTGGGGTCTCTTGGCGGCGGGCGCGATCCCGCTCCTGTTCTACGTCGAGTACAAGATCCGTGACTTCCGCAACGACCGTTACGACCCTAACCGCTTCCAAGCTGCGGTGCTGCCTGCCCTCCAGGTAATCGCCGGCTGGAGCGTTTACTTCGCCGGCACCGTGGGCACCTACCGCTTCGCGATGGGTCTGTTCACCGCGATCGGCGCCGTACATGGCTTGGTGAGACATTGAACTCATGCCGCCGCCTTCTCCTCGGCGACCAAGTCGAGGATGCTCAACAGCGTGGGCGTGGAGAATCCGCCCCCTGTCATCGCGAACGCTCCAGCGCCGGACAGGTCGGGCTGGCGAGAATCCGGGCGACCTGACGCCGCCGAACGATGCCGACCAAGTCCGCCTGGACGCGAGCGATCTCGTCGTCCGACCAAGCCTCCATCTCGGCCAGGGGCGGACCCTCGACGAGCCTGATGCTGCGCTTGGTCCCACCGCCGTGCGTTGTGACCAGTCCGCGCTCCTGCAGGAACTTCACGATCCGGAAGGCCGCAGACCGGTTCTTGAACCCCATGTCCGCCGCCAGCTCGTCATAGGTCGGCGGCACGCCATTGACGGTGAGCCGGCGGATCGCGGCCATGGCCTGTTGCATCCGAGGGGTCATCCGGCCCTCCGTTCGAACTTGGCGCCGTAGGCGGCGGCGATCCGGACCCGCTCGGCGTCATCGACGGCGGCGAGACGCTCGGCCGGGGTCGTGCCCGGATCGGCGACAGGGCTGACGATGGGGGCAACGGTCAGGACGACCTTGCGCGGCCGCCCCCGCTTGCGCGGCGCCGAGGGCGCGACGTCGTCGTTGGCCGCTTTGGTCCGGGCCTTGCCCTTGTTCGACTTCATGCCGTGGCGAAGGAAGGCGATCGTCTTCTCGCGGGCGGCGGCGGCCCAGCAGAGGCCGCAGGTCGCGCACGCCTCGGTCGCGCCGGTCTGGGCCGGGCAGACGATGACGTCGGGGAGGCCAGGATCCGCGTCAACGACGATGGAATGCTGCGGGCCAGGTTCGACCCGCGAGAACCGGATGGCGAAGCGCTCCCAGGACGACTCGGTCAGCGCGCGGATCGCCGCGGCGATGGCCTGGCTCTCGGGGTCATCGGCCACTTCGGTGCGGGCCGTGTACCCGAAGACGTGGAGCTGCGGCAGGATCTTCAGCAGGCCCGCCCATGCCTCGACGTAGGCCAGCGAGAAGAAGTCGCCCAGGGCGTGGACCCGGATCAGAAGGCCGGCGGGATGGGCCCGGGCCACCGTGATCACCTCGGCCTTGAACGCCGCCAGGAAGTCGGCGTCGGGGGCGTGGCGCCGGGCATACGGCATCGAGTTGCCGTAGCAGGTCGACCACTGCGCGCAGGACCGGGGGCACGTCGCCCGCTCCTCGAGGGTGACGTGGAAGATGGGCCAGCCCGTCCGGGGGCCCTTCATGACCGTCCGTCCGAGCTTGGGATTGTTGTGGCCCGAGACGAGGAACCGGGGGCTGTCCCAGGTCCCGACGACCGAGCTGGGGAAGATCGTCCGGCCGGCGGCCAGGGCCTCGTGATCGGCGCGCAGGCCCTGCGAGCGCTCCGGCTCGATCTTGGCCCCGGCGAACCGGCGGAGCGTGGCGGTGTGGAGCTTGCCCTTCATGCCGCGTCTCCCCTGGCGGGGATGGCGACCGCGTTCTCCTGCGGGAAGGCCGCAAGGGCCAGCGCGTCGCTCTGGACCCGGCCGGGATAGGCGGGCTCCTCGAACGTGTACTCGCCGACGAACCGTCCTGAGATCAGGCTGACGCGCGCCTGGGCGCCGAACGTGGCGTGGCGAAGGGCTTGATGGGTCAGCTGGGCGCTCCCCTCGGCCGTGGCCAGGGCGCGCAGCACCTCCATGGGGACGTCCCAGGTGATCATCGGCGCCCCTTCCCGAAGGTGACGCCCGTCCGCGACGCACGCTCGGCGTGCTTGCGGGCCAACGGCGCCATCGTGGCGCTGACCAGGTCGTCGCCGTGGCTCTCGGCCAGCATCTCGCCGGCGCGGCGGATGATCGCCTGCAGGAGCGGGCGACGGTCGCTGCCGCCGGTGACCGTCCGGGCGAGGAAAGCGTCGGCCATGTCGTCGATGACGCCGCTCATGCGATGCTCCAAGCCGGATCGAGCTCGGCGACGACGTCGATGCCGGTGACTTCGGACGGCTGCTTGATCACCAGCATCCGGGTGACCTGCTTGTCGTCGTGGAACAGGACGGTGTTGCAGCCGTCGAGGATCGACTTGGCCAGGTTGTCGGCGTCGAAGGCGCCGTAATAGGCCTCCTGCCGTGCCAGGATCCGGGCCCGCTTCCGCTTGGAGAAGCTGACCGGGACGCCGATCCGAAACCGCATGCTGATCGAAACCGGGCCGTCGAACGGCCGGCGGTCAACCATGACCTTCTCGACGATGGCGCGGACAAAGCCCTCGTACCGACGCGTCTTGGCGTCGGTGTAGGTATCCGCGCGCACGTTGCCGCTCTTGAAGCGGCGAACCGTGGCGCGCGGGCGACCCTTGCCCCTGGGATCGCCTTTCATCGAGAAGGTCACGGCTTCCATCAGGCGGCGAACTCCGCCTCGGAGGGCGTCGGCTCGGTCCAGCCGGTGTCCTTCAGCTTGTTGGCCGCCTTGCGGACGCTCTCGGGATCGTCGAGCGGGGTTTCGCCCTCCTGGTCGGCCTCGTCGTCGACCTCGAGGTCACCCTTGGACTTGTTGGCGTCCCGAGCGGCCAGGATCGCCTCGGCCTTGCCCAGGAGCATGATGTTGCGCTCCTGGCCCTTGTGCCATTGGGCCATCCAGTCGTTGTGGAAGATCGGCGAGATGTACGAAGGCGGCGTCGGATCCTTGGCGGCCTTGCCGGCCTCGAAGCCGTCGCGCTCGGCGCGGACCTTGTCGTCCGCGCTGTCGCCCAGGTTCAGCACGCCCTGCTCGCCGACGTCCATGCCGCCGCGGGCGTACATCTTCCGGCGCAGTTCTTCATTGGCCTCGAACTCGGCCGGCGGCCGGCGCTTGTCGATCAGGTAGGCTTCGAACTTCTCGCGCGTGTAGCCGAGTTCGGCGTCGACCATCTTGAAGAGGTTGCCGACGGCCTTCTTCTTGCCCTTGGCGACCGCCGCGGCCTCCTCCGCCTCAGCCTCCGCCGTGGCGATCTTCATCTCGAAGTGGTGTTGCAGCGCTTCGAGGTCTTCTTCGGTCAGGTCGGCCAGGGTGTTCTGGCCGGCGCTGGCTTTCTTGGAACGGGCCATGCCCTTCCCTCCTCTTCTCAGCGCCGGACCTGCCCCCGACGCGTGGGCAGACGTCAGACCGCGCGGAGCGGTCGGGCGGGTTGGGTCACGCACGGCGATGCGGTCGTTGAAATTCCGGCGATGCAGGCGGCGAAGTCGTGGGCCCGCTCGACCAGGCGCTGGGCGATCGCCAGCAGCTCGCGCTTCTCGGCCTCGGTGATGTTGCCGTCGGCGAAGGCCAGGGCCATGACGACCTCAGCCCGGGCGATGGTCTCCAGGGCGGAGGCGCCAAGGATCCGGGGATCGCCGCTGCGGGCGTCCTGCTCTCCGTCGGCGTCGACCAGGGCGCGCGTGAAGTCGCGGCGACCGGTCTTCTCCTGGATCGCCATCGCCCGATGCAGCGGGATCGTCGTGTCCGGCTTGTCGAAGCTGCAGTAGTCCGACCAGACCGAGGGGGCGACGCCGGCCAGGCTGGCCACCGTCTTATGGCTTCCCAGCTCCTCGGCCAGTTGGTGGCAGATCGCCTTGATCAGGTGGGCGTTCATGCCGCCGTGCTCCGAATGTTCTCGCGCGCAATTCGGATGCGGGGCGCCCTCGCGGGGCGCATGTTCCCGGCCGCCGAAGAGGGGGCGCGACGGTCGTGATGAAGAGGCTGATGACGAAGGCCGCCGAGCATCGAGCGGCCGCCGAACGAAACCGGCAGGCGTCGCAGGACCTCGGGGGACTGGACGGGCTTGACCGATGCGCCGCGCGTTTCGACGCGCTCAGCACCGGCTACCTGGTCCAGTGGTTGGAGCAGCCGGCTCCCGAGGGGGAGGAGGAACCGGCTGCTCCGTGCGGGCGCCGTGGTCGTAGCTCCGTCGCTCGCAAGGGTGATGGCGCATGACGCCGAATAGGGACCTGCAGGGAGGCGTGGGATTCGGCCACCTCCCTGCAGGCGGTCGCGCCCGGCCCCGCCGCAGCTCCGCATCAGCGCGATGTTCGAATGGTTCGCCCCCGACGCCATGTCAGGCGGCCTCGCCGTCGGACTGCCCGGAGTTGGCTTCCAGCTCCTTCAGGAACGTGATCGTGACGTCCGGGAACGCCTCGACGATCTCCGGCCAGGCGGCTCGGGGGATCTTGTTCCGATGACGCCACAGGTGGACGGAACCGGCCTTGTAACCGGTCGCCCTGGCGATGGCGGTGGGGCCGCCGCGCTCGTCGATGAATTCGATGGGGGTCGTAGCCATGCCGAATTCTTACTGTCAGTAAGATTTCCCGGCAAGCGCAATCTTACTCACGGTATGATTACCGTTGGTAAGATTGGCGTTATGGACGACAGCTCATGGCTTGAACTCGAACACCCGTGGGAGCGCGTCCGCTGGTCGCGCCTCTATTGGCAGCGGAAGATCGGCGCGGCCGAGACCGCGCGGTCGGCCGCCGAGAGCCTCCATATGGCTGAGAACACCTACAGCGCTTACGAGCGCGCACCTGGCGCGTCGAAGCACACCCCGCTGGACCACCAGCGCGCAGTCGAGTTCGGTCGGAAGTTCAAGGTGAATTGGGTCTGGATGCTCACCGGCGAAGAGACGCCGTTTGAGCGTACCCCGGCTCAGTCCCGGGCGATCGCCTTGATGGCGACCGTCGACGAAGACGAGCAAGAACGCGTTGTCGGCATTGTCGAGGCGGCGATTCGGCCGAGCCTAAAGGGCGCCGTCGGCTAACGGTTACGCCGCCGGCCAAGCATACTCCGCCGTTGCAAGTCGGTTATCCTGGTCAGGCAGCGAACCATGCTGCTCCAGGACACGGATCCGGCCGGCTGACCTCAAGCCCGCGTCGACCTCCACCTCGTATATGAGCGCACCAGCTACCCGAGGCGCCGCCTCGCGGCCGTCCTGCAGCGCGAGATCAGGCCGTCCATAGCTTGTTAGCCGCGCACGCTCCACGCCGCGGCCCTGCCGTCGATAGGTCTGTACGCAATAGACGGTCAGATACCCCATCTCCCCCTCCCCCAAACGTTAACACCACGACTCACACCCTAGCTTCGACAATTTCGGACGCACCCCGCAAAACGGGTCAATCTTACCGTTCGTAAGATTTCTGTTGCGCCCAATCTTACTATTGGTAAGGTTGCTCCACCGATAGCGATGGAGCGCCCGACGTGGCCACCGACGACATCAAGATCATTGCCGCGTTCGATATGCGGGACCCGGCCCAGGTGGCCGCGCTGCATTCGCTCCTGCAATTCACCCCGGTCGAGAAGGCCCAGCAACGGGTCGGCGCTGCCCAGACTGCCGTCAAAGAGTGGGCGGCCCGTCACCTGACCACCGACCAGCGCGTCGGCCTCCTGCTCAGCCGTGATGTCCCTGGCCTGTCGGATGAGCGCGCCGCCGAACTGAGTGCGCTTCACGCCGCCGTCGACGCCGCCCGCGCTGCCCTGGCGAACGTAAAATCGGCGGCCGCGCTGGTCGCCACCCGCAAGGCGGCCTGAGCCATGATCATCGAAATCCCCAGCGCCCGCGCGGCTTCGACCTATGCCGCCGATTGGGTCCACGACCGCCGCGTCATCCTGGCCGTTCAACCTGCGCCCGGCGACAACCAGCTGTCCGTCGATGTGTGGGACCTCCCCGTCGCCGAGAAGATCCTGGCCGACAAGTGCCGCCTGGCCGCCGAATACGAGCGTGACGCCGTGACGGCCGAGAACGACGGGCGCGTGACCGACCAGAAGATCCATCGCGACATGGCCGAGCTCCTGCTGACCCAGGCCCGTGATCTGGCCCAGGCGGTGCTGCGCGCTGGCGGCCGGGTCGACGTACGCACCTCGCTGTCGAGGGCCGCGTGATGTCAGCGCCAGTCCCCACCCTCTTCACCGCCCGCGACGGCGTGGTTCGCTTCTGCTGGCGCCCGGTGCCCGACTGGACCGTCCAGGCGGTCAAGCGGGCCATCAATCGCGAGGGCCTCGACGTGCCCTTCGCCTCCCCCGCCTTCGACGTCTGGGCCGCTGCCTACGAGCAGCTGCGCGACGCCGTCTGCCTTGCCACCGAACAGCGCCGTCTCACGGCGCCGCCGCACCGCGCGGCCTGACCACAGGAGACTGTCTTGAACCGCATAGGCATTCCCACGGACCTCGCCGACCTGGCCCTGGCGATCAAGAACGCCGGCGACCGGATCCACAAGTCGTCCG
This sequence comes from Caulobacter sp. 05T431, assembly GCF_056665975.1. Taxonomy (NCBI): domain Bacteria; kingdom Pseudomonadati; phylum Pseudomonadota; class Alphaproteobacteria; order Caulobacterales; family Caulobacteraceae; genus Caulobacter; species Caulobacter sp. 05T431. Next base: position 158,687 of record NZ_JBFTKU010000002.1, on the reverse strand, counting down.
ACATCGCCATCACGCCGGCGGTGGCCGAGCGCCGCCTGTCCGAACTCGCCGCCCTGAAGCGCGACGTGATGACCTATCGGCGCCGCCTGCGCTGTGAGCTGGCCACCTTCAAGGCCAAGTCGAAGACCGAGGAGCGTCGCCGCGCCGAGGAGGATGCCGAGACCCGCGCGCGCCTGAAGCGCTTCGGCGGCCCGGCCGTGGTCGAACCGCCGGCCGGTACCGAGTTCGACGAGGCTCGCGCGGCATGACTCAACACCTCACGCTGGCCAGCCGGGTCAACCTGATCATCGCCGAACACCTCGACGTCGATCCGGCGGCGATGGGCCCGGGCCTGACGTTCGCGAAGCTGGGCGCGTCGGACGTCGACATGATCCACATCGTCATGGCGGTCGAGGACGCTGTCGACGCCGAGGCGACCGACGACGAGGCCGAGAACGTCAAGACCGTCGGCGACCTCCATCGCCTGGCCGAGCGCCTCGGGGGCGAGGCGGTGGCGGCATGACCCGGCTCGATCATCAGTACATCGCCGACGAACAAGACGGCCCGGCCGTCGGCGTCGTCTACACGCTCCGCAATGGCGACCAGGTCTGGTCGGGCGAGATCTCGAAGGCCAACTGGCAGGATCAAGAGCCCGAGGCCCAGGTTGAACTCGTCAACCGGAACGGCATCTTCGTCGTGCACGCTATCAAGGGCGGCGGGGTCGATGTCCTGGCCCGCGCCGCGAGCGCCGAGGCAGGGATCGATCTGGCCCATGCCCTCGCCGCCTACATCGACGAGCAGAACCTCCCGCGAGGCGGGGCATGAACGGCCTCGTCCCCGCGCGCGACGGCTCTACCAGCTGGCACGGCCAGCTGATCACCGAGCCCTGCCACATCGTCCGAATGCCGATGGACGCCTACCACGGCCAGCCGTGCGACAGCCCGTCGATCTCTTCCAGCGGACTGCGGACGATCTGGGCCCGGTCGCCGGCGCACTACTACCTGGAGAGCAGCCTCAACCCGAACCGGGAAGAGCCGGACGAGCGTCCGTACTTCACCCTCGGCCGGGCCGCCCACCACCTGCTTCTGCAGGGCCGCCGGGGCTTCGACGAGGAATACGTCACCCGGCCGGAGAAGTGGAAGGACTGGCGCACAGACGCCTCAAAGGAGTGGAAGGCCGAGCAGCTGAAGGCCGGCCTCACCATCATCACCGACGGCGAGCTGGCCAACATCGCGGGCATGGCGCGAAGCCTCGCCGCCCACCCGCTCGTCAAGGCCGGGATCCTGGACGGGGCCGTCGAACGGTCGCTGTTCTGGAAGAACCCGGAGACGGGCGTCTGGTGCAAATCGCGCCCCGACGCCATCCCCAACTCCAGCGGCGACTACGCCGACCTGAAGACCTGCGTCAGCGTGTCGACCGACGCGCTGCGGCGGTCCCTCGGCGAGTTCGGCTACCACCAGCAGGGCGCGCTCGTTGGCGAGGCGTCCAAGCACGTCCTCGGCGTCGACATGGCCACCTTCTCCCTCGTCTGGGTCGAGAAGGAGCCGCCTTGGTGCGTCCGGGTCACGACCGTGACGGCCGAGGATCTGCTGCGCGGCCAGATGCAGAACGCCGCGGCTCTCCGCCTCTTCGCCCGCTGTGTCGACGCCGGTGGCTGGCCGGGTCCCGGCGGCGATCAAGCCGACGGCGAGTTCCTGGCCATCGGCGACTTCACCGCCAAGGCCATCGACGCCCGGCTTGAAGCTTTCAAGCAAGCCGATCCTTACCAACACGCAGCGGAATGAGACCGACCATGAACGCCGCCACGGCCACCGCCGTAACGCCCTTCGTCCCGCCGACCCGCCTGACCCTGCCGGTCTCCGTCGGCCAGCGCTTCAACATCGACCCGGTCGCCTGGAAGGCCCTGGTCGAGGCGATCTACCCGAACGCCACCTCCGTCGACTCCGTCGTGATGGCACTGTCCTACTGCGAGGCCCGCAAGCTCGATCCGTTCAAGAAGCCGGTGCACATCGTGCCGGTTTGGAGCACGGCCGCCAACAAGATGGTGGACACTGTCTGGCCCGGCATCTCCGAGCTGCGGACGACGGCCATGCGTACAGGCCTCTACGCCGGCAAGGAAAAGACCGTCTTCGGGCCGATGATCACCAAGGACCTCGGCGGGGTCGAGGTGACCTTCCCGGAGTGGGCCCAGGTCACCGTCTACCGCATGGTCGAGGGTGCCGGCCGGTGTGCCTTCGAAGGCCCTCAGGTCTTCTGGCTGGAAAGCTACGCGACGGCCAAGCGCGACACGATGCAGCCGAACGCCATGTGGCGGCGCCGGGCGATCGGCCAGATCGACAAGTGCGCCGAAGCGGCCGCGCTGCGAACGGCCTTCCCCGAAGAGATCGGCGGCGAATACGCGGCCGAGGAGATGGAAGGTCAGGCCTTCGGCGCGCCGATCCGCGACGTGACGCCGAAGCCTTCGGGTATGGCCGACCGGCTGGCCGCCGGCGTCGCCCCCGCCGCCGAGGGCTTCAACGGCGCGCGCGCCGAGCGCGAGGGCTACGACGCGGACGGCGTAATCGACGCCGAGATCGACGACGACGGCTTCCCCGGCGATCTCCCCGCCGCCGACGCCGCTCAGCCGCGCGATCCTGCTCCGCCTCCCAAGTCGGGGACCCAGGCCCTGGGCACCGTCGCCTCGCGGATCGATGCCTTCAAGGCTCGCTGCAATAAGACGCCCAACGTGAAGGTGCTGCGCGAGATCGGCGTCTCCGCCGAGACCGGCGCCCTGGTCAAGGCGATCGACGCTGCGGATCCTGAGGAGGTAGGCACGTCGCAGGACCTCGAGAACTGGTTCAACGAGCTGGTCGCCAAGCGCGAGGGCGAAGAGCGCGCCGCGGCGGAAGGCGGCAACCAATGACCCGGAGCAAGAAGCGCGCGGCGCAGAAGGCCGGCTCCCGCGCGATCATCCTCGTCGCCGCCGACCTAGCCTTCGGCGCCGACGGGTTCCGCGCCACCACGATGCGCGACCTCTCCAGCCTCTGCGGCATGTCCACCGGCGCGATCTTCAGCCAGTGGCCGGACAAGGAGGCGGTCTTCGCGGCGTGCTTCCCCGACGACCACAAGCGCCGCCGCGTTGCCGAGGGAATCTGCGAGGCCCTCTACGGCCCGACGGCCTGGCAGGCCACCTCGCCGGGGCGGCGGGGCCAGTTTCTAGCGGCCGCTGACCGCGCCCTGGCCGAGCCTCTAACGGCAGCGGTGCGGGCATGACCGAGGCCTATCCCCTCGCATGGCCCGCCGGCTGGCCGCGCTCGGCCCACGCCGAACGAAAGAACGGCTGGGCGGCGTTCAAGCGCCAGGTCAACAACGGCCGCTACACCTCGGGCCAGCCCTGGACCTTCGCCCAGGCACGTGACGCCCTCCTTGAGGAGGTGTGGAAGCACCGGCCGACCTCTGTCGTGCTGTCCTCGAACTTCCAGCCCGGGAAGAACGGCCCGACCGAGGGCCGGCGCCGCCCCGAGGACGAGGGCATCGCCGTCTACTTCCAGCGCAGCGGCAAGCCCTACGTCGTGGCCTGCGATCGCTATCACGACGCCGAAGGCAACATGCGTAGCCTGACCCTCGGTCTAGAGGCCCTGCGCGCCCTAGAGCGCCACGGCGGCGGTACGATGATGGAGCGGGCCTATGAGGGCTTCGTGGCCCTGGCCGCGCCGGGCCCGCGCCCCTGGCGCGACGTGCTGGGCGTTGGGCCTGCCGCCGGCCGCGAGGACGTCCTGTCAGCCTACCGGCGCCTCGCCGCCGAACGCCACCCCGACCGCGGCGGCTCTGACCACGCCATGGCCGAACTCAACACCGCGCGCGATGCGGCTTTGAAGGAATTCGCCGCATGAGGGCTTCGCTATCAAATCCAGCCTTCGAGTTCTTGCACGCTCGCGATCATGTGGGGGAACGTGTCCTTCGCGCCAGCAATTGCCTCAGCGTGATGTTTCGGCACTCGTTCGAAGGTCTTGATAAACCCAAGACTGTCAGCTGCGCTTCGAAGGTAGCCGGTAACGAGACTGTAGGCCTGCATCTGTTTGGCCGTTTCCAGCTGATGCAGATTGAACGCCTCGAGCACCTTGATGTCGGCCTCGAGGATTCGGATCAGCAGGTTCATCGAAGCACCGACCGGCTTCTGGTGGAGGCCAACCAGCGTCGCCGTCAACCTGTCCTCGGCAATGCGGATCAGCTTCTTTCCAAGAACTTGAGCGTCAGAGGCTCGGGTCAGGATTGCCTTTCTGGCATCCTCGCTGGCCTTGTGACGCTGCCAGGCTGGGACAGCTGTCGCGATCGCGATGCCGATCAGCGACCCGACTGCCTGCACCCAGGCGGGCCAATCGATCCCGCCACCCACCAGCTGCACCGGAATGCTGGTCATAGTTCATCCTTTCGATCGAGCTTGATTGGCCGCCGCTGCAATTTTCGTCGCTCGTCCTCCGGCCCGTTCCGAAAGCTTCCAAAGTTCATGCCGGGCGTCGCTGCTCGTTCGGGCAAAACTCGTGAGAAGAGGCTCGGCCTCAGCCAGTTGACGTCTCAACGCCATGAGGTCGCCGATGACGTTCGGCCCGCCCGGCACCGTCACGATCGGAATCTCGGCCAAAGCGCGCTGAGCATCTTGGATGCTGGCGAGCGACGTCCGACTGAGCTCGTGCGGATTGCCCATAAAACTTGTCGGCGTCATGCGGTCCGCAGCGCTGCTCAGAACCTTAGCGGCGTGCACCGCGGCGCCGGCAATCGCATCGAAGCGGTCTTGCCGTTCTTCATCAGCCTTCGTCCTGGCCTCCCTCGCACCACGCTCAGCGACCATGAAGGCGGCCCAGATCGCCACGACGGAGAACACCGCCTGGACCCAGGCGGCCAGCGCTTGATGCTGCTCGATCCAGGCCAGGGATCCGGCAAGGTGGAAGGCGACGAACACCAAGTTGCCGCCGACGGCGCCGACCAAGCCCGCCACAAGCGGGCGCTGCAACAGGCCGGCGAGGGCGTCGTAAAGCTTCTGCATCTGCGCTTCCCCCCGATTCCCCAGGGGGCAGCATGACATGGCTGTACATCCCCTCAACATCATCTCCCTCTGCACCGGAGGCGGAGGGCTCGATCTCGGTGTCGAACTGGCAATCCCAAGCGCTCGCCCAGTCTGTCTGGTGGAGAGGGAAGCCTTCGCCGCCGCTCACCTGGTCGAAGCGATGCGCCAAGGTCTCCTGGCTTCAGCGCCTATCTATGCTGATGCCCGAACCTTCAAAGGCCGACGCTGGCGTGGATGCGTGGACGGCCTCATTGCGGGCATCCCGTGCCAACCGCACAGCGTCGCCGGCAAACGACTTGCCGAAGAGGACGAGCGAGACCTCTGGGCTGTTGCCCGCCGGATTTGGGTGCAATCAGGTGCCTGGGTCATCCTCATCGAAAACGTCGAGGGCATGCTCTCCAGCGGCGGCGCCGAGCGCGTCTACCGAGACCTTCTCCGCCTTGGTTGCAAGGTTGAGATCATCATCGTCAGAGCGTCGGAGACTGGCGCGCCGCACGAACGCTCTCGCGTCTTCATCCTCGGCGTCCATGATGGACGCTTCGAAGCTCTGGCCAACGGTCACGACATCGACCGGAGGCCCGGATCCGATCCGCAGGGACAACGGTCGGTCGCAGAGCGACCTGCGGACGACGGCTGCGAGCTGGCCGGCACGGGACGGGTCGCAGGACCGGGCCTTTCCGCCCGGAGAGCAATGGCCGACGCCGGCGGTGATGGACGCGACACGGAGCGGCGACCACCTGCGGCAAATGACGCTGGACGCCGGCGCCCGCGGGTTCCGAAAGGGGATCAGCCTGTCACACGAGGCGTCGAACTGGCCGACGCCGACCAGCCTGTCCTTCGCGACCAGTCATCAGCCCGGGAACTCGCACAGCTACAACGCCACGATGGATCTCGCCCGCTCGCTGGAAGCGACGATGGCTCGATGGGTGACGCCGTCAGTGGCGGTTTCGGACGGGGGCCAGACGAGCAGGAGCGGCGACCGGAAGGACGAGCTGCTGCTGACGGGTCAGGCTCAGGAATTGGCCTCTTTCCTCCTGGACCGGGGGATATTTCAGGCTGGCTTGCAGCTCTCGCAGAGCGACCCGACCTGGCCCCCGTCCTCGGACGAAACGGGGATGTGGCCGACGCCGGCGGCAAGCGTGGTCGACATCGACACGATGGAGAGGAACACGTCGGCGGGGTACGTGCGCCAAGCCCAGAAAGAGGCCGGGTCACCGTATCTGGCTCGGGTTTCCGGCGTACTCAATCCGGCTTTCGTCGAGTGGCTGATGGGGTGGCCAACCGGCTGGACCGCCTTCGCCTGCTCGGAAACGGAGTTGTCCCGCTTCAAGCTGCGTATGCGGTTCGCACTCTCGCAACTGACCTCGCACGCCGCTCCGCCGGCGCAGCTGAGCTTGTTCGGTTGATGGAGAGCTGACCATGGCCGACAACACGACCCAATTGTTCAGGCGGAGGGCCCAACCATGAGCGCGATCTTCTCGGACTGCGGGCTCTATCGCTGGCGGCTGGAGCGAGACCTTGGCCGCGACGGCCCGATTGTCGCCATCCTGGGCGTGAACCCATCGACGGCCGACGCGACCCTCAACGATCAGACCATCCGCAAGGACATCGGGTTCGGGCGGGTCCACGGCTGGGGTCGCCTGATCAAGGGCAACCTGTTCGGCTTCAGATCGACCGACATCAAGGGCCTGCGCGACATCGCCGATCCCGTTGGCGCCGACAATGACGAGCACCTCGAGCGGATCATGGCTGATGCAGAGCTGATCGTCGTCGCCTGGGGACCGACGGCAAAGCTCCCGCTGCATCTTCGCCGTCGCTGGGTGACCGTCGCCGGCTTGGCCAAGCGCGGTGGCCACAAGCTGAAGTGCTTCGGGACCGCCCAGGACGGCCAGCCGCGCCACACGCTCACCTTGGCCTACGCCACGCCTCTGGTCGATTGGAAGACCCCCAATGCTTGAAGCTCTCGCCCTGGCCACCGCCATCGTGGCCTGCAACGCTCCCTCGGTTCACGATGGCGACACGATCCGGTGCGGCGCCGAGCGGATACGGCTATTCGGCGTCGATGCGCCCGAGGTCCGCCGCGGCAAGACGCCGGCCGAGCCCTTCGCCTACGAGGCACGGGACGAGCTGACCCGTCTGACCCGGGGTCGGGTCGCCTGCCGCTTCGTCGATCGCGACCGCTACGGCCGGTTCGTCGGCAAGTGCTGGTCGGACGCCAGCCCGGACATCAACGCGGCGCTGATCCGCTCCGGCTTCGCCAGCGAGTATCGGCGCTATAGCAAGGGGGCCTACGCCCAGGCGGAAGACGCCGCGCGTGCCGCCCGGAGAGGAATGTGGAAATGAGCCAGGAAAAGCTCGCCTACACCATCGCCGAGGCGGTCGCGGCGACCGGCCACTCCGACGACACGCTCTATCGCAAGCACCACGCCGGCGAGATCACGATGCGGAAGTCCGGCCGAAAGACGATCATCCTGGCGGAAGACCTCGAGCGGATGCTGGCGGCGCTGCCGCCTCTGCCACGGCGCGCCGCCTAGATCGCCCCCTATGGCCGAAAAATCCGGCGGTGAAACCTGATCGCCTCGATCGAGGGTTCTGCGGCAGGATCAGCTGGCCGCCGCGCCGGCCGTCCGGCAAGCGCCTTGTAAGGCTTCGCCGAGAGGAGCGAGCTGACCAGGATGGTCCGCTCGTCGCTGAGCGCCAGGAGGCCCGCGTCGAAGAGCGCGTGAACGTCCTTCCGAAGCGCAAGGCCGTTCTGGACATGGTTGCTGGCCGGGTTGACGTAGCCCTGGATGTGGGCCGCGTCGAGCGCGTCACGATCAGGCGTCCCCATGAACGCGCACCGACCGCCATAGGCCGAAAGGACTTCCGCCCGGAACACCGCCTGCTGCGCGCGTAGCTTCTTCGTGCCGGTGGAAGCCGTCCGATCTGGCATACCGCTGACCAGGTCGAACTTGGACGGCGGAGCCCTCTCGCCCTCGATCGGCAGGACCAGGGCGCCATGAAACCGCTTGTACTTCACGATCTCGGTCGGGAACTCGATTCCTAGTTCTTCGGCCGACCGTTGATCCTCGCCGTCGAGGAAGACGCAGTCCCTCAAGACGATGCAGCCGATCGGGCTGCCTTCGAGGCGAGCGTCGACAGAGCGCTTGTCGGCGAACTGAGCGACACGGGCCTCGAGTTCGTCGGCGCTTTGAACGCCGTTACCAAGGCCCCAGCGCCGCCAGGCGTCGGACGGCTGACGTTCCTCGTAGGCGACGACATGGCCATATCCGCCGATCCGTCGAACCGGCGACTTGAGCATGAAGTAGAGCCGGCTCCCGGCCCCCAGCTTCGGCTTCCAGAGCGTCGGCGTCCAGAAGTTCACCAGCCCTTCGGGCGCGGTTTCGAGCAGCTGCGCATGCCAACGCAGGTCGGTCACCGCTACGATGAACCGGCCAGGGGCGAGTGGATTGTAGCCGAGGACCCGGTGCGGAACGCCAAGCTTGAACTCGGCAAGCCGGCGCAGCGCCGTCGCCGCATCCCCTCTCCGCTTCGATGTCCAAGTCTCGTCGAGACCGCCTTGCTGGCCTAGCGCTTCGGCCAGATCCTGGATCTCGGCGGCGCTGAGAAGCGAGACGTCAACCGCCAGCGCGGCCGACAGTCCGCGGAGCCTTGTGGCGTAGTCACCAGCCGGCCGCGGTTCCAACGGCCCTCCGGTGATCGGGCTCCTGTAGTCGGTCGCGAGATGTTTCTGGAAGTCTTCTAGCGCCATCGCCCAGACCGAAGTTCATCGGGCTCGCACAACGCCCGCGGGGAGATCGAAGCACGGCGCCGCTTAGGGCGCAAATTAGGGCGCAGATTTTTTCCGACGAGTTTTCCCTTATCCAGCAAGGGCAGTAGGACGGGCTCTCTCACCGCCACCGCCTGATCCTTCAATTCGCGACGCTTGCCGCCCGGCGCCTCTTTTCCCGAGCGCCGCCCGATCGCGGAACGCGCATCGATCCCTTAATGGTTGCGAAAACCTTCACTTCAAGCTTAGCTGTTTTGGTTAAGCTAGGGGGGGCGGGTGACCTTTCTGGAGACAATCGACAGCCGAATGGCTGAAGAAACGAAACAGCGGGGATTGGATCAGGGTCTCTGCGTTGTCGGAACAGCGTTAGCCGTCTGCTTTCAAGAAGAGCAGGCGGCCGAAAGCAAGCGCATACGCAGCGGACAGCTCAAACGTACCGAGGCAGAGTTCCTGCAGGCCTATCTCGCTCGACTGGACGAAGAGTGGCCAGCTTTGAGCGCGGCCGCGGAACAAGCTCTGGCGAGGAACTCGAACGCGAGTCTAGCTCAGATCGTGTCCGACTGCCTGAGCAAGGCGAAGGAACCAGCGCCCTCCAGGGTGTGGTTCGCGATTTGGACCGGTGTTTCCGCCAACTTCGCATGGCTACTCGTCACGGCCGTTCTCGCCTTCTTTGCCTTCCTCGCTGCCAACGATTGGTCACCGCCGAAAGCCCTCGCCGCCTTCACAAGCATCGGGAGACCCTAATGGGCAAGCCAAAGAACTGGTTCTATTCCCATCTCGATATCGACGCTGGAACAAGCCTAAAGAGCGGCAACGACGGAGAAACAATAGAGCTCATCCTCAAGAAGGCTTTTGTTCATCGAAACAGAATACACTTATGGAGAAGGCTATCTTTCAACAACGAACACCATAAGGAAGATTTTCTAGACAACTTCAACTACAAGATTTATAGCCATCCCATTCGAGGCGCTAGATATAATAAAATCGAGGGAAACATCCTGTGGAGGGACTGGTAGCAATACCGGACATACCCCTCTGGAGCCCGAATGCTCGAGCTTTGCGACACGCCGGAAATCGTGGCTGTCGTCCTCGACGGAAGCGTTGTCACTCGACTGGACAAAGGCGTGATCACCGAGCGGATGCGCGAAGCCTTTCCCGGCTTGTTCGACGCGCCGATCACGCCAATCGGCGACGTCCTGCGAAGACATGGCTATGACGCCTAGCGTCAAAGGCGGATCGGTGTCGGCGTGACGTTCCTTCAGGGCGTCCTCGCCGAAGGTTGGCAAGCATTGTCCGGCGGGAGGAGCAAAGACGTATTGCTCCTCCCACCGCTCCGCGACGGCCACGCCCCCCCTCCCATTTGACATCGGCGGCCATCGCCCCCATCTATCCCTCGTCGGCCGCGAGGAGTTCGCGCCGAAACGCCTGATCGCAGGCTTCCGACATCCAGGCCGCGCACAGCGCCCAAGGCCTGGAATGAACAGGAACGTTTCCCCGCCATGCCCGTTTCAGCTCGGCCGTAACACGGCCCGCGTCGCTCAAGGCCACGCACGAACCTGATCCGGCATGCGGCTTCTTTCCCCGAAGCTTCCGGTCTTCATGAAAACGCCCGCGTCTCGCGGAGCGCCCCGAGCCTCAGCAGGCCCGCGCCCAGAAGCGCCGGCCCGGGCTCGGAACACATCCAGAAAAGCAAAAAGACTATGTTGAATACCCAAACCCAATCCACCCAAGCCCTGCCCGCGATCTACGTGACCGAGGCGGACTTCGAGGTCCTGACCAACCTGGCCGAGGCCACGGCCGATCGCGCCCCGGCCGGCCGCGTGCTGGCCGACGAGATGGCCCGGGCCGTGATCGTCGAGCCCGGCGAGGCGCCGCGTCCGTTCGTCCGCATCGGCTCGCGGGTCCGGTTCCAGGACCTGTCCAGCGACCAGGTCCGCGACGTGCGCATCAGCCTGCCCCGCGACGCCAGCATCGACGACAACCGTATCTCGGTGCTCAGCCCCGTGGGCGCGGCCCTGATCGGCCTGACCGCCGGCGAGGCCTTCCACTGGACCGACCCCGAAGGCCGGGCCCGCGGCGTCCGCGTGCTGGCGGTCCGCGACTAAGGGCGGATCGCCCCGCGCCGCGCTGGGGAAACACCCGATTGCGGACCCGGCGCGCCGGCGGATGCTGGCCCAGCTTCGTGTCCTCCGGTGAAAGGCGCCCGATGACCTATCCAGCATCGCTCCCGTCCCGCGCCTCGGGCTTGTGAGGCGGCGAGCGTGCGGGCGCGGCGCGCGATCGGCTTCGTGGCGGCGGCGGCCCTGCTCCTGACGGCGGGCGCCGCCCTCGCCCAGGACCTGGAGCCGCGCGCCTATTCGGCCTCGCCCATCGGAGCCAATTTCGTGGTCGCCGGCTACGGCCGTTCCACCGGCAAGATCATGTTCGACGCCGCCGCTCCGATCGCCAACGCCCGGGCCGACCTCAACCTGGCCACCGTCGGCTACGGCCATGTCTTCGGCCTGGCGGGCCATCAGGCCAATATCTCGCTCGCCCTGCCCTACATCTGGGGCGAGGCCAGCGGCGATGTCGGCGAGGCGCGGCGCGTCGCCGAGCGTTCGGGCCTTGGCGACCTGCGCCTGCGGGCCAGCGTCCTGCTGATGGGCGGACCGGCCTTGTCGCGGCGGGCCTTCGCGGCCCGCAAGCCCAAGCCGATCTTGGGCGTCAGCCTGTCGGCCGTGGCCCCGACCGGCGAATATATGCGGGGCAAGCTGGTCAACATCGGCGCCAACCGCTGGGCCTTCAAGCCCGAGATCGGCGTCTCCGTGCCCCTGGGCCGCTGGCAGGCCGACGCCTATGCGGCGGTGTGGCTCTACCAGGACAACGACGACTACCTCGGCGGCAAGCGGCTGGAGCGCGACCCGATGAGCGCGGTCCAGGCCCATGTCAGCTACACCTTCCGGCCCGGCCTGTGGGCTGCGGTGGACGGCACCTATTACAGCGGCGGCGGCACCACGACGGATGGCGTGAAGGACGCCAACCGGCAGGAGAACGCCCGCCTGGGCCTGACGGTGTCGGTGCCCGTCCGGCAAGGCCAGGCCGTGCAGTTCCTGGCCAGCAAGGGCGCCCTGACCCGGTTCGGCGGCGACTTCACCTCGGTTGCGGTCACCTGGCGGGCCGTGGCCTTCTGATCAGAAGCCTCGTTCGTCCAGCCAACCCGTCACCGCCGCCACGGCCTGGGGCAGCAGGTCGGGCCGCTCGATGTAGTAGTGGTCGGCGTCCTTGATCTCGACATAGGCCTTGTCGGCGCTCGCCAGGGCGTCGAACAGCCGGCGGGCGTGGCTGGGCGTGCAGGCCAGGTCGGCCGTGTTGCTGATCACCAGGGCCGGGCAGCGGACCTTGGCGGCGTTCAGCACGCCGTTGGCCCGGCTCTCGTCGTAGCTCCATTGCGACAGCCACGAACGCAGGGTCGTGAACCGCGCCAGTCCCACCGGCCCGTCGTTGGCGATGCGCGGATCGCCCAGATAGCAGGTGTACGGCCGCCGGTCGGACGGGTCCTGGGCCGGGTCGGTCCAGCGCACGTCGCACATGGTGCCGTAGACCACGAACGGCCGCTCCATGTCCGGGTCGCGGGCCTTCAGCGCCGTCAGGGTCTCGCGGACCCGGGCGGTGATGCGGCGGTTACGGGCCAGCTGGGCGTGGCGGAACACGGTGACGAACGCTTCGTCATAGGGCGCGCGGTGCGGGCAGTCGGGGGCGTAGATGTCGAGGGCGGGGTCGCGGTTGAAAGGTCGGTCCTCGTCCAGGATCGAGGGGTCCAGCCATTCGGTCAGGGTCACCGAGCGGCTCACGTGCGCGGCCAGCAGCATCACCCCGTCGGCCGGCTGCAGCCCCGCCCCGACCAGGTCGACCGGATCGCCCGCCGGCGTCTCCGTGATCGTCGGGCTGGTCGCCTGGTCCTGATAGAACAGCGACAGCGAGCCGCCGCCCGACCAGCCGCCCAGCACCACCTTGCGATAGCCGAACCGGGTCTTCAGGTCGGCGACGCAGGCCCCCAGGTCCAGCACGCACTTTTCCAGGATCAGGGCCGTGTCGTTGCCCCGGTACCGGGTGTTGCAATAGACGACGTGCCGCCCGGCCCGGGCCAGGGCCGTGACCAGCGGCAGGAACGAGCCGCCGCCGATCGGGTGGCTGAACAGGATCACGGTGTCGGAGTCGCCCGTTTCGGGCCGGATGCGCATGCATTCGACGAACACCTGGCCGGTCGGCCCGCCATAGGTCTCCTTCAGGCGGGACTGTTCGGCATAGGTATAGCCGTAGGGCTCGCGCACGACGCGGACCGGATCCTTCGCCATCTTGCCTCCCGCAACGTAACATCGTTATCCGGAGTGAAAGGGACGGCGACTGTCCCCGGGGAAGTCAAGGAACCACCGCCATGGCGCAGCATCCCACGGGCATCCACCACCTGGCCTTCATGGCCGGCGACATCAAGAAACACATCGCCTTCTTCAGCGAGGTGATGGGCTGCCCGCTGGTGGCCCTGTTCGACATGCACGGCGTGCCGGGCGGGCTGCACGCCTTCCTGCGGATGAACGACCACAGCTACTTCTCGATCGTGCAGCTGCCGGACGTCGACAAGATCCCCGTCCAGCTGGGCGTCACCCACGCCGGCAACGGGGCCCTCCCCAGCGCGCCGGGCACGCTGCAGCACCTGGCCTTCCGCGCCGACACCGAGGAAGAGCTGCTGGCCCTGCGCGACCGCATCCGCAGCCACGGGGTCAACGTGCTGGGCCCCATCGACCACGGCATGTGCCGCTCGATCTATTTCGCCGGTCCCGACCAGATGACCCTGGAGGTCGCCGCGCCGGGCGAGCCGATCGACCCGGCCCGCTGGGTCGATCCGGCCGTGCTGGCCAAGGCCGGGATCAGCCCCGAGGAAGCCGCCCGCTTCAAGGCCCCCGCCCCCTATGACGGTCCCAGCCCCGTGCCGCAGCCGGCCTATGCCGAGGACAAGCCGCACATGGCCTATCCGAGGAAGGCCTATCTGGCGATGCTGGCCGCGCCGGACGAGGTGATCACGGCGTCGGCGTCTTATGCGGAGCCGCCGGTGGGGGCTGGGGCGTAGGTCCGCCGACATCTAGAGCGGATCAATCTTAAGCTCCGTCATCCCGGGCCTTGTGCCCGGGACCCCTGGTTCAGCTCGCACGTGAAGCGCAAGCGGACCGCCGGCGGTCCGCCCCTCCCGCACCTGCGGCGGACGGAGGGGTCCCGGGCACAAGGCCCGGGATGACGGACGTTGATTAGTTCTCCACGAACGTCTTCAACCGCCCCAGCACGTCGTCCCACTGGCGCGACACGCGATCCAGGTACGCCCGCGCCTCGTCCAGGGTCTCCCGCCGGGCGGCGAAACGGCTTTCGCGGCCGACGCGCAAGCTGGCCACCAGCCCCGCGTCCTGCAGCACGTGCAGGTGCTTGGTGATCGCCTGGCGGGTCAGGGCGGTGTCGAGCGACAGGGCCGCGATCGACCGCGCCTGGCCGTCGGCCAGCTTGCCCAGCAGGGCCAGGCGGGTGCGGTCGCCCAAAGCCGCGAAGACTTGGGCGGCGAAGATCGGCGCGGGGTCGAGCGCGGCGGGGCTAGGATTCAACATGGGCCTTGATGTTCTGGACCTGCTGCGTCCAGCCCCCGTCGTTCATCCGGAAGGCTTCCTCGCGGCGATACTCCGGCACCTTGTCGAAGCCGGACTCGATGACCGTCAGCCGCGTGCCGTCACCGTTCGGCTGGAGCAGGAACTCCACCAGGGTCGGCTCCTCCTGGTCGTAGTCGATGTCGGGATCGACACCGTAGGGATGCCAGGTGAAAGCCAGGCGCTTGGTCGGTTCGATGGCGACGACCTTGGCCTTCCAGGTCACGTGCTCGTAGCCCGGATGGGTGATCTGGCCGCGCGCCTCCTGGCCGACCACGAACGGCGCCTCGAGGTTCACCTTGAACCAGGCCCCGAATTCCTTGTGGTCGCTGACGGCGCGCCAGACGCGCTCGACGGACGCGTTCAGATCGATGGTCTTCTCGATGCGATCGGTCATGATAGGCAACCTCCTGATTGCGCATTCATGACTCCGGCAAACCGGATAGGCAACCCGAAAGTTGCCTATCCGCTGTCATCCTAGTTCGTGTCTTCCGCCACCGGATCGGCGGCCGAGACCGCGCCGTCCTTGTTGGTGTCGTGGGTGACGAACATCCGCCAGCCCGAATAGTCGAACTCGGCCGGGGTGATGCCGCCGCTCTTGTCGGTGTCGAGCACGCCGAAGCGCACCTCGGCCTGGCGCTCCTGGCGCATGCGCTCCTCTTCCTTCTTCTCGGCCGTGTCGGTCGAGGCGGCCAGGCGCGCGGTCAGGCGGGTCTTGAACTCGCCGACATATTCGTCGTGCGACAGCACGCCGTTGTGGTCGGCGTCGATCTTGGCGAACTGCTTCTCGCGGCCCGTCTTGAACTCTTCCTTGCTGACCGAGCCGTCGCCGTTCAGGTCCTGCTCCTTGATGAAGGTGTCGCGGGCGTGTGAGGCGGCGAAGGCGGGGGCCGCGATGCAGACGGCGGCGGCGGCCAGGAGGGCGATCTTGGTTTTCATGGTCTTTCTCTAGCGCAGGGATTCGAAGGTCAGGGCGTAGGTGTAGGAGTGGCCGACCGGGTCGGCGGCCGTCGGCGCGACGCGATAGCGGGCCTGGATCTGGTAGACGCCCGAGTGGTCCGGCTTGATCGTGAAGCGGCCCTGGTCGTCGCTGGTCACGGTGATCGGCGCGGCCTTGGCGTCGGCGTAGCGGTCGTCGGCGCCGTGCAGGGTGACGGCCTGGCCCTTCACCGGCTTGCCGTCGAACAGCACCACGAACCTGGCGTCCTGGCCGGTGGTGATCTCGCTGGGATGGGTGACGGCCACGAACTCCAGGCCCTTGCCGATCGGGGCCAGGGCCGCCTTGGTCGGCGCGCCGCGCGTCACATAGACGTCGGCCAGGGTCAGGCTCTGCATGTCGACCGGCGTGGTCCCGGCGGGGGCCTTGCTGGGGTCCTCGATGAACACCCACTCGTCCTTGACCAGCACGGCCTTGGCGGTGCGGCCGGTGCGCTGGCCGCTGGTGATCCGATAGGTACCGGGCGTCTCGGTGGCCACCTCGACCAGGGCCAGTTCGCGCAGGTTGGTCGCGGTCAGCGGCTTGCGCGTCCCGTCCGGCCCGACCACCGCCCAGGCGTCCGACTTCATCACCACCTCGGGCGTGAAGAAGCTTTCGGTGAACGAGCCCTCCACCGTCACCAGCTTGCGGTCGCTGACGTCGAAGACGGTGGGCAGCAGATAGGGCGAATGGGCCTGGGCCGCGCCGGCCAGGGCGCCGGCGAGGGCCGCGCCCATCGCGAAGGCGGCGAAGGATAGCGAGCGGCGCATGGGCGGAATCTCCGGGTTCGAAAGAAGCGTTGCCGAAAAGCCCTAATGCTAGTGATTCTAAGAATCAATCTCATTTAGCTTGACCGAGCCGCCCGATGGCCGTAGCTCGACCTCAACGAGATGCGAACGGTTCGCATCTAAACAACAGACCCGGGGGTCTTCGATGTCTCGCTCCAAGCTCGTGTGTTTCGCTGCGGCCTCCGCCACCGCCCTGCTTTGCGCCCAAGCCGCTTTTGCGGCCGACGCCGCGCCGGGCGCCGACGCCGTCGAGCTCGACAAGGTGACGGTCACCGCCACCCGCTCGGAGAAGAAGCTGCAGGACGCCCCGGTCACCGCCAGCGTCATCTCCGACCAGGACATCGACGACGGCCTGGTCAAGGACATCAAGGACCTGGTCCGCTTCGAGCCGGGCGTCTCTGTGCGCCGCGCCCCCGCCCGCTTCACCGCCGCCGGCGCCTCGACCGGCCGCGACGGCAACAGCGGCTTCAACATCCGCGGCCTGGAAGGCAACCGCGTGCTGATCATGGTGGACGGCGTGCGCGTGCCCGACGGCTACGCCTTCGGGGCCCAGAACATGGGCCGCGGCGACTATGTGGACCTGGACACCCTGAAGTCGGTCGAGATCGTGCGCGGCCCGGCCTCGGCCCTCTACGGCAGCGACGGCCTGGCCGGATCGGTCAACTACTTCACCAAGGACCCGTCCGACTTCCTGAAGGGCGGCAAGAGCTTCGCGGGCGGCGCCAAGGTCGCCTACGCCTCGGCCGACGAGAGCTGGACCGAGAGCCTGACCGCCGCCGGCAAGAGCGGCAACTGGGAAGGCATGATCGCCTACACCCGCCGCGACGGCGAGGGCCAGAAGACGGCCGGGACCAACGACTCCGCCAACACCGACCGCACCACCGCCAATCCCGAGGACGACCAGTCCAACGCCGTGCTGGCCCGGGTGGTCTACAGCCCCAACGACCAGAACCGCGTCCGCCTGACCTACGACCACCTGGACAGCGACACGTCGTGGACCGTGCTGAGCGCCATCGCCAAGCCGCCGCTGGCCTCGACCAGCGTGCTGGGCCTGACCGCCTGGGACAAGATGAAGCGCGACCGCGTCAGCCTGGACCACCGCTTCACCGGCGGCCAGGGCCTGATCCAGTCGGCCCAGACCACGCTCTACTACCAGGACAGCACCACCCGGCAGTACTCGGCCGAGGATCGCAACACCGCCGCCGACCGCACCCGCGACGCCACCTTCGACAACGAGGTCTGGGGCGCGGCCCTGGAACTGCACAGCGACGCCGTGATCGGCGGCGTGGCCAACAAGTTCGTGTGGGGCGGCGACGCCTCGATCACCCGCCAGGAAGGCGTGCGCGACGGCACCGTGCCGCCAGCCGGCGAGACCTTCCCCACCCGTGCCTTCCCGACCACCGACTACACCCTGGCCGGGGCCTATGCGCAGGACGAGGTCGCCTTCGGCCCGGTCACCTTCTATCCGGCCGTGCGCTTCGACTACTACAAGCTGGACCCCAAGCAGGACGCCCTGTTCACCGCCAACGTCCCGGCCAGCCAGAGCGAGAGCCACGTCTCGCCCAAGCTGGGCGTGGTGTGGAAGACGACCGACCTGGTGACGGTGTTCGCCAACGTCGCCGCCGGCTTCAAGGCCCCCTCCCCGTCCCAGGTCAATAACGGCTTCGCCAACCTGGCCTCGAACTACATGTCGATCTCCAACCCCGACCTGAAGCCCGAAACCAGCGAGACCTTCGAGCTGGGCTTCCGCCTGAACCGGCCGACCTGGAACGCCAGCGTCACCGGCTTCACGGGCAAGTACGACGACTTCATCGAGCAGGTGCAGGTGCGCGGCTCGTTCACCCCCACCGATCCGGCGGTCTACCAGTACATCAACCAGTCCAAGGCCGAGATCTCCGGGGCCGAGGCGCGGTTCGTCACCGAGCTGGGCGGCGGCTTCACCCTGCAAGGGGCGGCCTCCTACGCCCGCGGCAATTCCGAGAACGCCGGCAAGAAGACCCCGCTGGTCTCGATCGATCCGGTCAAGGTGGTGGCGGGCCTGTCCTACCGCGACCCGGCCGGCCGGTTCGGCGGGGCGCTGAACGCCGTCCATTCGGCCAAGCAGTCGGCCGGCCGCTCGGGCGTCAGCTGCAGCGTCACGATCACCCGTCCCGCGCCCCTGCCGCCGCTGACCCAGACCGGCTCGGACTACTGCTGGATGCCCAAGGCGTTCACGGTGTTCGATCTGACGGCCTACTGGAACGTCACCGACAGCGTCACCCTGCGCGGCGGCGTCTTCAACATCACCGGCCAGACCTACGCCTGGTGGAGCGACGTGCGCGGCCTGGCCGACAGCTCCACCGTCAAGGACGCCTACACCCAGCCCGACCGCAACTACGCCGTCTCGCTGGCGGTGCGGTTCTAGGGGTCCCTTGGGGGGCTTTCGGCCGGGATATCCCCTTCGACCGGCTGGAAGCACGGGCCGCGATCATGTCGGTGATCGCGGCCCGTTTTCGTGAAGGGCGGGCCTTTTTGTGAAAGCCCTGTGAGAACAATGCCGCTTGGCCCCGCGATCCTGGTCGACTAGGACGCCCGCATGGACGCCAAGACCCCCGCCGACCGCTACATCCTGATCCTGCACTGCCCCGATCGGAAGGGCGTGGTCGCCGCCGTGTCGGGCTTCCTGGCCGACAACGACGCCTCGATCGTCGAGAGCAGCCACTTCAACGACGGCCTGGCCGACCAGTTCTACATGCGCACGGTGTTCCGGCC
This sequence comes from Caulobacter sp. 05T431, assembly GCF_056665975.1. Lineage (NCBI taxonomy): Bacteria > Pseudomonadati > Pseudomonadota > Alphaproteobacteria > Caulobacterales > Caulobacteraceae > Caulobacter > Caulobacter sp. 05T431. The sequence continues at coordinate 139,717 of NZ_JBFTKU010000002.1, read as the reverse complement.
CGACGGCGACATGCCGGGGATCGACGACCTGCGCCGAGGCTTCGAGCTGATCGCCAAGCGCTTCGGCATGACCTGGGCCCTGCACGACGCGAACGCCAAGCCCAAGGTGCTGATCGCGGTCTCCAAGTTCGGCCACTGCCTGTTCGACCTGCTGCACCGCTGGCGCGCCGGCCTGCTGCCGGTCGAGATCGTGGGCGTCGTGTCCAACCACGAGGACATGCGCTCGTTCACCGAGTGGAGCGGCCTGCCCTATTTCCACCTGCCGGTGACCAAGACCAACAAGGCCGAGCAGGAAGAGGCGTTCCTGAAGCTGGTCGACGACCTGGACGTCGATCTGGTCGTTCTCGCCCGCTACATGCAGATCCTGTCACCGGCCCTGTGCGCGCGGCTGTCGGGCAAGTGCATCAACATCCACCACTCGTTCCTGCCCAGCTTCAAGGGCGCCAGGCCCTATCATCAGGCCTACGAGCGCGGCGTGAAGATCATCGGGGCCACGGCCCACTACGTGACCACCGACCTCGACGAGGGCCCGATCATCGAGCAGGGCGTCCATCGCGTGGACCACAGCCACACCCCCGACGACCTGGTCACCCTGGGCCGCGACGTCGAATGCACCGTGCTGGCGCGGGCCGTGACCTGGCATGTCGAGCACCGGGTGCTGATCGCGGGGGCCAAGACGGTGGTGTTCGACTAGGCAGTCCGGGTTCGTCCGCCGCCGGGTGATCTCACAACCCGAATAACCCCGTCGCCAACAGCAGCGCCGCGTTCTCGCTGGTCTGGCCCTCGTTGGAGGCCCAGGAGCCGTCGTTCTCGCAGGCGTCGACGAAGCACTTGGCCGGCGGCGTCCCGGCTTCGATCAGGACCTTCAGGCGCGGATCGGCGCCGGCCGCCCCGCCGTTGGGACCGCCGCTGGCCCAGCCCGGCATGACCAGCCCCCAGACCCGGCAGGTCCAGTGATAGGGGCGCCGCGTGGCGCGCTCGCCGTGACCGGTGACGAAGGAGTGGCCCAGGGCGTTGCAGCCCAGCACATAGTCCAGCAGGCGCTGAGCCGTGTCGCGCGCGGGCGCTTCGCCCAGCTCGGCGGCGAACAGGCAGATGACGGCGGTGTTCAGCGCCACCTCGACCGAACCCCAGTTGTAGGCTTCCGGCCGGACCGTGAAACCGTAGGGATCAGCCTGTACATAGGGCGCGACGGCCTTGGCCGTCTCGACGATCGCCGCGCGGGCCACCGCGGCGGCCTCGCCGGAACCGCCCGCCAGGCTCATCGCGCCCAGCACCTGCGGCGAGGGCCAGAAGAACGGGAAGACGCCGATGTCGTTCAAGGCCGCCGTCGCCCGCGCGCCCAGCGCCGGGTCGCCGGTGGCCGCCGCCATCTCGCAGGTCGCCCACGCGATCTCCTGGCGCGGATCGGGGTCGGCGTAGTTGATATCGTCGCGCATGACCTTGGGATGGGCTTCCAGCCAGGTCCAGGCGCGCTGGGCGGCGGCGCGGCAACGCGCGGCGAAGGCGGGGTCCGGCGCGCTGAACACCCGGGCGGCCTGCATCGTCGCCCCCACGAACACGCCCGCGTCGAGGCTGCCGCCCGGCTGGACCACGCGCGGATGGGGATCACCCTCGGGCGGCCGCCCCCAGGCGTAGACATTGGGCCCGGAGTCGACCTTGTGCAGCACCGAGCCGTCGGGGTTCTGCATCTTCAGCAGCCACTCCAGCCCCCACCGCGCCTGCTGCAGCACGTCGGGCAGGCCCGGATGGAGGGCTGGAACCCCCAGGGCCAGGGCGCCGGCCTGGGCGGGGCGCAGCTCGTGCAGCCACATCATCTGGCTGACGCTGATCGCCGCCATGTGGGTCCACTTGCCGTAGTCGCCGGCGTTGTACCAGCCGCCGGTCAGGTCGCGCGCCTGGCCGTCCACCATCAGGGCGGCCTCGTCGCGATGGCCGGCCGCGTGACGCAGGCCGGTCGCCGGATCGTCGATCGCCACGCTTGCGCGGATCAGGAAGAAGGCGCGGGCGGCGTCGCGGATCAGCGGGCCGTACAGCCCCTCGGCGACGCCGAAGGCCGCAGAAGTCCGGTCGCCCACCTTCACGCGATAGCGGCCGGGCCGGGTCAGGGCCGAGAAGTCGCCCGTCCGCACGTGCTCGCCGGCGGTGACGGTCAGGTCGTGGACCTTGTCGTCCAGCCGTCCCGTGAACACGCGCTCGCCCGTCAGGGTTTCGACCGTGAAGGCGCGCGCGACGGCGTCGTCCGGCGCCACGGCCAGGACGAACCGCTTGGCCGCCTCGGGCCGGTAGCCGAGCTGGTTCAGCTGAGGCGGCGTCGCCGCGGGCGCCGCCCGGACGCCTCCGGCCCCGATCGTGGTCAGCAGGCCAACCGCGCCGACCGCCGCCTGACGACGGGTGACACCCTTGCGAGACTTCGACATGCCGCCCCCTTGCTGTTGGCTAGAGTTAGCCCTCGACCAGGCTGAAGACAACTCCCGGTAGATTTCAAGGCCAGACCGAGGAAGTGGCCCCCGCGCCGGGGCCGTCCGCGGAGGCCGCCCGCGCCCAGCGCCCCGGGTTCGCTGGACCGGCGTCTGCGGGGTTGGCCGCATTGGCGGCCCCGTCGTCGCGGTCGATGCTTTCCCCATGAAGAGCCAGGCCGTGCTTCGTTCCGCGGTGAAGGCGCCCCGCGCCCGCGCCTGGGCCGCGGCGGCCTGGGCGGCCGCCGCGATGTCGACGCTCCCCGGAGAGGTCCAGGCCCGCGCCGACCTGACGGACATCACGATCTTCGGATGGTCGCTGCACAATGTGCGGTTCGGCGCGCGCCTCGCGCCCGACTACATGGGCTCGAACGACTATCGGCTGTTTCCCAGCGGCAGCATCAACTTCGCCCGACGGGGGACGCCGCCGGGTTTCGGCGCGCCGGACGACGGCGCCAGCCTCGGCCTGATCGGCGGCCCCCAGTGGTCGGCCGGCCTGGTCGGACGCCTGCGCGGCCCGCGCGAGAACGACAACGACCTGAGGGGCTTCGACAAGGTCGACTGGGCGGCCGAGGGCGGCGTCTTCGCCACCTACTGGCCCAGGGACTGGCTGCGCGTGCGCGGCGAACTGCGACGCGGGGTCGGCGGCCACACCTCGTGGATCGCTGACGCCGGGGCCGACCTCGTCTGGCGCAAGGGAGGGCTGGTCGCGTCGCTGGGACCACGCCTGACCTGGGCCGACGACGACTTCGCCCGCACCTATTTCGCCGTCGATCCCGCCGAGGCCGCCCGCAGCCCGTTCGACATCGCGCCCTACGCCCCGGACGGCCCCGCCCTGGCCGCCGGCGTCACGGCCAGCGCCGAGTTTCCCCTGAACCGCCGTTGGAACCTGGTCGCCGCCGCCCGGTATCGTCGCGGCCTGGGCGACATCGCCGACAGCCCCATCGTCGCGGACCTGGGCTCACCGGACCAGTTCAGCGCCTCGCTGAGCGTCCGCTACACGCTGGGACAGTGACCGGCGTCCCGCGGCCCGCTCGCCTCAGACCGTCACCAGCCCCTGGGCCGCCGCCACCGGCAGCCATAGCGTCAGGTCGGCGATCACCGCGCCGGTCTCGCGGCCGCTGACCTGGGCCGCGCGGGCGGCGGCGGCGTGGACGTCGGCCCCCTCCTCTCCCAAGGCGTCGAGCCAGGCGTGGCGCCAGACCGGCAGGGCATGGACGGCGACGCGCCAGCGGCTGCGCGCCACGGCGACGGGGGTCGGGCATGGCGGCGGCGGGTCGATCGGTCCGCCCTGGTCCACGGCGGCCAGCACCGGCCCGGGATCGAAGCCCAGGGTCAGCAGCCGCACGCTGTCGGGTCGCCGCAGGCGGGCGCCGGGCATCAGCATCAGGTCGGCGGCGGCCAGCGGTCCGGCGCGGCGCTCGACGCCGGCCGCGCGCTGCACCTCGGACCGGGCCCGGTCCAGCCGGGCCAGGTCGGCGGGGATGGCCGACAGGGCGCAGGGCCCGTCGTCGCCCGCCGGCCGCGTGGCCTCCAGATAGTCGGCGAAGCCGGCGCCCAGGCCGTAGAGGCTGGGGTCGTTCGAGGGCCGCTCGGCGATGTAGCCGGCCGCGAACAGCTCGAACACCTGCTCGCCGGCCAGGGCCCGCAGGCAGGGGAACTCGGCGGCCAGGCACTCCATCAGCCGGGCGCGGTAGCCGCGGGCGTAGAGCGTCAGGCGCTGGGCGGCGGTCAGACTGTTCTGGCCCCGGGGTTCGCCGACGACGATGGCGTCCAGCCCCGCCGGCGCCGCGCGTCCCAGGATCGCGCCCTGCATCCAGCGCTGGAGGTCGGCCAGGTCGGGCTCAGCCATGAGCCCGCGCCGGCGTCCGGACGCCCTCCGGCAGCCAGCCGCCCCGCGCCGCGTCGGCCTTGGCCAGCTCGGCCAGAAGGTCGGGCCAGGCGGGGATGTTGGCGTCCCATTCCAGCAGGGTCGACACCCCGCCGGTGCAGGCCTGGACCTGGGCGTACAGCGGCCAGACGGCGTCCAGCACCGGGGCGTCGTGGGTGTCCATCAGGTGCGTGCCGAAATCGCTGGGGCCGGCCAGATGCACCTGGACGATCCGCTCGGCCGGGACGGCGTCGACATAGGCCGCCGCGTCGAAGCCGTGGTTGAAGGCGCTGACATGGACGTTGTTGACGTCCAGCAGCAGGCCGCAGTCGGCGGCCTCGGCCATGCGGGCCAGGAACTCGCATTCCGGCATCTGCGAGGCGCGGAATTCCAGGTAGCTGCTGGGGTTCTCCAGGATCAGCGGTCGGCCCAGCCGATCCTGCACGGCCTTGATGCGGTCGACCACGTGGGCCAGCACCGCCTCGGTCAGGGGCACGGGCAGCAGGTCGTGGGTGTTGATCCCCGCCACCCCGGTCCAGCACAGGTGGTCCGAGATCCAGGCCGGCCGGACGCGCTCGGCCAGGGCGGCCAGCTTGTCCAGATAGACCCGGTCCAGCGGATCGGCCCCGCCGATCGACAGCGACACCCCGTGCATCACCACCGGCCGATGGGCGGCCACCACCTCCAGCACGTGGGCGGCGTAGCCGGCGTGGTCGAGGAAGTTCTCGCTGATCACCTCGAACCAGTCGACGCCCCAGTCCGCCGGGGCGGTCGACATCAGGTGCGGGAAATGCGGCTCGCGCAGCCCCACCCCGTCGCCCAGATGGGGCAGACCGAGGCGCGGAGCCGGCGAGCGGGCGGGGGTCATCGACGCCATCAGGTCGACGGCGGGAAGACGAGGCGCAGGTTGTCCGGGTCCGGAGGATCGGCCGGGACCGTCTTGCCCCGGTGCGCCATCACCGCCTGGTAGGCGCGATAGGCCACGTCGTGCACCTTCTCGCCGCGATCGTAGATCATCGGATCGCCGAACGGCACGGACGTCCAGCCGCCCTTGCCCGTGCTGTCCTGGACGAAGTCGTACAGCTGCATCTGGCCGGTGTTGGGGAAGACCTGCGAGGCCGAGATCGGCACGGCGCAGCCGCCGAAGCCGCTGCATCGGTTGTCGCTGGGCGCCGAGTACAGCTTCTGGGGCGGCCGGCCGCAGCCGCCGGCGCCCCCGGGTCCGGCGCAGCTGCCGCCGCCCCCGGCCACGCCGCCGCGCGTCACCACCGCCGAGCCGCAGTTGCCGCCGCCGCTGATCGGCTGGACGAAACCGCAGCCGCCCTGGGCGTGGCAGTTGTTGGAGCCCCGGCAGGTGTGGAAGATCTCGACGGCCGCGCAGCTATTGTCGCCCGCCGCGTCCAGGTCCAGGGCCTGGCACGAGTGGTAGAGCTTGTCCTTGGTGGCCGGGTCCAGGCCGATCGACAGGTCGGGGGTCTGGCCCAGCACCGCCCAGGCGATCGACATCCGGTCGCCCGACCCGGCCATGGACGGGAACGGGAACAGCACCGGCCCGGTGGCCGGTGGGTTCCAGTAGTCGTTGAGCACCGTGGTCACGCCGGCGATCGCGCCGATCACCGCCTGGCTGAGCAGCGTGTGGCTCTCGGCCCGGGCGTCGGGCGCGTTCAGGGCGTTCAGCGCCGCCGCCAGTTCGTCCGGCGTGGGCAGCTTGAGCGGGTTGGTCGGATCGTAGTCCGGTCCCTGCAGCTCCTGGGCGGTCCAGGCCTTGTGGGTCTCCAGCCACTGCGGCCAGGTGATCACCTGGGGCAGCAGCTCCGCGACCTTCTTGAAACGCTCGTAGTGGTCCATCGGATCGTTGTCGGACCGCGCCACGGCGTCGGCCGACGGGATCTGTTTCCCGGCGTCGTCATAGCTGGGATAGTCGGCGCGCAGGGCGGTGTTCGACGGCTGGTACTTGGGCTTGACCGCCTGCAGCAGCTGGGGCCGCCGCTTGATCTCGCTGCCCTCGCCCTGGTCGGTGATGGCGTCCATCATCGACACCATCTGCTCGAAGGCGATCGACTTGTCGGTGGTGGCGATCGTGGTCTCGAAGCCCATGAACTCGCGCATGGGGTGGCCGGGCGACGAGAAGCTGTTGAACAGGTCGTTCTGCACGGCCGTGGCCGTGAACATGGCGTCCCACAGGGTGGTGCCGTCGGTGTATTCCAGGCTCAGATAGTCGTAATAGCACTGGTACATCCAGCCGATGGTGCCGAAGCGCGGCAGCGGATCGCCCGGCGTCCAGTCGGCGAACGGCGCCTCGGGGAAGTAGTCCTTCTCCTTGTCGTACTTGATGTTGGCGCGGGCGTCGGCCTCGGGCTGCTCGATGGCGATGAACAGGCGCAGCAGGGTGTCGGACAGCGGCCCGACATTCACCGGCACATCCTCGTGGTGCTTCGTGTCCTTCAGGTCGATGATGTTGGGGATGATGCTCTTGGTCGGGCCATAGCAGGTCCAGCCGTGGCGATCGTCCTGCAGGGCCGTGTCGGTGAAGTTGGGGTCGACGCCCAGCACCGTGGCCATGTTGGCGGCCATCTGCAGGTGCAGCATCTCCTGGATGAACACCGAGAAGACCAGGTTGAAGGCCTGCTCGTTGGCGGTGACCGGATTGGCCGAGGTCTTGGACCCGGGCCACAGCCGGCCCTGGTAGAAGTCGTTCCCCTGCCCCGTGATCGCGTGCATGCCCTGGATCGAATAGAGGCTGGTCATGTACAGCGGGATCGTGAACAGCTCGACGTCGACCGCCGCCTGGGCGATCGCCCGTAGGGCGATCAATACCGGAGATTGATCTGGGCGCGCTTCGCTACAGCAGGATGTCGGCCGAGGTCAGGGTACCGGTGACCTTCAGGGCGATCACGAAGTCGGCCACCCCGTCGCCGTTCACGTCGCCCGAGACGTGGTAGTAGCCCGAGGCGTCCGGCGCGGCGATGACCAGCTGGCCGGCCACGTTGGTGAAGCTGGTCACCACCGTGAAGGCGTCGTTGGCCCCGGTGCCCGAATTGGCGTCGATGCCCGTCAGGCTCAGCTTGTCGCCCTCGGCCTGGCTGAAGTCGAAGATCAGGTCCTGGGCGAAGGGCGTGCTGTCCGCCGGGGCGTTGTAGACGAAGGTGTCCGCCCCCGCCCCGCCCAGCATGAAGTCCGCCCCGCCGGCTCCGACCAGGGTGTCATTGCCGTCCAGGCCGTAGAGGATGTCGTTGCCGGCGCCCGCGATCAGGGTGTCGGCGACGTTGTGGCCGGCGCTGTCGCCCACCATCGTGAAGGCCTGGGTGGCCCCGCCGCTGGCGATGATGTCGGTGGCCTTCAGCGTGGTGCCCGCCACCGTGATCACCGACTGGAAGTTCCCGCCGGAGTCCGGAGCCGAATAGATGAAGGTCGTGCCCTCGAAGCGCGCGATCGTGACCTTGCCGCCGTCGATCGCCGAGATGTCGATCTTGTCCTCGTCGGGGGTGAAGTCGATGACGCTGTCATAGGCGCTGAAGTTCGAGTTCGACACCGAGGTGTACTGGAAGGTGTCGTGGGCGGAACCGCCGTACATCAGGTCGGCCCCGTCGCCGCCGTTCAGGGTGGAGTCGGTCATGCCGCCCACCAGGACGTCGTCCGAGGCCCCGCCCGTCAGGCTGTCGGCGCTGCGGCCGCTGGCCCCGCCGGTGCCGTCGTCGCCGTACATCGAGAAGGTGACGTGGCCGCTGGTGATCAGGTCCGACGTCTTGATGTCGCCGAACACCTGCACGACGCTCGAATTCCCCAGGTTGCCGAAATAGATGAACGTGCTGGCCCCGAAGCGGGCGAGGATGACGATGCCGTCGTCGGCCGCCCGGATGTCCAGCTTGTCCTGGCCGCTCTGGAAGTCGGTGATCACGTCCCAGTGCAGGATGGGCGAGTCGCCGTCGTCATAGACGAAGGTGTCGGCGCCCGTTCCGCCGGTGAGGACGTCGCCGCCGCCGTTGCCGCGGATGATGTCGGCGCCGGCCCCGCCCCGGATGACGTCCGCGCCGCCGCCGCCCGTCAGGGTGTCGTTGGCGCCCAGCCCGAGCAGGGTGTAGCCGAAATTGGCCACGCCGGTGGCGATGTCGCTGACCTCCAGCCCCTGGCCCAGCAGGCTGATCTGGCTTTCAGCCACGCCGTCGCCGTTCTGGTCGATGAACAGGACCTTGTTGGTGCCGTCGTTGATCAGGGTCAGCGTGGTGGCGCCGGTGATCAGCGGCGTCAGCCGCAGCGTGTCCTGGCCGTGGGTGAAGTCGGTGATGACGTCGTAATTGGCCAGGGTGCTGTCGGTGATCGACTCGTAGGCGAAGACGTCCGCGCCGCCGCCGCCCGTCATGACGTCTGCCCCGCCCTTGCCCGTCAGGGTGTGGGCCGCGCCGCCGCTGATCAGGATGTTGGCGTTGGCGTCGCCGGTGTCCGAGCCCGTGACGGTGATCGTCAGCTGGGCCGTCGCCGAGGCGCCGGACGGGTCCTTGATCGTGTAGTCGAACTTGTCGGTCGCGACCTGGCCGACGGCCAGGCCCTCGTGGTCGGCCACATAGCTGTAGGCGCCGTCCGTCTTGATCGTCAGCTTGCCGTTGGCGCCGTTGACCACCGTGCCCCCGGCCGTGACCGTCTGGTCCACGTGGGTGGCGTTGTAGGCGACATTGGTCACCGACAGCGCCGTGAGGGCGTTGTCGATGTCGCCGTCGTTGGCGCGGACCGTGCCCGTCACCGTCAGGCGCTGGGTCACGGCGTTGGCGTCGTTGGTCGCGGTCGGCGCGTCATTGACGTTGGCCACCGCGCCGGTGACCGTGCTGAGCACGGATTCCGCCGCGCCGCGTTGGTCGGTGTAGGTGACCCTCACCCGGACGGTGGCGCCCACGTCGGCGTCGCCCAGGGTGTAGGTCGCCTGGTCGGCCGCGCCGATCGAGACGAAGCCCGACCCGGTGTTGCGCTGCCACTGGTAGTGCAGCGTCCCCAGGCCGTCGGCGTCGGCCAGGGTCGAGACCGCCGTCAGGACGCTGTCCTCGGCCACCGTTCCGGTGATGGTCACCGCGCCGGTCGGGAGGTCGTTGACGTTGGCCACGGCCGCGGTGGCGGCGCTGGTCTCGCTCTCGGCCACGCCCTGCAGGTCGGTGTAGCTGACCACCACCCGGATCGTCGCGCCCACGTCGGCGTCGCCCAGGGTGTAGGTCGACTGGTCGGTCGCGCCGATGCTGACGAAGCCCGAGCCGGTGTTGCGCTGCCAGTCGTAGTGCAGCGTCCCCAGGCCGGCCGGGTCGGCCAGGGTCGAGGTGTTGGCCGTCAGGACCTGATCCTCGGTCACCGTGCCGGTGATCGTCACCGTCCCGGTGTGCGGACCGTTGGCCGGGAGCACGGTGGCGGTGCCGGCGCTGGTCGCCGACTCGAACGTGCCGTGGCCGTCGGTGTAGCTGATCTCCACCCGGACATGGGCGCCGAGGTCGCCGCCGACGAGCGTGTAGGTCGCCTGGTCGGCCGCGCCGATGCTGACGAAGCCCGAACCGGTGTCGCGCTGCCAGTCATAGTGCAGCGTACCCAGCCCGTCGGCGTCGGCCAGGGTCGAGGTGTTGGCCGTCAGGACCTGGCCGACGTTCGCCGCGCCGGTCACCGCCACCCCGCCGGTGTGCGGGTCGTTGACGTTGGCGATCGCGGCCGTGGCGCTGCTGTTGGCGCTGTTGGAGAAGCCCTGGCCGTCGGTGTAGCTGACCACCACCCGGACCGTGCCGCCGACATCGGCGTCGCCCAGGGTATAGGTCGCCTGGTCGGCCGCGCCGGTCGAGACGAAGCCCGAGCCGGTGTTGCGCTGCCAGTCGTAGTGCAGGGTCCCGAGGCCATCGACGTCGGCCAGGGTCGAGACCGCGGTCAGGACCTGGTCCTCGGTCGCCGTGCCGGTGATCGACACGCCGCCCGTCGGGGCGTCGTTGACCCCGGCGACGGCCGCCGTGGCCGAACTGGTCACGCTGTTGGCGAAGCCCTGGCCGTCGGTGTAGCTGACCACCACGCGGACGGTCTTGCCGACGTCGGGATCGCCCAGGGTGTAGGTCGCCTGGTCGGCCGCGCCGATGCTGACGAAGCTGGTCCCGTTGAAGCGTTGCCAGTCGTAGTGCAGCGTCCCCAGTCCATCGGCGTCGGCCAGGGTCGAGGTGTTGGCCGTCAGGACCTGGTTCTCGGTCGCCGTACCGGTGATCGACGCGCCGCCGGTCGGGGCGTCGTTGACGCCGGCGATCGCGGCCGTCGCCGAGCTGGTCGCCGACTCCGAGAAGCCCTGGCCGTCGGTGTAGCTGATCACCACCCGGACGAGGCCGCCCACGTCGGCGTCGCCCAGGGTGTAGGTCGCCTGGTCGGCCGCGCCGGTGTTGACGAAGCCCGAACCGGTGTCGCGCTGCCAGGTGTAGTGCAGCGTGCCCAGCCCATCGACGTCGGCCAGGGTCGAGACCGCGGTCAGGACCTGGTTCTCGGTCGCCGTGCCGGTGATCGACGCGCCGCCGGTGTGCGGGTCGTTGACCCCGGCGATGGCCGCCGACGCCGACGAGGTCACGGCCTCGGCCGTGCCCTGGCCGTCGGTGTAGCTGACCCGCACCCGGACCGTGCCGCCGACGTCGGCGTCGCCCAGGGTGTAGGTCGCCTGGTCGGCCGCGCCGATGCTGACGAAGCCCGAGCCCGTGTTGCGCTGCCAGTCATAGTGCAGCGTGCCCAGGCCATCGACATCGGCCAGGGTCGAGGTGTCGGCCGTCAGGGTCTGGTTCTCGGTGGTCGTGCCGGTGATCGACACGCCGCCCGTCGGAAGGTCGTTGGTGTTGGCCACCACCGTGGCGCTGCTGGTCTCGGTCTCCGAGAAGCCCTGGCCGTCGGTATAGCTGATGATCACGCGCAGCGACCCGCCGACGTCGGAGTCGATGAGGGTGTAGGTCGCCTGGTCGAAGCCGATATTGCTGAAGCCGCTGCCGTGGTTGATCTGCCACTGGTAGTGCAGCGCGCCCAGGCCATCGGGGTCGGCCAGGGTCGAGACCGCCGTGACGGTCTCGTCCTCGGCCACGGTGCCGGAGATCGACGCGCCGCCGGTGTGCGGGTCGTTGACGCCGGCGATCGCGGCGGTCGCCGAGCTGGTCGCCGATTCCGAGAAGCCTTGGCCGTCGGTGTAGCTGATCACCACCCGGACCGTGCCGCCGACGTCGGCGTCGCCCAGGGTGTAGGTCGCCTGGTCGGCCGCGCCGGTGTTGACGAAGCCCGAGCCGGTGTTGCGTTGCCAGTTGTAGTGCAGAGTCCCCAGGCCATCGACGTCGGCCAGGGTCGAGACCGCCGTCAGGACCTGGTCCTCGGTCGCCGTGCCGGTGACCGACGCCCCGCCGGTGTGCGGGTCGTTGACCGCGGCGATGTTCGTGGTGTTGGCGCTGATCTTGGATTCCGAGGCGCCGTGGCCGTCGGTGTAGCTGACCACCACACGGATATGGTTGCCGACATCGGCGTCGCCCAGGGTGTAGGTCGCCTGGTCGGCCGCGCCGATCGTGACGAAACCCGAACCGCTGTCGCGCTGCCAGTCGTAGTGCAGGGTTCCCAGGCCGTCATCGTCGGCCAGGGTCGAGGTGTTGGCCGTCAGGACCTGGTTCTCGGTGGTCGTGCCGGTGATCGACACGCCGCCGGTCGGGGCGTCGTTGACGTTGGCGATCGCGGCCGTGGCCGAGCTGGTCGCCGACTCCGAGAAGCCCTGGGCGTCGGTGTAGCTGATCACCACCCGGACCGTGCCGCCCACGTCGGCGTCGCCCAGGGTGTAGGTCGCCTGGTCGGCCGAGCCGGTGCTGACGAAGCCGGAGCCGGTGTTGCGCTGCCAGTCGTAGTGCAGCGCGCCGATGCCGTCGACGTCGGCCAGGGTCGAGACCGCGGTCAGGACCTGGTTCTCGGTGGCCGTGCCGGTGATCGAGGCCCCGCCGGTATGGGCGTCGTTGACGCCCAGGATCTGGGCGGTGTCGGACGAGGTCACCGAATTGGGGAAGCCCTGGCCGTCGGTGTAGCTGACCACCACGCGGATCGTGCCGCCCACGTCGGGGTCGTCCAGGGTGTAGGTCGCCTGGTCGGCCGCGCCGATCGTGACGAAGCCCGAGCCGGTGTCGCGCTGCCAGTCGTAGTGCAGCGTGCCCAGGCCGTCGGAGTCGGCCAGGGTCGAGGTGTCAGCCGTCAGGACCTGGTCCTCGGTCGTCGTGCCGGTGATCGACACGCCGCCGGTCGGGGCGTCGTTGGTCGCCGTCACCGCGGCCGTGGCCGTGCTGGTCGCCGATTCCACCGTGCCGCCGGCGTCGGTGTAGTAGATCACCACGCGGACCACGCCGCCGATGTCGCCATCGCCCAGGGTGTAGGTCGACTGATCGGCGCCGACATTGACGTAGCCGCCGCCGACGTCGTGCTGCCACTGGTAGTGCAGCGTGCCCAGGCCGTCGGGATCGGCCAGGGTCGAGACCGCCGTCAGCACCTGGTCCTCGGCCGCCGTGCCGGTGATGCTGGCCCCGCCGGTGTGGACGTCGTTGGTCCCAGTGATGTTGACCGTCACCGAACCGCTGTCCGAAAGCGCGCCGCCGGTTCCCTGGGCGCCGCCGTCGTTGAGCGTGTAGTTCAGCGACACCGAGGCGGGCGGCGCGTCACTGGTGTTGGTGTAGGTGATGTGCCGGATGATGTCGTTGGCCAGCGCCGTGGTCGCCGTCGCGCTCGAGCTGGTGAAGCTGATCGTCAGCACGCCGCCCACGACGGTGAAGGTGGCGACGGTCAGGCCGCCCACCTGGATGTTGGCGCCGCTGACGGTGAATGTCGCGCCGCTGGTGTTGAAGGCGAAGGTGTCGGCGGCGTTGGGCGTGCCGCGCTGCACCGTGAAGCTGGCGCCGCCGTAGTCGCCCGAACCGCCGTTGCGGGCGTCGAGATCGACGTCGGAAACGGTCAGCGACCCCAGCAGGGTGGCCGCCGTCTGTTCGGTGGCGCCCACCGTCGTCGCCGTGGCCGGGACCACGGGCGCGTCGTTCACGGCCGTGATGCTGGTCGACAGGGCGACGGTGTTGTCGCTGATGCGGGTCTGGCCGCCGTTGGTGGTGACGTTGAGCGTCGCGCCGGTGGTCAGCGCCCCGCCCGAATTGTCGATCAGATAGGCTTCCAGGGTGGGCGGCGCGCCGTTGTAGTCGGCCGCCGGCAGGAAGCGCAGCGAGGCGCCGGCCGCCAGGACCAGGGCGCTGGATTCGCTGGGCGCGCCGATCGTGACCCAGGACGTCCCGTTGAAGTACTGCCACGCGCCCTCGGCGCCGGTGGCGTTGTTCACCGAGATCGCGACGCCCGCGAAGCTGTCGCCGTCGGGATCGCTGAAGAGCGAGCCGAACAGGCTGGAGACCGTGGCGCTCGCCGGGCTGGCGGTGTCCTCGGCGACGGCCGTCAAGGTGGCCGAGCCGCTGGCCACCGGCGCGTCGTTGGTCGCCGTGACCACGACGTTCAGCGTCATCGCCGTGCTGTACGGCGTGAAGCCGCCGACGTTGGTCAGGTCGGTGATCTGGCCGGTGGTGACCGCGCCGGCTGAGTCCTCGATCATCGAGACGGTCAGGGACGGCGCCGTGCCGTTGTAGTCGGCCGCCGGCACGAAGCGCACCAGGGTGGCCGAACCGATGACGAAGGCGTTGGTCGTCGAGACGGCCGGCAGGTCCTGCCAGGTCGAACCGTCGAAGTACTGGTAGACGCCCTGGGCCGCCGTGGCGGCGTTGGCGCTCACCGCCACGCCGGTGAAGGCGTTGGCCGACGAGCCGCCCGAGACCGTGTCCTTGGCGTCGTTGAAGTGGCTGGAGAACAGCGACGAGATCGACTGGCCGGCGCCGGGCGCGGAATCCTCGGCGATCGAGCTCAGGCTGACGGTCGTGCCGTTGATGACGACCGGGGCGTCGTTGGTTTCCGTGACGGTGTGGCTCAGCACCACCGTGCCGGTGCTGTACACCGTCGTGCCGCCGTTGGTGGTGGTGTTGACGACCGTGCCGTTGGTGATCGCGCCGTTGGAGGCGTCGACCAGGCGCACCGTCAGGGTCGGGGCCGGGCCGTTGAAGTCGCTCACCGGGGCGAAGCGGATGGCCGTCGACGCCGCCAGCTCGACCGCCGCGGCGGTCGAGGCCGAGCCGATGTTCACCCAGGTCGAGCCGTTCCAGTACTGCCACTGGCCGGTGCCGCCGCTGGAGCCGTTGGAGATCACGGCAATGCCGGCGAAGGCGTCGCCGTCCGGATCGCTGTACTGACCGCTGAACAGGCTCGAGACCGTGTTGCTCAGAGTCGTGGGGCTGATGTCTTCGTTGGTGGCCGACACGGCCTCGGTGCCGTCGCCCGAGACGGTGGGCGCGTCGTTCACGCCGATGATGGTGATCGTGTAGTTGTCGGTGTCGCTCAGCGTACCGCCCGTGCCCGTCGAGCCGCCGTCGCTGGTGACCACGGTCAGGGTGTCGGTGCCGCTGACGTTGGTGTTGCCATGGAACAGCAGGCCGTTGGCGGACGCCAGGGTGGTGTTGATGGCGTTGATCGTGCCGGTGACGGTCACCGTGCCGGTGCCGTTGCCGCTGATGTTGCCGGCCGTCAGACCGCTGGAGACGTTGGTCCGCAGGGTCAGGATACCCTTGGTCACGCTCAGGGTGACCGTGACGGTGGCGGAGGCGGGATTGGCGTCGACGTCGCTGACCTGCAGGCCGGTGACGGCGATGTCGGCGTTCTCGTTGCCCGTGGCGCTGGAGACCGTGCCGTTGACGGGCGCGTCGTTGACCGCCGTGATGTTGATCGTCGTCGTGCCGCTGTTCACCGAACCGGCCAGCACGCCCGGCGTGCCGTCGTTGATCGACCAGGTGATGGTGCGGCTGGTGTTCGAACCGTAGTTCGTCGGGTTGTCGCCCGTGGCCCAGTAGACCAGCCCGGCCAGGGCGGTCTGGTAGTGGGCGATGGTGTCGTAGCCGCTCAGCGTCAGGGTCTCGGTCGCCGCGTTCCAGCTGACCGTTATGCTGGTGCCGGCGATCGTGCCGCTGATCTGCTTGCTCGCGCCATAGCCCAGATGGTCGTCGGCGGTGCTGTTCTCATTGGACGAGAAGGTGCCGCCGGTGATCTGGATCGTGGCGCCGGTCAGGTAGCCGCCGTCGTTGTCGGTGATCGTGGGAGAGCCGCTCAGCAGGGTGGTCGCCGAGGCCGCCTGCTCGGTCGCGGCCGTGCCCGCGCCGGTGACGGTCAGGGCCGCCAGGTCGGCGAAGACCATCCCCTCGGTCGTGGCCCCGACGGCCGTGGTGCCGGGGTCGATCGTGCGGATCAGGGTGGCCGTGGTGCCGGCGGCGTCCAGCTGGAAGACGTAGATGACGTCGTCGGTGTCGGAGCCGCTGTTCTCGACTTCCTCGCTCTCGAGATAGATCTGGCGCGTCGACTGGTCGAACGCCATGTCGCCGCCGTAGTAGTGGTTGCCGCCCGGCATGCCGACCAGCGTCACCTTGACGGCGGTGCCGCTGGTGGCGCTGCCGCTGATGTACCAGAGGGCGTTGTCGCCGGCGTGGTAGTTGCTGCTGGGCGACGGATTGAGCGAGTGGGTCGTGAAATAGACCAGATCGGTGGTTTCATCGACCTCGACGTCGACGAAGACGCCGTTGGAGGAGTCGTTGTTGAACTGGCTGTCGGCGACCAGCGGGGTCGCCGTGTTCGGGCTGGAAAGATCGAGACGGAAGAGCCCGGTCGCCAGGCCGCCGATGGTCTCGGTGTAGTACATCCGGCCGCCGGCCACGATCGTGCTGTCGATCGCGAAGTCCCGCGCCTGAAGCACGTAGTAGGTAGGCCCGGGCCCCTCGTTGGGCCGGTTGTCGCTGACGGCCGTGGTCAGGAAGCCGAGGTCGGTGAGCGTGCCCGCGCTGTCGTAGCTGTAGACCCGGATGCCGGTGATGTTGCCGTCCGGCGTCAGGGAGCCGTCCTGATAGCAGGCGTAGATCTTGCGGTTGACCGCATCGACCTCGATCGTCTCGACGATGATGTTGGTGGGGAAGGTGACCACCGTGGTGGGGGCCGCGGCGCTGTTGATCGAGCCCCGCACCAGCTTGGCGTGGTCGTCGAGGCTGTTGCTGAGGATGGCGAAATAGAAGCCCGCCGCGGTGTCGATGCCCAGGCCCGACGTGAACGAGCTGGAGAAGGCGTCATCGCCCGTGCCCGCCCCGCCGTTGCTGACGACGGTGGTGCTTCCGGTGCCGTCGTCGTTGATGCGGACGAGCTTGGTGTCGGCGTCGCCGCCTTCGGTGATGTACCACAACTGGCCGGAGAACGGCATGGATCAGTCCTTTGCCTTAGGCAAGACCACGCGCCGCGGCGCAGGCGCCGCGGCTTCGGAGCACACGCTCCGCGGGAAATGGGTGGATGAAGGGACTAGGGGCGCGGGACGACCGCGCACGACGCGGAGGCGGAAAAGCGCGCACGACAGCGCATAATCTACGCAACTGACTCCCCCCTCGCTCTAGTCAAACCATAAACGCAACCTTAACGAGGAGACGGCGCCCGCACAAGTAGACATACGCTGATCGGCGAACCACGTTCTCCTAACTATTGTGCAGCTCAGGATAGTGGGATACGAGGGGGACAATCGCGGGGGTGGGGGCGCCTGTTCTTAATCTTGGTTAAGACGCAGAGACGACTTAAGGTTTAGTCCTGGTCGGTCGCGCGCCTCAAGCTTGGGCACTTAAGACTTTTTGGGAGCGAGGGAACGACCATGACCCAACCGTATCTTGGTGAAGTCCGCATGTTCGGAGGCAACTTCGCACCCGTCGGCTGGGTCATGTGCGACGGCCAGATCATGTCGATCGCGGAAAACGACGCGTTGTACCAACTTCTAGGGACAACGTACGGCGGAGACGGCATCAACACGTTCGGAATTCCCGACCTGCGGGGCCGGACCCCCACCCATTGGGGCAGCAAGAACGGCCAGACCTACGTCATGGGTCAGAAGCAGGGCGTGGAATCGGTCACCCTGTCCTCCGCCCAGCTGCCGGCCCACACCCACCCGTTCTTCGCGGCCTCCGTCGCGGGCGCGGTGTCGACGCCGACCACCGCGACCATGATCTCGGACCAGGGACCGAGCGGCACCGGCATCTTCGGCTACGCGCCCTACAACGCCAGCAACGAGCAGATCGCCCTGACCGCCGCCTCGACCACGCCCGCCGGCGGCAGCCAGCCGCACGACAACATGCAGCCCTATCTGGGCATCAACTTCATTCTCGCGATCGCCGGAATCTTCCCGTCGCAGAACTGACCCTTTCCGCCAGAAGATCCTTTGGAGACTCAAAGAGATGAGTGATCAATATCTCGCGGAAATCCGCATCTTCAGCTTCCCGTTCGCGCCGTTCGGCTGGGCCCAGTGCAACGGCCAGATCATGCCGATTCAGCAGAACACCGCGCTGTTCTCGCTGCTGGGCACCACCTACGGCGGCAACGGCACCAGCAACTTCGCCCTGCCCAACCTGATGGGCAACATCCCGCTCCACGTCGGCCGCGCCCAGCCCGGGCCCGGCCTGCAGGTCTACGACCTGGGGCAGGTGGGCGGCTCGCAGACCGTGACGCTGCTGGCCACCGAGATGGCCGCGCACAGCCACTCGCCGACGGTGACCACGGCGGTCGGGACCGTCTCGACCTCGGCCAACAACCAGCCGGCCAGGGCCTTCACCGGCAACTTCTCGAAGAACACCCAGGGCCTGCTCTACAGCACCGTCGCCACGCCGGCCACGCAGCTGCCGCCCCAGACCCTCACGGGGACGGGCGGCGGCCAGCCGCACAACAACATGATGCCGACGGTGTTCCTGAACTACTGCATCGCCCTGCGGGGCGCCTTCCCCGCCCGTAACTGATCCCGATCGCGACAAATACGAGGAGCAAGTCTGATGACTCAGCAGTATATGGGCGAAATCCGGATCATGGGCTTCAACTTCCCACCGAAGAACTGGGCCCTGTGCAACGGTCAGGTGCTGTCGATCGCCCAGAACCAGGCGCTGTTCTCGCTCCTGGGCACCACCTACGGCGGCAACGGGGTGACCACCTTCCAGCTGCCCGACCTGCGGACCGCCGCCTTCGGCGGCGTGAGCTCGACCTATCCGTTGGGCGCGATCACGGGGGAGTATTCCCACACCCTGCTCGTGACGGAGATTCCCCAGCACGTCCACTTCATGAAGGTGGACGCCACCGTGGCCGGCTCGACCAACGTCAGCACGGCGGCGGCGGGCAAGAGCTTCGGCCAGACGGGCAGCAGCAGCAACGAGGGCACGGCCCCAGCGTACAACTTGTACAGCACGGTGGTGACGCCCACCGCGCCCATGGCCCCCCAGGCGATGGGCAATGCGGGCGCCAGCCAGCCGCACGAGAACCGTCAGCCGTTCCTGACGCTGAACATCTGCATCGCCCTGGCGGGGATTTATCCCTCGCGGAACTAGGCCTTCGGGATTGCGTGGCGTGGCGTCAGTTGAACAGCGCCTGATAGTCCTGCCGCCCCGGCTGCGGGGTGTGGATCGGGATCAGGTACAGGTCGTAGGCGGTCCCGTCCTCGACCGTCATCGTATGCATCCCCTCGGCGAGCACATCGCCGGGGGGACCGCTGAAGACCAGCACGAACGGCTGGAAGTCCGGCCGCCCGTGGCCCGGCTCGGCCTGGAACAGCTCGATCTCGCTCAACGACAGGACGTGACTGCCCCCTTCGACCCGGAAGGACGCGCCCTTGTGCGGCGCGAAGGCATCAGCGGTCGGGACGACGAATTCGGCGGCCATGGCGTTCCCCGGATCAGAATCGAAGCACGGCCATTATGACGACCTCTCCACCTGGACGGGAAGAGCCCCTCGCATCGCCGCGCTTCGCCCTGCGTCCGGAGGTCGAGGGCGACGCCCCCTTCCGCCTGGCGCTGTTCCGCGTCTCGCGCGGGGCGGCCTGGGAGCAGGTCCCCCTGCCCGCCGACATGCTGGCCCGGCTCATGGAGCAGCAGTTCCACGCCCAGACCCAGGGCTACCGCATGACCTTCCCGAACGCCC
Organism: Caulobacter sp. 05T431; assembly: GCF_056665975.1. NCBI lineage: Bacteria > Pseudomonadati > Pseudomonadota > Alphaproteobacteria > Caulobacterales > Caulobacteraceae > Caulobacter > Caulobacter sp. 05T431. Next base: position 120,337 of record NZ_JBFTKU010000002.1, on the reverse strand, counting down.
GGCTCGAGATCGTCATGGTCGACGGCGTCCCGGTCGGGCGGCTGGCCACCGATCGCGACGCCCGCAGCGTGCACCTGATCGACATCGCCCTTGCCCCCGAGCGGCGCGGCCAGGGGATCGGCGCGGCGATCCTGCGGACCCTGATGGACGAGGCGACCGCCGCCGGCACGCCGCTGACGCTGCAGGTGGCCCGCGACAACCTCGACGCCCAGCGCTTGTACCACCGGCTGGGGTTCCTCCTGACCGAGGCCAACGACACCCACCTGTCCCTGCGCTGGTCCTCGATCCCCGCGGCGACCACATGACCCGGATCGCCGTCGTCGGCTGCGGCGCCTGGGGCCGGAACCTGATCCGGACCTGCGCCGAACTGGGCGTGCTGGGCGCGGTGATCGACACCGACCCGGCCGCCGCTCAGCGCGAGGCCGAGGCCTGGAACGTCCCCGCCCCGTCCCTGGCCCAGGCCCTGGACGACGCCCGGCTGGACGCGATGATCGTCGCCGCCCCGGCCCCGGCCCACGCCGCCCTGTGCCGCCTGGCCCTGGACCACGGCAAGGACGTCTTCGTCGAAAAGCCCCTGGCCTCCGACCTGGCCGAGGCCGAGGACCTGGCCGCCCAGGTCGCGCGCTCGGACCGGGTGTTCATGGTCGGCCACCTGCTGCGCCACCACACGGCGTTCGAGGCCCTGGCGGCGATCGTGGCCCGGGGCGAGATCGGGACCCTGCGTTACGTCACCGCCTCGCGGCTCAGCCTGGGCCGGGTGCGCACCCACGAGAACGCCTTCCTCAGCCTGTCGCCCCACGACGTCTCGATGATCCTGGCCCTGGCCGACGCCGCGCCCCTGACGGTCGAGGCGACCGGCCGCGCCTTCGTCACGCCCGGCGTCGCCGACGAGGTCCACGCCGATCTCGGCTTCCCCCCTCTTGGCACTTCGGGCGGACTGCACGCCCACATCGCCGCCAGCTGGCTCAGTCCGTTCAAGGAGCAAAAGCTGGTCGTGGTCGGCGAGACCGGCTCTCTGGTGTTCGACGATGTCCGCCCCTGGCCCGAAAAGCTGATGCGGCGCGACCACACCGTGACACTGACCGACGCCGGACCGGTGGCCGCCGGCGGCGAACCGCGCTTCGTCGACCTGACGGTCGAGCCGCCCTTGACCAGAGAAGTCCGCCACTTCGTCCAGTGTTGCCAGACCAGGGCCGCCCCCATTACGGGCATCGACGAAGGTGTTCGCGTACAGCGGGTATTAGAACGAGTCCAAGCTCAATTGAAGCGCCGCTTCGACCAACTACCGGGGCCGTCCATTCCCTGACCTTATCTTGCGAAAACTCGCATAACGCCGTTACAAGACTTTCCGACTCCAAGTATAAATGGACGACGGGCGAAACATTAGGGCAAACACCGGGATGGTCGTGGTAAATATACCCAAGACGAAGACCCTTTTCCCGAAGGCTTACAGCGCGTAAGATTCGAGCATGTCGAGGGGTGAGCCGATCTCAACCAAGCAAGCCGGCCGCGCGAGGGGCCGATGAACGTCCACGTCCCGACGTTTCCATTGCCTGGCGACGATGAGATTGCGACAGACTTTCAAAGTCTGATCCGGAAGATCCTGCGGCGCGAAGCCGTGATCGGGGTCGTTGGCATGGGCTATGTCGGCCTTCCGCTGTCGGACGCCTTCTGCTCGGCCGGATTTCCCGTCATCGGCTTCGACCTGGACGAGACCCGCCTGGCCACCCTGAACCGGGGCGCTTCCTATCTGAGCCACTTCGCTGACGCGCGGGTGGCGGCCATGCGCGAGCGCGGGTTCGCCGCGACGGGCGCGCCCGACGTGCTCAGCCGCGCCGACGCGGTGCTGATCTGCGTGCCCACCCCGATCACCTCGCACAACGCCCCCGACCTGAGCCACGTGGTCGAGGCCGCCGAGACCCTGGCCGCCGTGCTGCGCCCGGGCCAGCTGGTCGTGCTGGAGTCCACCACCTTTCCCGGCGCCGCCGCCGAGGTGCTCAAGCCGATCCTGGAACGCTCGGGCCTGCGCGCCGGCCAGGACTTCGCCCTGGCCTATTCGCCCGAGCGCGAGGACCCCGGCAACCACGCCTTCACCACCGCCTCGACCCCCAAGATCGTCGGCGCCGACAGCGAGGCCGAACGCCGCGCCGCCTGCGCGCTTTACGACGCCATCACCGCCACGGTGCCGGTCAGCGACATGCGCACCGCCGAGGCGGTCAAGCTGACCGAGAACGTCTTCCGGTTCGTCAACATCGCCCTGGTCAACGAGCTGAAGGTCAGCTTCGACGCGCTGGGCATCGACATCTGGGAGGTGATCCACGCCGCCCAGACCAAGCCCTTCGGCTACATGCCCTTCTTCCCCGGCCCGGGCGTCGGCGGCCACTGCATCCCGGTGGACCCCTTCTACCTGGCCTGGCGGGCCAAGGCCGAGGGGGCCGCGCTGAAGATGGTCGAACTGGCCGGCGAGATCTCGCAGGCCATGCCCCAGCGGGTGGTCGACAAGACCCTCAAGGCCCTGGCCGATCGCGGCCGGTCAGCGGTCGGCGCCCATGTGCTGATCGTGGGCGTGGCCTACAAGCGCAACATCGACGACACCCGCGAAACCCCGGCCCGCGACATCATCGAGATCCTGCGCAGCCACGGCGCGCGGGTCAGCTATCACGATCCGCTGGCGCCGGAGCTCATGGTCGGCGACACCCTGATGCAGTCGATCGACCTCGGGCCCGGCGCCCTGGCCGGCTTCGACTGCGCCATCGTCGTCACCGACCACGACAGGCTGGACTACGAGCGCCTGGCGCGCGAGACGCCCGTCGTCATCGACACCCGCAACGCCCTGGCCAAGGTCGATCCCGCCCTGGCCGGGAAGATCGTGAAGGCCTGAGATGGACGCCCCCGACGCTTCGGACCGCCCGCCGGCCTGGGCCCACCCGTCGGCCGAGGTCGAGCCCGGCGCGGTGCTGGGCGCTGGCACGCGCGTCTGGCGGTTCAGCCACGTGGCGGCGGGCGCCCGGATCGGCGCGGACTGCGTGATCGGCCAGAACGTGGCGATCGGCCCCGGCGTGGTCGTCGGCGACCGCTGCAAGGTGCAGAACAATGTCAGCCTCTATGCCGGGGTCACGCTAGAGGACGGCGTGTTCTGCGGCCCCAGCTGCGTGTTCACCAACGTCACGACCCCGCGCGCCGAGATCAACCGCAAGGCCGAGTTCAGGCCCACCTGCGTGGGCCGCGGCGCGACCATCGGGGCCAACGCCACCATCGTCTGCGGCCACGACCTGGGGGCCTGGTGCCTGATCGCCGCCGGCGCCGTGGTCACCCACGACGTGCCGTCCCTGGCGCTGATGGCCGGGGTCCCGGCCCGCCGCATCGGCTGGGTCAGCCACGCCGGCGAGGTGCTGGGCCCCGACCTGGTCTGCCCCCGCACCGGCGACCGCTACGCCGAGCGGCCCGCCCCCCCCCATGGCGGCCTGCGTCGGGTGATCAACCTTTCGGGCTTCGGCGAAGACCCCGACCAAGGCCCCAGTGAAGAACAGTCAGCGAGCATCGGATGAAGCGGGCCCTGGTCATCGGATCGGAAGGCAATATCGGCAAGCCCCTGGCGGCCCATCTGCGCGCCCAGGGCTGGGCGGTGCTGTGCGCCGACATCAAGCCGGGCTGGCGCAAGGACTACCTGCAAGTCGACATCAACCAGCCGGCCGACCTGATGCCCACCCTGCGCTGGAAGCCCGACGTGATCTTCGCCCTGGCCGCCGTGGTCAGCCGGGTCACCTGCGAGCAGGCCTCCAGCCTGGCCGTGGCCACCAATCTGGGCGGGCTGAACAATGTGATCCTGCTGGCCCAGGCCGCCGACGCCAAGCTGGTCTATTTCTCGACCTCCGAGGTCTACGGTCCCACCGACGGGCCGATGGACGAGGCCGCCACCGTCCCCCGTCCCAACAACCGCTACGGCCTGACCAAGCTGCTGGGCGAGCAGCTGGTCGATTACGAGGTCGCCCAGCACGGCCTTCGCGCGGTCACCCTGCGGCCGTTCATGATCTATGACGAGGACGAGGACTTCGGCGACCACCGCTCGGCCATGATCCGCTTCGCCCACGACCTGGCGCGCGGCCGACCGATCCAGGTGCATCGCGGCAGCGCCCGGGGCTGGCTGCACATCTCCGACGCCGTGCGCGCCGTCGAGGCGGCGGCGGGGGTCGAGGAACACGCGGTCATCAATATCGGCCACCCGGACGTGGCGCCGATCGAGGCCCTGGCCGAGGGCCTGCGCGCCCGGCTGGGCGCTTCGCCGTCGCTGATCACCCTGCACGACCTGCCGGCCCGGATGACCGCCGCCAAGCAGCCCAGCCTGGCCCGGATGCGCGACCTGCTGGGCGTGACGCCGAAGGTGTCGCTGGACGAGGGCCTCGACCGCGTGGTGGCGCGGGTGCGAGCCCGCCTGGCGCAGGCCTCGGCGGAGCAGCCGGCGTGACAGCCCGCCTGCTGACCGTGGTCGGCGCCCGGCCCCAGTTCGTTAAGGCCATGCCGGTCAGCCGCGCCATCGCCGCCGCCCCGGGCCTGACCGAGGTCCTGGTCCATACGGGCCAGCACCACGACGCGGCGCTCTCCGACGGCTTCTTCCGCGAGCTGGGTCTGCCCGAGCCGGTCGAGAACCTGGGGATCCACGGCGGCTCGCACGGCGAGATGACCGGACGGATGCTGGCGGCCCTGGACGGGGTGATCGCCCGCCACGCGCCCGACTTGGTGATCGTCTACGGCGACACCAACTCGACCCTGGCCGGGGCCCTGGCGGCGGCCAAGGCCGGCGTGCCGGTGGCCCATGTCGAGGCGGGCCTGCGGGTCTTCGACCGCTCGATGCCGGAGGAGACCAATCGCGTGGTCGTCGACCACCTGAGCCGCCTGCTGTTCGCCCCGACCCGCGCGGCCGTCGGCCATCTGGCGCGCGAGGGCATCGTCGAGGGCGTTTGCCACGTGGGCGACGTGATGCAGGACGCGGTCCTGGCCATGGCCGCCCTGCCCGTCAGGAGCGGGGATAGCGCCCTGCACCGCCTGTCCCTGCCGCCCGGCGCCTACGCCGTCGCCACCCTGCACCGCGCGGCCACGACCCAGAGCGCCGCCAGCCTGGCCGCCGCCGTGGGCTATCTGCGCCGGTACGTCCGCCGCATGCCCGTGGTCCTGCCCCTGCATCCGCGCACCCGCGAGGCGGCCGCCCGGTTCGGGGTCGACCTGTCGGACCTGACGGTGGTCGAGCCGCTGGGCCCCATCGACATGCAGCGGCTGCTGGCCGATTGCGCCCTGGTGCTCACCGATTCCGGCGGCCTGCAGAAGGAGGCCTATTTTCATCGCAAGCCCTGTGTCACGCTGCGCGACGACACCGAATGGAGCGAGACGGTGGACGCGGGCTGGAATCGGCTGTGGACCGTGGACGACTACCGCCCCCGGCGCGAGATCGACGACTACGGCGCGGGCGACGCGGCCGAGCGGATCGTCGCCACGATCGCGCGGTTCGTCGCCGAAGCGCCGGCCGCCCCGCGCGCCATGACGGGAGCCCGTCCATGAAGGACACCCACGACGGTCCCCGCCCGCCCCTGCCGGCCCACGACGTGGCCTCGGACCCGCCGATCGACGACGTCCCCGGTGGCAAGGCCCGCCCGCTGCGCATCCTGCTGGCCTGCAACTACGACCCCCGCAACGCGGCCACGGTCTGCGACCACATCAACGCCTTCGCGCGCTATTCCCGGCACGAGGTCCGGGTGCTGTCGCGCGTGGGCGAGATCTTCGACGACGTGAGGCTGGACCAGTTCGACGCGGTGGTGATCCACTATTCGCTGTTCCTGGCGATCGAGGGCTTCGTCGGCCCGCGTTCGCGCCGGGCCCTGGCCGCCTTCAAGGGCGCCAAGGCGGTGTTCATCCAGGACGAATACCGCTTCGTGAACGCCACGCTCGAGGCCATGGAGGCCTGCGGCGTCGACCTGGTCTTCACCTGCCTCGGCCCCGCCGAGGCCGAGCAGGTCTACGGCCGGGTGAGCGGCCTGCGCACCCAGCAGGTGCTGACCGGCTACGTGCCCCAATGGCTGACGCAGTATCCGCCCGTACCGCTGGCGGCCCGCAAGACCATGGTCGGCTATCGTGGCCGGACCTATCCGGCCTGGCACGGCGAGCAGGGCCGCGAGAAGGTCCGCATCGGCAAGCTGTTCAAGCGCGACGCCCGCCGGTTCGGCATCTCGACCGACATCGCCTGGTCCGAGCGCAGCCGGCTCTACGGCCGCGACTGGCTGAAGTTCATCCGCAACTGCCAGGCCGTGCTGGCCGTCGAGAGCGGCGCCAGCGTCTTCGACTTCGACGGCGCGGTGGCCGCCCGCAGTGAAAGCTTCGCCGCCCTGGTCGAGCGCCCCCACCCGATCCCAGGCCTGGGCAAGAAGCCCTCCTACGAGATGCTGCGCGACAAGTTCTTCGCCGGGCGCGAGGACCAGATCGACATCGCCCAGATCTCGCCGCGGGTATTCGAGGCGATCGCCCTGCGCACCCTGATCATCGCCTATCCGGGGCGCTATTCCGGCGTGCTGGAACCCTGGCGGCACTATGTCCCGCTCGACAAGGACCACGGCAACATGGCGCAGGTGGCGGCCGTGCTGCGCGACCCCGAGCGCGTCGCCGAGATCATCACCAACGCCTATGCCGAGGTCGCCCTCAACCCGGCCTACAGCTACGGGGCGATGATCGAGGTGTTCGACCGGCGGATCGACGAGACCGCGGCGGGGCGGCCGCGCGCGGTCGTCAACGAGCGCGCCGACGCCAAGTTCCGCAAGGCCTTCCCGTTCCTGCCGATCGACAATCCCCACGAGATGCGCCCCCCAGGCCTGGCCTGGCGGGCGGCGCGGGCGGGCGTGCGCCGCCTGGGCCTGGAAGGGCTGGCGCGCCGCGTGCTGCGCCGGCCGGAAGGCCGCTAGTCCACGCCGATCCAGCGCCGCAGGATCGGCAGGCGCGCGATGGCGCCCAGGCGGCGGCGCAGCATCGGCGCCTTCAGCAGGCGCGACTCCACGATGATCACCGCCCACGCGCCCCAGTCGCGCAGCCGCAGGAACAGGGCCAGGCCCCGCCTCACGCCAGCACCTGGTCGGTGATCTCGCGCACCACCGTGCGCCAGCTGTAGCGGCCCGAGGCCACGATCTCGGCGTGGGCCCGGTCGACCATCGTCTGGGCGTGTCGTGGATCGCGGCTGAGATCGAGGGCCGCCTCGATATCCGACAGGTCGCGGCGCACCGGCTGGTAGTGGATCCCGGCCTCGAGCACGCCGCTGTAGTCGCCCTCGACCAGCACCTGGAAGGTCCGGGTGGCCGCCGCCTCCAGGTGACGCGGCGACATGGCGCGGATCTCGGCCTCGGGCGCCAGGGCGATCACGGAGTCGGGCGGCGTCCACACCTCGCCGCCCGACGGCGGGGACGGGTCAGCGGTCGGCAGCACGCCCGTCGGGTCGACCAGGGACGAACCGCCCTCGACCCCGACCACCGCCCGGCTGGCGGCCAGCAGCCGGATCCAGGCCTCGCCGGCCAGCCGGCGCTGGCCATCCACCGCCACGTCGGCCCGGTGCCCCCGCGCCGCGGCCCAGTCGGCCGCGCGCAGGCCCACCTCGCGCTTGAGCACGCCCATCTCGCCCAGCCAGGCCGGCGTCTCCCAGGCCCGGTAGCTGACGGCGATCGCCCGCCGCGCCAGGTCGCTGGAGGTCCGCCGCATCAGCCGGTCGTCGATATAGCTGGTCAGGAAGCGCCGCAGGGCGAACGGCCGCTGGGCCGGCGGATAGACGCTGTCCCACAGGGCCGGCTCCAGGGCGGTGAGCAGCAGGTCGATCCGTGTCTCGACCAGCACGTCGCGCAGGCTCTGCAGCCCCAGGAACTCGTCCAGCGGCGCGGCCACGCGCCGCGACCGGGCCGGCGCGGCCTCCATCGCCCGCCGCAGGCCGCCCAGGCCGACGCGGGTGTAGCGCGCCGTCAGGGCCGTGGCGTCGACCAGCACCAGATCGGGATCCGCTTGCGTGATCCAGGCCGGGTTGAAGGGGAAGCCGATGTTCAGGAACACTACGCGTCCGGGGAAATAGGCCTTCCAGGCGAAGATCCGCTGATGCTCCCAACGCCGCATCGGCCACTGGCCGCGCCAGTTATACAGGACCAGGGCGGTCGGCCTGTTACGCATGCCCGGCAAACTGAGCCCGGATGGAACGCGAAGCCATGAAAAACGCCGCCCTACGTGGAAGCGCCCGACGCGCTCGCGTCAAACGTCGGCGGTCGCGGCGGTCCCTGTCAACGCCTAAGGCTATCGCCCGTGGACCGCGCCTTGCGCCCCGCGCAGGGTCTCGGACGGGGACTCGCCGAACATCGCCCGGTAGGCGCCCGAAAAGCGGCCCAGCTCCCAGAAGCCCTGGTCCAGCGCCACCTGGGTGACCGTGGTCGGATGACGGCCGGCGTCCAGCAGCCGGGCGCGGGCCGCCGACATGTTCTTCAGCCGCAGATAGGCCTTGGGGCTGATGTCGAGCAGGTCGTGGAAGGCGCGGTACAGCGTGCGGCGCGAGATGTTCAGGGCCACGCAGATGTCCTCGATCTGCACCGCCTGCCGGACCCCGCCGCTTTCCAGGAAGTCCTCCGCCCCGCGCACGATGCGGGCGGCGTTCAGCGCGCCCTGCCGCCGCGCGCCCTCGACCTTGACCGCCGCCAGCGCTGTCAGCAGGCCGTCCAGCAGTTCGTTGCGCAGGAAGGCGACGGCCCCGCTGGGCACGCCGGCGCCCATCGCCCGCAGCATGCCGGCGCAGCCCTGCAGCACGCGCTTGCAGGCGGCCCGGGCCTCGGGCGGGGGCGAATAGACGGCGGGCTCGGTCCAGAAGCAGGGGTCGGCCAGCCACTCGAACGCCTCGGCCCGCTGCATCACCAGGCCCCAGGGCGCGGTGACGACGGCGTAGGCGACGTGGCCCTGGAAGCGCCCGTCCAGCTCTCCGCCCGGCGGGATGGCGACGATGTCGCCCTCCTCCACCCGGTGGCCCCACTGGTTCAGCACGCCCTCCTGCTCCATCACCGAAACCAGGCTGAAGGCCTTGCGGGACATCACCCCGCGCACGCGCAGGTCGCCGTCGAAGGCCCCGGAGTCGAAGCCCATGTCGCCCAGGCCGGCCCGCAGCAGGTGGCCCCGGCACGGTTCGGGCGTCAGTTGGGTGATCGACAGGTCGCGGCCGGCGGTATGGGCCCAGACCTCGTGCGGGCCGCGGGTCTCGCGCAGTTCCACATGCCCCAGAGACACCGGCGCCGCCCGACCGAACGAGCGCTCTTCGCCGAACGTTCCGCTGATCAGCCCGTCGTCGGCCAGATCGGTGCTCGACGGGGTCTCCCTGGCCGGCCGCCAATCGGCGTCCGACCAAGATCGGGATTGAGTTTCCCTCCAGCCTTCATTGTCCATCGGACCTCTCCTGGCGGAGACCCGTACGATCCATGGCCCCTGCGCCATGTCTTTAAAGCGATCGCACCTGTCGTCGCCCGATTCACCCTGCAACGATGCCACGACCCATCTGTGTTGTAAGTAAGGTGAAACCACTAGAAAGCATCGAAACAGCAGACAAAATTACAAAATTTCCAATGGTCCAGCTTGATAACCAAGTTTTGTGTATAGTTAATTTAACATTATTCATTAATACATAAAATCGAAAGGAAGATCGCCAAATTTGGCACTTGCCGCATAGCAGACCGAGAGATTCGGAAGAAACATGGGGACGAAACAGGGTCGCGGAGGACTCTATGGCTCGTCCAAATTGGAAGGAAATGGCGATCTTCGGAAAACGGAATCTCGTGGAGACTCCAAACAACCGACGAGAGCCGGACGAATGGGCTCAAGCTCTACGCGACTTGAAGGCCGTCTGCGATGGTGAGCGCCGACAGAGACGCCAGATCGCCGAGAGCGGCGCGCGCCAGCTGATTCGGGCCCAGGCCGTGCTGCGCGAGGCCGAAACCCGCCAGCGCGACGCCGAAGCGGCGCTCAGCCGGGCCCGGCGGATGGCTGCGGTCGGCTGGATGGCCGCCGAGGCCTGCCGGGACATGACCGCCCTGCACGCGGTGGCCATGAAGGCCCTGACCGCGTCCCGCGAACGGCTGCACGGCGACCACCGGACGGTCTGCGAGATCGACTGGGCCCTGGGCGGCCTGAACCAGGCCGAGCAGATGCTGGAGCGGGTGACCGCCTATCTCGACGCCCGGCGCGAGACCGCCCAGGGGGCCCGCATCGACGGCCTGCTGACCGGGGCCCAAGGCCCCGGCCAGGCGGCCTAGCCTAAGCCTCGATGTCGACGTTCTTGGTTTCCTTCAGGAACAGGACGCCCACGACGGCCGTCACCGCGGCCACCACGATCGGGTACCAGAGCCCGTAATAGATGTCGCCCGTGGCCGCCACCATGGCGAAGGCCGTGGTCGGCAGGAAGCCGCCGAACCAGCCGTTGCCGATGTGGTAGGGCAGGCTCATCGAGGTGTAGCGGATATTGGTCGGGAACATCTCGACCAGCATGGCTGCGATCGGGCCGTAGACCATGGTCACGTAGATCACCAGGATCGCCAGCACCCCCACCACCAGCGGCTTGTCGATCAGGGCCGGGTCGGCCTTGGCCGGATAGCCGGCGGACTTCAGGGCCGCGCCCAGCTGCTTCTCCCAGGCCGTCTTCTTCGCCTTGAACGCGGTCTTGTCCAGGGTCTGGCCGGGGAACGAGTCGATGGTCGTGCCGCCGATCCTGATCTGGGCCACCGAACCGGCCGGGGCGGCCTGGTTGGAATAGGTGACGCCCGCCTTGGCCAGGTACGACTTGGCCAGGTCGCACGAGCGGTTGAACACCGTCTTGCCGACGGGATCGAACTGGAACGAGCAGTCGGCCGGGTCGGCCACCACGGTCACCGGCGCGCTGGCCACGGCCGCCGCCAGCTGCGGATTGGCCGCCGTCGTCAGGGTCTTGAACAGCGGGAAATAGGTCAGGGCCGCCAGGATGCAGCCCAGCATGATGATCGGCTTGCGGCCGATCTTGTCGGACAGCCAGCCGAAGAACACGAAGAACGGGGTGCCGATCAGCAGGGCGACGGCGACCAGCAGGTTGGTCGTCCCGCCGTCGACCTTGAGCATCTTCTCCAGGAAGAACAGGGCGTAGAACTGACCGGTGTACCAGACCACCGCCTGGCCGGCCGTCAGCCCCACCAGGGCCAGCAGCACGATCTTCAGGTTGCCCCACTTGGCGAACGAGTCGACCAGCGGCTGCTTGCTGCCCTTGCCCTCGTCGACCATGCGCTGGAACGACGGGCTCTCCGACAGTTGCAGGCGGATCCACAGCGACACGCCCAGCAGCAGCACCGAGATCAGGAACGGGATGCGCCAGCCGAAGGTCTCGAAGGCGCTCTCGCCCACCGTCTGACGGGTCAGCAGGATCACCACCAGGCTGAGGAACAGGCCGAAGGTGGCCGTCACCTGAATGAAGCTGGTGTAGAAGCCGCGCCGTCCGGCCGGGGCGTGCTCGGCCACATAGGTCGCCGCGCCGCCGTACTCGCCGCCCAGGGCCAGGCCCTGGATGATGCGCATGACCACCAGGGCCGCCGGCGCCAGCACGCCGATCTGGGCGTAGCTGGGCAGCAGGCCGACCACGAAGGTCGACAGGCCCATCAGCAGCATCGTCACCAGGAAGGTGTTCTTGCGCCCCCACAGGTCGCCCAGCCGCCCGAACACCAGCGCCCCGAACGGCCGGACGATGAAGCCCGCGGCGAAGGCCATCAGGGCCAGGATGTAGCCGGTGGTCTCGTTGACGCCCGAGAAGAAGTGCTTGGTGATGTAGGTGGCCAGCGAGCCGTAGAGGTAGAAGTCGTACCACTCGAAGACGGTGCCCACCGAGGCGGCCCCGATCACCAGGGCGTCCTTGCGCTCCACGGCGCGGCCGCCCTTGGCGCCCTTCACCGGCTTCGCGGCGTCGCTTCCCATTCGCATCTCCCCCAAGCGTCTTTTTGGCGTCGCCGCTTCGGGCGATCCAACTATGTTACCGCAACCACGGCCGGGCTCACAATGAACGCCGTTCGCGGTGTTGGCGAGAGGCTAAACATGAACCTGGCGAAAGCCGAAGCGTTGGCTCAAAGAAATCTTCGTGGTCCCATTTTCCGGGACCAGACAAGGGATTCGTGATCGGGATGAGCGTCGTCGCGGCCTACATCTACAAGGACGGCGTGCGGACCCGGGAGGTCCGCCTCGACCAGGACGACGCCCTGGAGACCAAGCCCGGCGAGTTCGTCTGGATCGGCCTGTACGAGCCCAGCGCGGCCGAGATGGACCGGCTGGGCAAGCGCTTCAAGCTGCACCCCCTGGCCATCGAGGACGCGCTCAACGCCCACCAGCGGCCCAAGGTCGAGGTCTATGGCCGCGAGCTGTTCGTGGTGGCCCGCACCGCCCAGCTGGTCGACGCCCAGATCGCCTATGGCGAGACGGCGATCTTCGTCGGCGAGGGCCACCTGATCACCGTCCGCCACGGCTCGGCCCGCGCCCACACCGAGCTGCGCGCCCAGCTGGAGGCCTCGCCCACCCTGCTGGCCAAGGGCTCGGACTATGTGCTGCACGCGGTGCTGGACTTCGTGGTCGACGGCTACCTGCCGATCATCCAGGCGCTGGAGGACGAGGTGCTGGACATCGAGCGCCGCACGCTCGAAGCGTTTCTCAGCCACGCCGAGGTCAAGCGCCTGTTCCACGTCCGCCGCGACCTGATCCGCTTCAAGCGCGTGCTCAGCCCCATGGCCGAGGTCTGCGGCCGGCTGGAGCACCTGGAGACGCCCTGCCTGGACAACGACGTCCGCCCCTATTTCCGCGACGTGCTGGACCACACCCAGAAGGTCGAGGGCATGGTCGACGCCCTTCGCGAAGTGATCACCTCGGTGTTCGAAGCCGCCTCGCTGCTGGAACAGCAGCGGCAGAGCGAGATCACCCGCAAGCTGGCCGCCTGGGCCGCCATCCTGGCGGTGCCCACGGCGGTGGCCGGAATCTACGGCATGAACTTCGAGCACATGCCGGAACTGAAGTGGACCTTCGGCTATCCGGCCGTGATGGCCGGCGTCGCCGGGGTGATCGGTTACCTGTACTGGCGGTTCAAGAAGAACGGGTGGCTGTAAATATTCCAACCGTCATCCCGGGCCTTGGGGGGCTGAAGAGCCCTAGCTCGCCCAGGCGCGCGCGGGGTGCAGGAAACGCCCGGCCTCCGCGCCGTCGCGCAGGAACACCCGCACCTCGGCGGCGTGGCCCGAGGCGGCCAGGCGGTTGGCCAGGTCGCGGGCGGCGGCTTCGGCGCGACCACCGCGTTCGAAGGTGAGTTCGGCCTCCAGGGCCTCGGAGCGCACCGACCAGCCTTGCTCGGCCGGGGCGACGGAAATCAGCAGAGCCATGACGAGCTCCTTACGCAAATCAGACTTTTGGGGTGCGCCGGCCGGAAGGCCTTAAGGGCGCGAACGAGCGGGCTGTTCGGGCTGGCGATCCGCCCCCGAAACATCGAGGTCAGATCGGCATTCGCCCTACGAGGGGATGACATCGACACATCTTATAGGCTCGCTATTTCACAACTTGACGACATGGGTATGACCCGAACGCAACTGACGCGAGCCAGAACTCCTGGCCCCGTTTTTAGTTTCTCGGGTCGTTCGATGTTCTCGGGGTCGGGCCAGAAAATCTGCCGAGACTCAATTCCTACTGATTTGATAGATTTTTGGCGGCGACGTCCTTTCCCTCCCCTTTGGACGGCGCCGGCGCGCGCCGCGCGGACCTATCGGGGGATGGGTGTCCGCGCGGCGCGTTAATCCTCCCCCGTTAAGCGGGGGAGGTGGCGCAGCGCGAAGCGATGTGACGGAGGAGCCCTAGCAGTCCTTGTCCAGATGCGCCTTGATCAGCGCTCGCCCGGCCCGCGCCACGACCTTCACCGGGCCACTCGGACCCAGGGTCACGCGGGCGGTGTAGGAGCCTTCCATCAGCAGCATCAGGCCGTCGGCCAGGTCGTCGTCCGGGGCGCCGGCCCGCCGGCACAGGTCGACCAGCCGGGCGTGGAGCTGCTGCTTGTAGGCCACCGACACCTTCTGGGCCGGGTGGTCGGCCTCGTGCAGCTCGATGGCGGCGTTGGACAGCGGGCAGCCGTGGACGTCGGCGTTGCAGGCCTTGGTCTCGAAGGCGTCGAAGATCGCCTCCAGCTGGGCCCGCGGGTCGCCGCACGTGCAGCCGACCACCTCTTCCCACCACGCCCAGTAGTCGCGTTCCTGCTCGCGCAGCACCTCGGCGACCAGCTCGTCCTTGGACGGGAAGTTGCGATAGAGCGTCATCTTGGTGGCTTCGGCCTCGGCGGCGATCGCCTCGACCCCCACCGCGCGGATGCCGTGCTGATAGAACAGCTCGCGGGCCGTTTCGAAGATCCGGTCGCGGGCCGGTCGCTTGGACAACGGAGCGCACGCGGGCGCCTCCATTTCGTCCACCTTGCCCCCGCCAGAATTTCTCTCAGCCATTTTCACAGCACCTCACCTTGACGTGAGAGTTACCGGTCAGTATCTCTCACCGCGTGGATGATACCGAACGGTATCGTCACATACGACTACATCGTCACAGATGGACGTCACGTCAAGCAACAGCAACTGCGACATTTGATCTTTACCCCCGGAACGGAGCGCGAGCCATGCCCCCGAGCGCAAGCCCAGAGACTGCCCCGCCCGTCCGAGCCGCCTGGTTGGCCGGCCCGGCCCGTTCTCTCCGCAAGCTGATCGGCCGCGGCGCCGACGATCCGTCCGGTCGGGACTGGGTCTCCTCGCCGAAGGCCCGCCAGAAATCCCGGCGTCCCGTCTGGGAATGAAAAACCTCCGCGTCTCCTCCCCCCGCTTCACTCGTCCGACAGGTCCGATTATGTCCCTCCGCCCCGTCTTCACGTCTTTCGCCGGTCTGGCCGCCATGGCCGTGCTGGCCGCCTGCAGCGCCCAGGCCAAGCAGGAAGCCGCCCCGCCGCCCGCCCAGGTCACCATCACGCCGGTGGCCTTCAAGGAACTGCGCCAGTGGGATGACTTCACCGGCCGCCTCGAGGCCATCGACACCGTCGACATCCGCCCGCGCGTCAGCGGCTTCGTCGACGGCGCCCGCTTCGAGGAAGGCGCCCGGGTCCACAAGGGCCAGGTGCTGTTCCAGATCGACCCGCGCCCCTACCAGGCCGAAGCCAACCGCGCTGAAGCCGAAGTCGCCCGCGCCAAGGCCCAGCTGGACCTGGCCGTCGTCAACCGCGAGCGCGGCCGCCGACTGATCGAGCAGAACGCCCTGGCCCAGAGCGAATTCGACCGGCTCTCCGCTGAGGAAAAGGCCGCCCAGGCCAATCTCGGCGCCGCCAACGCCGCCTTCCAGACGGCCCGCCTGAACCTGGAATGGACCCGCGTGGTCTCGCCGATCGACGGCCGGGTCTCCAAGGCCGTGATCACCCGCGGCAACCTGGTCACCCCGTCCGACCTGCTGACCACGGTGGTGTCAGACACCCCGATCTACGCCACCTTCAACGCCGACGAGCAGACCTTCCTGAAGTACGCCTCGGCCGAACGCGGCAAGGCCAGCCCGGTCTATATGGGCCTGATGACCGAGGACGGTTATCCGCACCAGGGCCAGCTGAAGTTCATCGACAACGCCCTGGACGCCAAGAGCGGCACGATCAACGGCCGGGCGATCTTCGCCAACGCCGACGGCCGGTTCACTCCCGGCCTGTTCGCCCGCATCCGCATGGTCAGCGACACCTCGCAGACGGTGGCCCTGGCCCCCGACCGCGCCGTGGCCACCGACCTGGGCAAGCGCTACGTCGTGGTCGTCGGCGCCAACAACAAGGCCGAGTACCGCCCGGTCGAAATTGGCCCGCTGGCGGGCGCCCTGCGCATCATCCGCACGGGCCTGAAGCCCGGCGACCGGGTGATCGTCGGCGGCCTGCAGAAGGTCAAGCCGGGCGACACCGTCAGCCCGGTGGTGATCAAGACCGACCTCTCCAGCGACCTGTCACAGTTCGAGACCGGCCCGCAGCGGGTCGCGATGATCAACAGCGTTTCGCAGAACTGACCGCTCTTTGAACCGCTCATCCCGGCGAACGCCGGGACCCAGATGGAATGGCTTTGGGGCTGACGCCAAAAGCTCGGAGCTCTTCCAACCATCCTCCCCGCTAGGGGATCTGGGTCCCGGCATTCGCCGGGATGAGCGGATCAGGAATTCGCTTTCAGGCCGGATTTGAACCGGCCGACGCCCCCTCCTTGCCTCCTCCCCGGACGCCCCCCATGAATTTCTCAAAGTTCTTCGTGAACCGGCCGCGCTTCGCCGCCGTGCTCTCGATCGTCATCTTCATCGCCGGGTTGGTGGCTCTGCCGCGCCTGCCGATCTCGGAATATCCCGAGGTGGTGCCGCCGACCGTGGTCGTGCGCGCCGCCTATCCGGGCGCCAACCCCGCCGTCATCGGCCAGACCGTCGCCGCTCCCCTGGAGCAGGCGATCAACGGCGTCGAGGGCATGATCTACCAGTCGTCGCAGTCGGCCTCCGACGGGGCGATGATCCTGACCGTCACCTTCGCCCTCGGGACCGATCTCGATAAGGCCCAGGTGCAGGTGCAGAACCGCGTCGCCCAGGCCCTGCCCAAGCTGCCCCAGGAGGTGCAGCGGATCGGCGTGACCACCGACAAGGCCTCGCCCGACCTGACCCTGGTCGTGCACATGATCTCGCCCAACAACCGCTACGACATGCTGTATCTCAGCAACTACGCCCAGCTGAACGTCCGCGACCGGCTGAAGCGCGTGGACGGCGTGGGCGACGTGCAGATCTTCGGGGCCGGCGCCTACTCGATGCGCGTGTGGCTGGACCCTGAAAAGCTGGCCTCGCTGAACATGACGGCCGGTGATGTCGTGAAGGCCCTGCGCGAGCAGAACGTCCAGGTCGCCGCCGGCCAGCTGGGCGCCCCGCCCGCTCCCGGCGCCGCCGACTTCCAGCTGTCGATCAACGCCCCCGGCCGCCTGACCGACGAGGAGCAGTTCCGGAACGTCATCATCCGCTCGGGCGCCAACGGCGAGCTGACCCACCTGGGCGACGTGGCCCGCGTGGAGATGGGCGCCAACAACTACGCCCTGCGCTCGCTGCTCGACAACAAGTCGGCCGTGGCCATGCCGATCTTCCAGCGCCCCGGCTCCAACGCCCTGCAGATGGCCGCCGACATCAAGAAGACGATGAAGGAGCTGAAGAAGGAATTCCCGGAAGGCGTCGACTACGAGATCATCTACGACACCACCGCCTTCGTGCAGGAATCGATCAACTCGGTGATCCACACCCTGATCGAGGCCATCATCCTGGTGGTCATCGTGGTGGTGATCTTCCTGCAGGGCTGGCGCGCCTCGATCATCCCGCTGATCGCCGTGCCCGTCTCGCTGATCGGCACCTTCGCCGTCCTGCTGATGCTGGGCTTCGGCCTCAACGCCCTGACCCTGTTCGGCCTGGTGCTGGCCATCGGCATCGTCGTCGACGACGCCATCGTGGTGGTCGAGAACGTCGAGCGGAACATAACCAACGGCCTGGAGCCAGCGGCGGCCACGCGCAAGGCCATGAGCGAGGTCACCGGACCGATCATCTCCACGGCCCTGGTGCTGTGCGCGGTGTTCATCCCGACCGCCTTCATCAGCGGCCTGTCCGGCCAGTTCTACCGCCAGTTCGCCCTGACCATCGCCATCTCGACGGTGATCTCGGCCTTCAACTCCCTGACCCTGTCGCCGGCCCTGGCCGCCGTGCTGCTCAAGAGCCACGACGCGCCCAAGGACCGGTTCCAGAAGATCATCGACGCGGCCCTGGGCTGGCTGTTCAACCCGTTCAACCGCATGTTCGCCAAGGCGTCCAACGGCTACGTCCGCAATGTCGGCCGCACCCTGGGCAAGTCGACCGCGGGCCTGGTGATCTACGGCATCCTGCTGGCCCTGACGGTCTTCGCCTTCAGCAAGACCCCGGGCGGCTTCGTGCCCCAGCAGGACAAGGCCTATGTGGTCGCCGTCGTGCAGCTGCCCGACGCCGCCTCGCTGGACCGCACCGAGGCCGTCATCCGCCAGATGGGCGACATCGCCATGAAGGTGCCGGGCATCAAGCACTCGGTGGCCTTCCCCGGCCTGTCGGCCAACGGCTTCATCAACAGCCCCAACTCCGGCGCGGTGTTCTTCCCGCTGGACGACTTCAAGAACCGCAAGGGCCACGACCTGTCGGCCAACGCCATCGTCGGCCAGCTGAACGCCAAGTTCGGCGCCATCCCCGACGCCCAGATCGCGGTCTTCCCGCCGCCTTCGGTGCAGGGGCTGGGCACGATCGGCGGCTTCCGCATGCAGATCGTCGACCGCGCGGGCCTGGGCCCGGATGAACTGAACAAGCAGACCCAGAACCTGATCGACAAGGCCCGCAAGGACCCCGCCCTGGCCGGCGTGTTCTCGACCTACCAGGTCAGCGTGCCGAAGATCGAGGCCAACATCGATCGCGAGAAGGCGCGGGCCTCGGGCGTCAGCCTGACCGACCTCTTCGAGACCATGCAGGTGTATCTGGGCTCGCTGTACGTCAACGACTTCAACCGCTTCGGCCGCACCTACGAGGTCAACGTCCAGGCCGACCAGAAATTCCGCATGCAGCCGGAGCAGATGCTGCGCCTGCAGACGCGGAACGCCGACGGCCAGATGATCCCGCTGGGCGCCTTCGTCAGCTTCAAGGAGGCCACCGGCCCCGACCGCGAGAGCCACTACAACGGCGTGCTCACGGCCGAGATCAACGGCGGCCCCGCCCCGGGCTACTCGACCGGCCAGGCCCAGAAGGCCCTGGAGGACCTGGCCAAGAAGGAGCTGCCCAACGGCATGGGCTACGAGTGGACCGAACTGACCTACCAGCAGATCCTGGCGGGCAACACGGCGGTCTACATCTTCCCGCTCTGCGTGCTGCTGGCCTTCCTGGTGCTGGTCGCCCAGTACGAAAGCTGGAGCCTGCCGCTGGTGGTCATCCTGATCGTGCCGATGACCCTGCTGTCGGCCCTGGCCGGCGTGCTGCTGACCCATGGCGACAACAACATCTTCACCCAGATCGGGCTGATCGTGCTGGTGGGGCTGGCGTGTAAGAACGCCATCCTGATCGTCGAGTTCGCCAAGGAACGCGAGGAGCATGGCGACACGCCGCTGCAGGCGGTGCTGGAAGCCTGCCGCCTGCGCCTGCGGCCGATCCTGATGACCTCGATCGCCTTCATCATGGGCGTGGCGCCCCTGGTGACCTCGCACGGGGCCGGCGCCGAGATGCGCCGCGCCATGGGCGTGGCGGTGTTCTCGGGCATGCTGGGGGTGACGGTCTTCGGCCTGATCCTGACGCCGATCTTCTACTTCGTGATCCGCCGCAACACCGCCCGTCGGGCGGCGCTGAAGGCGGCCAAACAGACCACGCCCGTGGAGGCGCACTGATGTCCGTTGCTTCTCAACCCCGCCAGCCCGGCTGGCGTAACCTGAAGGTCCAACTGGGCCTGTTCGCCAGCATGCTCCTGCTGTCGGCTTGCGCCGTCGGACCGGACTACAAGACCCCGGTCCAGGCCCCGGTCGTGCTGCAGAACGCCCCGGCCGGCGCCTTCTCCACCGCCAATCCCGAGGCCCAGTGGTGGAAGGCGTTCAACGACCCGGTGCTGGACGGCCTGATCACCCAGGCCCTGTCGGGCAACCTCGACCTCAAGGTCGCGGTCGCCCGGGTGGACGAGGCCCGCGCCCTGTTCAAGGACGCGCGCCTGGACCAGATCCCGCGGGTCACCGCCAGCGGCGCCTACCAGAAGAGCGACCAGCAGCAGCCAGGCTCGAACGGCCAGCGCGTCGAGAGCGAGACCTACCAGGCCGGCTTCGACGCCGGCTGGGAGATCGACCTGTTCGGCCGCGTCCGCCGGGGCGTGGAGTCGGCCCGGGCCGAAGCCGGGGCGGCCCAGGCCGACCTGCGCGACGCCCAGGTGACCGTCGCCGCCGAGGTGGCCCGGAACTATCTGGAGCTGCGCGGCTACCAGGCCCGCCTGGCCGTCGCCAACCGCAACCTCGACACCCAGCGCGAGACACTGCGCCTGACCAAGGTTCGCTACGACGCCGGGGCCGGCAACCCGATCGACGTCGCCTCGGCCCAAGCCCGCCTCAACGCCACCGAGGCTGTCATTCCGGCCCTGGTCACGGCGGAGAAGGCGGCCAATTACCGGCTCTGCGTGCTGCTGGGCCAGCGGCCGGGCGCACTGGACGCCGTGTTGGTCGCCAAGGACGCGGAGGTCACGCCGCTGATCGCCGCCCTGCCGATCGGCGACGCCGCCGACCTGCTGCGCCGGCGGCCTGACGTCCAGGCGGCCGAGCGTCGCCTGGCCGCCCAGACCGCCAAGGTGGGGGTGGCCACGGCCGACCTCTTCCCGCGCGTCCGGGTCACCGGCTTCGTCGGCTTCCTGTCGGGCTCGGCCTCGAGCTTCGGCAACAGCGCCAGCCAGGCCTGGTCGGTGGCCCCCGTGGTCACCTGGCCGGCCCTGGACCTGGGCGGCGCCCACCAGCGCCTGAAGGCCGCCGAGGCCCGCAACGACGCCAGCCTGGCCGTCTACGACCAGACCGTCCTGCGCGCCCTGGAGGACCTGGAGACCGCCCTGGTCGCCTACCGCCAGCAGCAGGCCCAGCTGGTCAGCCTGACCAACCAGGCCGCCGCCTCGCGCCGCGCCGCCGAACTGGCCCGCATCCAGTACAAGGAAGGCGGCATCGACTTCCTGGTGCTGCTCGACGCGGAACGCACCCTGCTGGCCGCCGAGGACTCGCTGACGGTCGCCGAGACCGGCGTGA
This sequence comes from Caulobacter sp. 05T431, assembly GCF_056665975.1. Lineage (NCBI taxonomy): Bacteria > Pseudomonadati > Pseudomonadota > Alphaproteobacteria > Caulobacterales > Caulobacteraceae > Caulobacter > Caulobacter sp. 05T431. The sequence goes on along the minus strand of NZ_JBFTKU010000002.1, from coordinate 99,479 downwards.
ACACCAACGTCGTGGCGATCTACAAGGCGCTGGGCGGCGGTTGGACGTCGTAAGGCCGAGCCCGAAACAGGGGACACACACTCACGGCAAGGCCCAGCCGGTCCGGCAACGGCCGTGGGGTGAGTGTGTGTCCCCTCCTTCGCCCTTAAAAGTTATCCACAGGGCCGCTCCAACAACCGTCATCCCGGGCCTTGTGCCCGGGACCCCTGGTTCAGCTTCCACGTGAGACGCAAGCGAACCGCTAGCGGTTCGCCCCTCCCGCACCTGCGGCGGACAGAGGGGTCCCGGGCACAAGGCCCGGGATGACGGTTGAAAGGGTGGCGTGAGCGTCCTCTATCCCCGCGCTCCGCAAACCCGCCCTCAACGAAATCAACGCGCTACACGAAAACGCACGTTTCCGATCCTCACCCTCCGGGACGGCCGCACAATGGCGGCATGACCCAAGCTCACGACATCCCCACCCGGTGCCTGACCTTCCAGATCAAGCTGATGGACGCCCTCGAGGCGACCTGGGCGATGCTGGAAGAGGCCATCGATCCCGCCGCCATCCGCCAGGTCCGCGACAGGGCCAAGGCCATCGGCGACCTCGCCGCCCAGGCCCGCAAGGTGGCCCTGGCCGTTCCCACCCCACGCGGCAAGCCGCGGCTGGCCGAAACGGTCGCCGCCGGACTGCACGCCGCCCACGGCATGGCCGACCTGAGCGCCATGATGGCGGACGCGCGGTCTCCCGCGCCAGTCGGCGCCCCCGTGGCGGCTCAAGCCGAGCACGCCCGGCGCGCGCTGGACAAGCTGAAGGGCGGGCGACGCGGACGGCTGTAGGCCATCCCACGCCAAGGGGGCTTTCGATCCAGGCTTCGCCGTGTGAGGCTGGCGGCATGAAAACCGCACTCACCCTCTTCGCCGTGGCCGGGGCCCTGGCCTCGTCCGCCTGCACCGACAGCAAGCGCGCCCGCAACGACGCCACCTGGACCGACCGTCCGGCCGACGTCACCTGCTGGAGCTATGGCACGCAGACCTATTCCGGCCGCTCGACCGGCAAGGTCGAATATGACGACGGCCGCCTCTCGTTCGTGGACGCGGCGACCGGCCGCTACACGACGATCGACGGCGAATGCCGGGTGGTCTACCTGCCCCAGGCGCACTGAGGGTCGGCCGTCAGGTCCAAGGCCGCGGCTCACCCACTTGCCCCCTACGGATCGCTCCGCGATCGTCTTCCCCCATAGGGGGAAGAGGCCTGCCGCCGGCGCTGTGCGCGTGTCCTCCGCCCCCTATGGGGGCGGACAGACCGCGAAGCGGTCAGGTGGGGGCAAGTGGGTGTAATCCCGCGCTGGCGGCCGCACCCTTTCATCCGCTGGAACGATCCTCACCCACGTTTCGAATAGTCAAAGCATCGTGCCCGTCGACAATCAGCCCTCTGCAAGGAGGCGACGATGAGATTGATCCTGGGCGCGCTGATGGTCGCGGCCCTGTCGCCCGTCGCGGCGCGGGCCGCCGACGGGCCGGCGGCGCACGCCACCCCCGCCGACGCGGTGCGCGGCTACGGCGAGGCGGTGGCCGAACGCGATCCCGTCAAGCTGGCGCGCGCCTTCCAGCCCAGCGCCATCGCCTACTGCCTCGACGGCGGGACGGTCACCGCCACCTATCAGGCGCAATGGAAGGGCCGGCTGGCCAAGGCGTCCGAGCCGGCGATCCCGACCATGACCCTCGAGCGGATCGACGCCGGCCGGACCACCGCCCTGGCCAGGGTGCGCGCGATCCGCGACGGCAAGCCCTTCGCCGAGTACGTACTGCTGGCCCGGCTGTCCGGCGGCTGGCGCATTGTCGCAACCCTATGCCAGCCCGACGCCGCCGATAGCCCCGCCTCGGCCGCGGGTGTGGCGGCGGTGGTGGACGCCAAGCTGGCGGCCGACCGCGCCTGGGACGCGGACCGGCTGGGCGCGACCCTCGATCCCCGCGCCCTGGTCACCAGCGTCGAGGAGGGCGAATTCGTCGCCGCGTCCGTGGCCGAGTGGCAGGCGCGTTATCGGGAGCGGCGCGCGACCTCGGCGGGCGCGACCTTCGAGGTCACCAGCCATGTCGTCGAGGCCCGGGGCGACGTGGGCATGGCGCGCTGGTCGTTCCGCTCCGCGAGCGGCGAATGGACCGACCGCGCGCTTGTGCTGAGGACGGCGTCGGGTTGGCGGATGATCGCCTTGTTGTTCGTCAAGGAAGCGCTGCTGTGAAGGCGGGCGGCCCCTGGCCCACGCCCCTGGTCTCGGCCGCGCTCCCGTCGTAAAGCCCCGCCATGGACAATCAGACCAAGATCCAGTTCGCCGTCGGCGCCGGCCTCATCGCGGCGGGACTGGTGATCGAATTCACCCTCCACACCGACGTCACCCGCGTCGCCGGCGCGGTGATCGCGACCCTGGGCGTGATCGTGGCGCGCCGGGCGTTCCGCAGGGTGCGGTGGGGCGGCCGGAAGTAGGCTTGCCACGAGCGCAAGTCGCGCGAGCACTTGCCCCCACCTGACCGCTTTGCGGTCTGTCCGCCCCCACAGGGGCGGAGGACGCGCGCACGGAGCCCTCTTCCCCCTATGGGGGAAGACGATCGCGAAGCGATCCGTAGGGGGCAAGTGGGTGCGCGCCTACCCCCTCGGCAGCCCCACCTCGAACGCCGCCCCCGTCTCGGCTTCGACCAGGCCGATCCGGCCCTGGCTGGCCGCCAGCAGCGAGCGGGCGATCGACAGGCCCAGGCCCGTCCCGCCCGCCTCGCGGCGGCTGGTGAAGAACGGCTCGAACAGGCGATCGCGGTCGGCGGCCGGCACGCCGGGGCCGTCGTCGCTGACCCTCAGCACCACCTCGTCGCCGATGGCTTCCGCCCGGATCGTCACCGCCCGCGCCCCGGCCTGGCGGCTGTTCTCGACCAGGGTGGTCAGCACGGTCTCGACGGTGGCCTCGGGCGCGGCGACCAGCGGCAGGTCGTCGGCCAGGTCCAGGACCACGGCGATGTCGCGCCCCTGCGCGTCGGCCACCCGTCGCGCGGCGGCGGCCAGTTCCGAAGCCACGCCCGCCTGGGGCATGGCCATGTCGGCCCGGGCCAGGTCCATCAGCCGCCCGACCAGCTGCGAGAGCCGGGCGCTGTCGGCCGAGATGTTGCCCAGGAACCGGCGGCGCTCGTCCGGGGTCATGGTGTCGAAATGGTCGTCCAGCAGCTCGACCGCCCCGGTGATCCCGGCCAGCGGGGTCTTGAACTCGTGGCTGACGGCGGCGGCGAAGTCGCGCAGGTAGCGCGAGCGCACGGCGATGGCGTCGGCCATCACCCGGAAGTCCTGGTAGAGGTCGCGGATCTCGACGGCGGCGGTGGCCGGGGTCTCGGGCACGGCCCCCTGCCCGGTCGCCACGCTGCGGGTGGCCGCGCTCAGCGCCTCGATCGGCCGGGTCACCCCGCGCGACACCAGGCCCGACAGCAGGATCAGCAGCACGATCGTCGCCCCGGCCCCGACCAGCAGCTTGCCCCGGTCCTGGTAGACGCCCCGGAACAGCGCCCGGGGCGAGCGCGACAGCAGCAGCGCCCCCACGACCTTGCCGTTGACGACCACCGGGCGGGCATGGTGCAGGCGCACGGCCGAGGCGCGGCTCAGCCACTCGAACGAATAGCGCGGGTGATAGGCCCCGTTGCGGCGCAGGACGGTGCGCGAATGGCCCTTCAGCGCGGCCCTGATCTCCGGCAGGGCCGCCAGGCTGCCGCCCTGGCCCAGGCCCCGCACCACCACCCCGTGACGGTCGACGATCAGGATCGAGGCCAGGGTGCTGCGGCTGGTCTGGTCGAAGATCGGCTCCAGCACCTCGGCCGCCGCCTCGGCCTGGGGATCGGCCTTCGGGCCCGGCGTCGCGGTCGGGCGCTCGGGCAGCAAGGGCGAGCTGCGCAGGTCGACGCTGGTGGACTCCGGCCGGTAGTAGCCGGGATCGTCGCGGGCGTCGGGGTCGGCCGGGGTCAGGTCGCGCACGGCGCCGGGCCAAAGGTTGGCGGCGGCCGAGGCCAGGGCGGCCCCCTGCGAGGTCAGCTCGGCCTCGGTCTGGCGAACCAGGGTGTTCTCGTAGGTGCGCAGGAACACCGCCCCGATGGCCGGCATGGCGGCGGCGAACAGCAGCACGGTCAGCAGGATGGCGCGCAGGCGCAGGGCCGGCCACCAGCGCCGCAGCCAGGCGTCCATCAGGCGGTCGCGCCTTGGCCGGAGGGCCCTTGGCCCGACCCACCTTGGCAAGCTCCCAGGCGGTACCCGATCCCCGCGCGCGTCTCGATCACGTCGTGGCCGCCCACCGCCGCGAACTTGGCCCGCAGGTTGCGCACGTGGCTGTCGATGGTGCGGTCGGTGACCGCGAAGCCCGGGCCGCGCAGGCGGTCGATGATGGCGTCGCGGCTGAACACCTTGGTCGGGGCCCCGGCCAGGGTCTTGAGGATCGTGAACTCGGTGACGGTCAGCGACACCTCGCCGCCCGCCCACTGGGCGCTCCAGGCCTCGGGGTCCAGGGTCAGCTTGCCCCGGACGATCAGGCCGTCGGCCCGCGCGGCCTCCGTCCCCTTGCCGCCGGTGCGGCGCAGGATCGCCTGGACCCGGGCCGTCACCTCGCGCGGGCTGAACGGCTTGACCACGTAGTCGTCGGCCCCCAGCTCGATGCCCAGCACCCGGTCGATCTCGTCGTCGCGCGAGCTGAGGAACAGGATCGGCAGGTCGCCCTGGGCCCGCAGGCGGCGGCACACCTCCAGCCCGTCCAGGCGCGGCATGTTGATGTCCAGCACCACCAGGTCGGGCGCCTTCTCGGCCACGGCCGCCAGGGCCGCCTCGCCGTCGGCCGCCTCGCGGGTCTCCAGCCCGACCTTGGCCAGGGCGAACACCAGGAGCTGGCGGATGTGGGGGTCGTCGTCGACGACCAGGATCGTGCGCTGCTGCATGGCCCTCATGTTCAGTGCTCCGGGCTTGGGGTCAACGGGGGCGAGACGACCGGCGGCGAAACCGGGGGCGGGTCATAGGCGACCGGCGGCGGTCCGGCATCGACGGCGGACATCCCCAGGGGCCGGCCGCCGCAGTCCCGGCCGTCCGGGGCCGGCGCGCTGCGCGCCACGGGACGGCCGGCCTGCAGCGCCTTGATCGCAGCCAGGCGGAGCGCGGCGCGCGGGCTCCAGCTGCGCCAATCCCCTTGCTGGGCCCACAGGTCGTCGACCGCCTCCTCGCGCAACGCCGCGACATAGTCGGCCGGCAGGTCCGGCGCCGCGGTCTGCTCAAGCCGGACCAGCGACACGGCCGCCGAGCCGTCCAGGGCGTCGAGATAGCAGAGGTCCAGGCGCGGCCCCCGGCCGCCAACCTCGCGCGCGTGGCTGACGTTCCAGGCGGCGGCCACGGCGCCCAGGTCGACGACGCAGCCGGCGGCCAGCACCACCAGGGCGGCGGCGGCGTTGGCGTTGATCAGCCAGGCCCCGCTCTTGCCGCGCAGCATCCGCCAGCAGATCAGCACCAGGCCCAGCCCGACTAGGCCCATCCAGACCAGGGCGGCGATCCGCAGCTGGGTCAGGGAATAGGCCTGCACATAGTCCACCGTCCGCAGGATGCTGGAGGCCACCAGGAACAGGTTCTGCGCCACCCAGGCCACCACCAGTACGCGGATCGTCGGGACCTTGGCGGTCGGCATGCGCGGGTCCAGGGCCACCAGCACGAACAGCCCCGCCAGCAGGGCCGTGGCGATCAGCGGATAGGCGCCGCGATGGGCGTACTCCGCCAGGGTCAGGCCCGCCGGCGGCCCGGCCCCGCCCCACAGGATCACGGCGTCCAGGCCGTTCTGCACGGCGAACAGGGCGTTGAAGACGATCAGCGACAGGGTGACCGAGGCGACCGAGACGCCAGCGATGTCGAGCACGGGCCGGCGCTTGCCCGTCGGCAGGACGCGGCGGCGGCGCGGCCGCAGCACGCTCCAGGCCAGGGTCAGGACCATCAGCCAGAAGACGACCCGCCAGAACAGGTCGCCGCTGACGGTCGGAAACCTCAGCGTCGCCAGGGCGCCGGCGATCACCGGATTGGCCAGGGCGAACAGGGCCAGGAAGATCGCGCCGCCGATCACCGGCAGGGCCAGCAGCGGCGCCAGGCCCCGCAGCGTCCAGCGCGGCGCCGTGCGGCGGATGCGCCTGGTCCGGGCCAGGTCCAGCCAGGGGCCCAGCAGGCCCTCGGCGGCCTGGGCGGCCAGGCGCTGGCTCCAGAGCCAGGCGTCGTCGAAGCGGTGGGCGCGGGGCAGCAGCACCGCCAGGCTGATCGCCGCCCAGAACAGCAGCCAGGCCAGGGGGCCGGGCGACCAGCCCAGCACCAGGGCCAGGACGACGGCGGCGGCCAGGGCCCACGCGGCCTTGGCGTCGCGGCGGACGGCCGGCTTCAGGACGACGGCGGCCAGGACCAGCAGCAGGGCGAAGCCGCCCAGGGTCGCGCCGAAAGCGCGCCCCCAGAACAGCAGGTCCGCGACCGCGACCAGGGCCAGGGCGGCCCCGGCCTTGGACGCGAAGGACAGGTCGCGGGGCGGACGGGAAAGCGGCATGGCGGGCTCCGGCTTCTGGAGCCCGCTGAGTGCCCGGACGCGGTGGAGAGCAAACCGTCGCCGCGACGCGTTTCACGTGCAGTTTCGGTGCAGCGCCCTCCCCCGACCGCCTGGGGCGGGGTCAGGTCCCCCGCGCCGTGTCGGTCCACTTCGAGAACGGGGTGTCCGGCTCGTCCACCAGGGCCGGCTGCAGCGAGCGCAGGTCGCTGGGGCGGATGTTGAACGCCTTGCGGAAGCTGCGGCTGAAGTGCGCCTCGCTGGAGAACCCGCACTGGAAGGCGATCTCGCTGATCCGCCGGGCCCGCTTGGGGTCCAGCAGGGCGGCGCGCGCCAGGTGCAGGCGGCGGTCCCAGATATAGGCCGTCACCCCGCCCAGGGGCTCGAACAGGCGGTAGAGGGTGGAGCGCGACACGCCCAGGGCCTCGCTGATCTTGGCGGGGTTCAGGCCGGGCTCCAGCAGGTTGTGCTCGACATAGGCGCGGGCCCGCATCAGCACCGGCGACTCGCGCACGCCGAAGTCGGCCCGCCGGGCCTCCATGGCCAGGCAGGCGCCCAGCAGCTCGGTGGTGGCGCGGGTGATGCCGGGCAGGGTCTCGGGCACCAGCTGGGGGAACCAGCGGGTCACGGCCGTCAGGTGCTCGATCAGCAGGCCGGCGCGATTGCCGTCCAGCACCATGCCGTGCAGGGCGATGCCCGGCGCCACGGCGTCGACGGCGGCGCGCGGCAGGAAGGTCGACAGCACCTTGACCGCGGTCGAGTGCATCAGCATCGGCCGCGACAGGTCGCAGATCCCCACCTCGCCCGGACCGAACGAGAACGGCACGCCGTCGAAGTCGCCCGTATGCGACCCGGCGATGTTGAACTGGACGATGTAGTGGTCCAGGCCGTCGGCGGCGACCATCTCCGGCGTGCGGAACACGGTCTGGCCGCCGGTCTCGGTCACGTAGAAGGCGTGGGGCCCCAGACGCAGCGAGGTGATGTTGGCCGTGAACCCCGGTTCGGGATCGCGCGCGTCCAGCGCGACCAGCACCTCACGTCGATAATAGTCGTGTCGCTCCTCGGGCGGAACGCTCCGGGTGCTGAAGTTCGTCCGCCCGAGCTCGAAAACGGTCTCGCCGGGCGGGTTGAAAGGTTCACTCATAAGGCCTCCCCCAAGGCACATTTACGCGTTTACTCTGTTCGCCCAATGCGGGAGTTCGTCGCACCACGCGAGGGCGGCCTTTTCCTTTGAGACAAAGGATCAAGAAAATGGGACCGGCATGTAATGGTTACGCCGCGCAAAGCCTTACTGGTGTCGGTCCCGCGGGACGAACACTGGTCAGTGATCAGTATCGTCCTGGACCATATTCACCGATGCTTTGACGCGACGTCATCGGCTCGGAGAACGGCGTACCGCCAGGCCTGGGGGGGCCCTCGCGACCAGCGCCGCCCACGTCCCGAGGGGGACCCACAAACTGAAGGCGGGCCTTGGGGGAGGCCCGCCTTTTATTTTCCCGATGACAGCGCTGGCGGTTTTCTCGCCCCTCTCTCATGGAGAGAGGGAGGGGCCCGCCGCCGCAGGCGGTGGGAGGGTGAGTGGGTACGGCCTACCCGATCGGACACTGACGAGATCTCGTCCCCACCTTGTTTCGGCAATACTCAAAGCTGGATAGTCGAACGGTTCAAGCGTCCCAGAACGCCGCAAGCCACCCGGCCGAACGGCTCGAGACTTTTCGGCCGGCGGTGAAACCTCTCACCCTCCCACCGCTTCGCGGCGGGCCCCTCCCTCTCTCAAAGAGAGAGGGGTTCTAATGCTCCCGGCCCATCCGCCAGAAGGTCTGGAACATCGGCTCGACCAGATAGGCCAGGGCCGAGCGCTTGCGCAGCGGGATCAGCACCTCGACCGGCAGGCCGGCCTGCAGGCCCGACTGGGCGCCGCGGATCTTGCGGATCTTCTCCAGCTCCTCGGGCGGAGCGGCGACCTCGGCGCGGAAGTACTGCACCCCGGTCTTCTCGTCGGTGAAGCTGTCGGCCGACAGCTCGGTCAGGGTGCCGTTCAGCAGCGGCAGGTCGCGCTCGTGCAGCGAGGTGAAGCGGATCTGGGTCTTCTGGCCGGGCTTGAGGTCGTCGGCGTCGTTGGGCGAGACCTTGGCCTGGATCACCAGGCGGCGGTCCTGAGGCACGATCTCCATCAGGGTCTGGCCGGGCGCCACCACCCCGCCGACGGTGAAGACGTTCAGCCCCACCACCTTGCCGCCCGACGGCGCGCGGACCGTGGCCCGCGACAGCTGCTCGCGCGCGGCCAGGAGCTTGGGCTGCAGGTCGTCCAGGCGCACTTGCACGTCGCGCAGCTGGCCCGAGACCTCCTCCATCATCTGGCGTTCCAGCGACAGGGTCTGCAGGCGGGTCTCGCCGATCTGCTCGGCCGAGCGGGCGATCTGGGCGCGATAGGCGCCGTCCTCGCCGGTCAGGGAGGCGGCGCTGCGCTGCAGGGCCAGCACCCGGGTCTTGGGCGCGTAGCCCTTGGCGGCCAGGTCCTGGACGCCCTCCAGCTCCTCCTCGATCAGCTTCTGCTGCTCGCGGTTGGCGTCCAGCTGGCGCTCGGCGCCGCTGGACTGCTGGCTCAGCTGCAGGATGCGCTGGTTCAGCACCCCGCGCTGGGTCTGCAGCGAGCTGCGGCGGGCCTGGAACTGCTGGCGCTGCAGGCGCAGGGCCTCGTCGGCCAGCGGCTGGTCCTCGGGCGTCAGCTTGGCGAACTCCGGCGGCGCGGCGAAGCCGGGCTGGCGGTCGCGCTCGGCGATCAGGCGGGCGCGCTGGGCCAGCAGGGTCAGGACCTCGCCGGTCATGCCGCGCTCGCTGGCCCGCAGCTCGGACGCCGACAGCTCGACCAGGATCTGGCCCTTGACCACGCTCTGGCCCTCGACCACCCGGATGCCGGTGACCACCCCGCCTTCGCGGTTTTGCACCGCCTGGCGGTTGCCGGCCACGGCGATCACGCCGTGCGCGTACGCGCCGGCGTCCAGCGGGGCCAGGGCCGCCCAGCCCAGGAAGCCGACGAAGAACAGGCCCGCCACCCCCGCGCCGATGCGGATCATCCGGGTGGGGTCGTCCGACAGGCGCGGCGGGACCTTGGCGGGGGTCTCCTCCGGAGGCGGTTCCGGCGTCTGTTCGGGGCCGTCGAGATTGAGCGCGATCATGGCTTGGCGGCCTGCAGGGCGGTGGAAGCGGATTTGGCGGCGTTGGCCTTGGCGGCCTCGGCCATCTTGGCCACGACCTCGGCGCGCGGGCCCAGCAGCTCCATCTGGCCGTCGCGCAGCACCAGCAGGCGGTCGGCGATGTTGAGGATGCCCGTGCGGTGGGCGACGATCAGGATCGCCGCGCCCCGCGTCTTGGCGGCCAGGATGGCGTTGTTCAGCGCCAGCTCGCCGTCGGCGTCGAGGGCCGAGTTGGGCTCGTCCAGGATCAGCAGCGGCGGATCGCCGTACAGCGCCCGGGCCAGGGCCACGCGCTGGGCCTGGCCGGCCGAAAGCCCGCGCCCGCCCGCCCCCAGGTGGGTGTCGTAGCCCTTGGGGAAGCGCAGGATCAGCTCATGCACCCCGGCCGCCTGGGCGGCGGCCACCACATTGGCGTCGACGATGGCGGGGTCGCCGCCCGCCCAGATGGCGAAGCGCGAGATGTTGTCCTTGATCGAGCCGGCCATCAGGGCCGAGTCCTGCGGCACGTAGCCGATGTAGCGGCCCAGCTTGTCGCCGTCCCAGTCGGCCAGGTTGGCGCCGTCCAGGCGCACGGTGCCGGCGTCGGGCGTGATCGCCCCCGCGGCCACCCGCGCCAGGGTCGTCTTGCCCGCCCCGCTGGGGCCGATCACGCCCAGGATCTCGCCGGGCGCCAGCTTCAGGGCCACGCCGCGCAGCAGCACCGGCCCCTCGCCGGGCGCGCGCACGGCCACCTGCTCCAGCGACAGCGCGCCGGTGGGGGCCGGCAGCTGGGTGCCAGACACCTCCAGCCCCTGGGTGGGCGGGAACAGCTTGATCAGGTTGTTCAGCGCGCCGCGCGCCTGACCGACCAGGCCCCACGACCCGACCAGCTGCTCGATCGGCTGCAGCGCGCGGCTCATCAGCACCGAGGCGGCGATGATCGCGCCGGCCGAGATCTGCTTGTCCACCGCCAGCCAGGCGCCGAGGCCCAGGGCGGCCGACTGCAGGAACATGCGGGTGAACTTGGTGGCCGCCGAATAGCCGCCGCCGGTGAACTGGGCCTTGGCCGACAGGTCCAGGCCCGTGCGGCGGTCGGCCAGCTGGCGCTCGCGCAGGGCACCGCGCATGCCCAGGGCGCGCACCACCTCGCCGTTGGCGGCGGCCGCCTCCTGCGAGGCGTAGGCCTGGGACTGGGCCATGAAGGCCTCGCGAGCCCGGTTGCGCGTGGCCCGCTCGTTCAGCACCGCCAGGGTCACCAGCAGCGCGCCGCCGGCCACGGTCATGGCGCCCAGGGCCGGGTGGATCATGAAGGCGACCAGCACGTAGATCGGCGTCCACGGGATATCCATGATCGCGGTGGCCACCGGGCCGGACATGGCCTGGCGCACCAGGTCGAACTCGCGCATGCCCTGGGCCGACGAGCCGGGCGCCATGGCGCTCATCAGCTTCTGCAGGATGCCCCCGGCCAGCAGCCGGTCCAGCCGCAGGCCGGCCAGGGTCAGCAGGCGCGAGCGCACCGACTCCAGCGCCGTCTGGGTGGCCAGGGCGAAGGCCACGACCAGGGTCAGGTACAGCAGGGTCAGCCGGCCCTCGGTGGGCACGACGCGGTCGTAGACCTGCATCATGTAGATGGTCGGGGCCAGCAGCAGGATGTTGATCAGCGCGCTGAAGACGGCGGCGGCCACGAGGTGCGGGCGGCAGGCCCGGAGCGCGGCGAGCAGCGGCGGCGGCAACGGTGCGTCCAGGACCTTCACGCGTCTCTCCCCGGACGCGCCCCCTCCCCGTCAGCCACAACGCCGTACGCAGGTCTCACGCCCCTGGGTGGTACCTAACGTGGGCGCTCGCCTTTATGCAAGAACGTCGTTGTCCGGGACGGTAAAGACCGCCGCGCCCCTACTCGACGCCCCTACTCGACGAAGGCGGGCGCGGCGACGCGCCGGCCCAGCAGGAAGGCGTCGGCCACGTGGCGCAGCGGCGTGACGTCGACGTCGGACGCACCGGACGCGATCAGCTGGGCGAACCGGGCGTACAGCCCCGGATACTCGGCCTCGGGCGCCTCGTGGACCAGGGCGCCGTCGATCCACAGCCTGGCCCCGCCGTGCGACAGGCGAAGGGCGCCGGCGTCGGTGTCGATCTCGATGTCCCAGCTCTGCGGGCCGGTCTGCAGGAAGTCGAACTCGGCGCGGACCGGCGTGCCGAAAGTGTCGACGAAGTCCAGCTCGGCCTGGATCGGCGACTGGCGGTTCTCGGGCACGTGCAGGACGGCGGACGTGAGAAAGAACGGGCGCGGCAGGACGGCGGTGGCGATCGACAGGGCGTTGATGCCGGGATCGAACACGCCCAGGCCGCCCGGCTCCCAGATCCAGTCCTGGCCCGGATGCCAGACGCGGACGTCCTCGCGCCAGTTGATGCGGGCGGCGGTGATCGCCTTGCCGGCCAGCCAGTCGCGGGCCGGCTGCACGGCGGGGGCGTAGCGCGAGTGCCAGGTGGCCTGCAGGGTGACGCCATGGGCTTCGGCCACCTGGCGCAGGTCCTCGACCTCGCTCAGCGTCGCGCCGGGCGGCTTTTCCAGCATCACGTGCTTGCCGGCCTCCAGCGCCTGGCGGGCCAGGCCGTGGCGGACCTGGGGCGGGGTGCACAGGGCGACGGCGTCGAAGGCGACGCCGCTGGCCAGCAGCTCATCGAACGTGTGGAAGCTGGGCAGGCCCGGCTGCTCGGCGTGGCGGCTGACGATGGCTGCCAGCTCGAAGTCCGGGTTGCCGGCCATGGCCGGCAGGTGCTGGTCGCGGGCGATCTTGCCCAGGCCGATCAGGGCCACGCGGATGGGGGTGGCGACGGTCATGGGCAAGCGTTTCCGACTCTAGGCTGTTATTTGTAGGATAAATGATCGGTCGAGCTTGGGATGTCAAACGCCAACCTGATCCCTCTCTCATGGAGAGAGGGATTTCCCTAAGCCCCCAGCAGCTCGAAGCTCGCCGCCAGCCCGTCCACGGCGCTGTTGGCCACCCACAGGTCGAACATCCCCGGCTCGGCGATCCAGCGGTCGTTGTCGCCGACGAACATCAGCGAGCCGCGCTCCAGGCTGAAGCGCACCTCGCGCTTCTCGCCCGGCTTCAGCGCCACCCGCAGGAAGCGCTTGAGCTCGCGGATGGGCCGGGTGCGGCTGGCCACGCGGTCGCGGACATAGAGCTGGACCACGTGCTCGCCAGCGACCTTGCCGGTGTTGGCCACGGTGGCGGTGATGAACAGCTTGTCGTTCCAGGCCAGGCGGGTGGTCGACAGCTTGACGTCGCTCAAGGCGAAGGTCGTGTACGACAGGCCGTGGCCGAACGGGTACAGCGCCTCGTTGCGCGTCGTGCGCCAGCGGGCCTTGTACTCCTGGCTGTCGTCGGCCTGGGGCGCGGGACGACCGGTGGTGCGGTGGTTGTAGGCGAACGGCTCCTGACCGCTCTCGTGCGGGAAGCTGACCGGCAGGCGGGCCGACGGATTGACCTTGCCGAACAGCACGTCGGCCACGGCGTGGCCAGTCTCGGTGCCCAGGAACCAGGTGGCCAGGGCGGCCGGCGCGGCCTTGACCGCCCCCTCCAGCACCAGGGCCCGGCCGTGGCGCAGCAGCACCACCGTCGGCTTGCCCACGGCCCCGACCAGGTCGGCCAGTTGCTGCTGCACGCGCGGCAGGCCGATCTCGGTGCGCGACTGGGCCTCGCCCGACATGTTCTGGCTCTCGCCCACCGCCAGCAGCACCACGTCGGCGGCCTTGGCGGCGGCGACGGCCTTGTCGAAGCCGCCGGGGATCGTGTTCTCGACGTCGCAGCCCTGGGCGACGATCAGCTGCGACGGATCGGCCATCGCCTCACGGATCCCGGTGGCCAGGTCGACGCCCAGGCTGGGGTCGCCAAAGAAGGCCCAGGGGCCCAGGATGTTGGCGCGGTCCTCGGCGAACGGGCCGATCAGGGCCAGCTTCTTGCCCTTGGTCGGCAGGGGCAGCAGGGCGTTGTCGTTCCTCAGCAGCACGATCGACTTGCCGCCGGCCTCACGGGAAAGCGCCCGCATGGCCGGGGTGGCGGTGTTTTCGGCCTGGGCCTTGGCGTCGATCGAGCGGAAAGGCCGGTCGAACAGGCCCAGCGCCTCCTTCAGGTTCAGCACCCGGCGCACGGCGTTGTCGACCGTGGCCATCGGCACCAGGCCCTGGGCGACCAGCTCGGGCAGGTAGCGGCTGTAGAGCCCGCTCTGCATGCTGATGTCGACGCCCGCCAGGATGGCCAGCCGCGCGGCGTCCTTGTCGTCGGCGGCGTAGCCGTGGGCCACCAGCTCCTGGTCGGCGGTGTAGTCGGAGATGACCACGCCCTTGAAGTTCCACTCGCCGCGCAGGATGTCGGTCAGCAGGTGCTTGTTGGCCGTCGACGGTACGCCGTTGATGTCGTTGAAGGCCGACATCACCGCCAGGCAGCCGGCGTCGAAGGCGGCCTTGAACGGCGGCAGGTGCACCTCGCGCAGGGTCTCCTCGCTGAGGTCGACGGTGTTGTAGTCCAGCCCCGCCGCCACCGCGCCGTAGGCGGCGAAGTGCTTGGCGGTCGACAGCAGGCTGTCGGGGGCGGTCAGGTCGCGGCCCTGGAAGCCGCGCACCCGGGCCTGGGCCATCACCTCGCCCAGGAACACGTCCTCGCCCGACCCTTCCGCGCCCCGGCCCCAGCGCTGGTCGCGGGCCACGTCGACCATCGGGGCGAAGGTCCAGTGGTTGGCGTAGGACGAGGCCTCGATCGCCGCGGCCCGCGCGGTGCGCTCGGCCAGGGTGGGATCGAAGCTGGCGCTCTCGCCCAGCGGGATCGGATAGACGGTCTTGAAGCCGTGGATCACGTCGGCGGCGAACAGCACCGGGATGCGCAGGCGCGAGTGCTCGACGGCGGCCGTCTGGGCTAGCAGCGCCCCCTCGACCCCGACGCCATTCATCAGCGTCCCGATCCGCCCGGCCCGCAGGTCGGCCAGGATCTGCTGGGTGTTGCGCTGGTTGACCAGCGGATTGATGTCGCCGACGGGCGGCCGGATCATGTCGGAATAGCACGACAACTGGCCGGCCTTCTCCTCCAGGGTCATCTGGGCGATCAGGGACTCGACCCGGGGCGAGGCGGCGCGGGCCGCGCCCGCCCCGGCCAGGGCGAACCCCGCCAGTCCCGTCGCGCCGGCCAGGACCGTCCTCCGGTCCACGCCTCTACGCCCAGGACCCTTTCGCCCGCCGCCCATCGCCATCAAAGACTCCCCAACTGAACTCGCCGCAACCTCGCCAGAAACGCCGCACGGTGCAATGGTGCGTTACCTGAGGAGCGAACCAACGCCTTCAACCTCGGAGAAGCTGCATGACCACCCGCTGGCGCATCGATGTCCGTCTCGGCGACGCCCCGCCGGAAGCCCCGCTCCGCAGCGTCGTGGTCGAGGCCCAGACCGAGGTCGACGCCCTGCGCCTCGTCCTGGCCCAGGCCGAACAGGACAAGGCCGACGCCGAGGAACTGCTGCAGGACGGCCAGGAGGAGGTGTTCTCGCGGACCGAGGTGCGCGAGGGGCATGTGGAGCATCAGGGGAATACGGATTAGGGGGACGTGGGAGGCTCACCCACTTGCCCCCACCTGACGGCTACGCCGTCTGTCCGCCCCCATAGGGGGCGGAGGACGCCGCGCTAATCCCCTCTTCCCCCTCTGGGGGAAGACGACCGCGAAGCGGTCCGTAGGGGGCAAGTGTTCGCCTCACCGGCGGTACAGATAGTCCCCCGCCAGCCCCATCCGCTGACACGCCTCCACCGCCGGCGTGCCCTTCACAGGGATCCGGTCGGCCGCCGCCCCGGCCAGCTTGACCAGCCGCCGCTCGACCGGCCCCAGGTCCCACTCAGACCCCAGCCCCACGACCTCACGTACGGCGCCCGGCGTGATCGCCACCGCCGCCCGGATCAGCGCCCCCTGCAGACCGCCCAGCGGCCCGGGCAGGATCGCCGTCCGGCGCATCAGGTCCAGGAACTCGAAGACGATCGCGTGGCGCTCCAGCTTGGGCAGCATCGCCGCCAGCTGGGCCTCCCATTGCGCCACCGAGGCCGGCGCCCCGACCGCGCCGTAGAGGGCCGCCGCCGGGGCGGCCTCGGCGTAGAAGCGGTCGCGGTCCGCCGCGCTCAGCGGGCGGGCATAGGCGTGATAGGCCTCCATGAAGCCGAAGCTGGCCGTGGCCTGCACCCAGTCCAGCAGCTCGACATCGTTGGCCCGGTAGGCCGCCCCGGCCGGTGTGTCGCCGGTGACCCGGTCGTGCATGCGGCGCACGCCGGCGATCATCTTCTCGGCGACCGAGCGCGCTCCATAGACCGTGACCATGGCCGCCAGGCCCGTTCGCTTCAGGCGCGGCAGCGGCGCCTTGCGGAAGCTGGAATGCTCCCAGACGCCCGAGCGCACCCGCGGCTCGGCCAGCTCCAGGATCACCGCCGTCACCCCGCCGACGAACAGCGAGACCGGGTTCTTGAACACCCGCCACGACACCGAGTCCGGCGCGGCCAGGGCCGGCTCGCCGGGAGGGCTGCGGAAGTCGACGCGCGGCGCGCCTTCGGGCTGATACAGCCCCTGGACCAGCCCCGCCGTTCGACTTCCACCGTCCGCCATTCAGTTCACCTGTCTCGTCTTGCCCGCCCAGTACGGGTCGCGCAGCTCGCGCCGCAGGATCTTGCCCGAGGCGTTGCGCGGCAGGGCCTCGATGAAGTCGATGGTCTTGGGCGCCTTGAAGCCGGCGATCCGGGTCTTGGCGAAGGCGATGATGTCGGCGGGGTCTTCCGGCGCGCCGGGCTTGAGGGCGACCACCGCCTTGACCGCCTCGCCCCAGGTGTCGTCGGGCACGCCGATCACCGCCACCTCGGCCACGTGCGGATGGCCGTAGACCGCGCTCTCGACCTCGGCCGGATAGATGTTCTCGCCGCCGGAGATGATCATGTCCTTCACGCGGTCGTGGATGAACAGGTAGCCGTCCTCGTCGATGTAGCCCGCGTCGCCGGTGCGCAACCAGCTATCGGAATCGATAGTGTCGGCCGTCGCCTCGGGCATCTTCCAGTAGCCGGCCATGTTGGCGGGCGAGCGCACGGCCACCTCGCCGACCTCGTTCGGACCCAGGGTGCGGCCGTCGTCGCCGATGATCTTCAGCTCGGCGCCGGGCATGGGCAGGCCGGCCGAGCGCATGCGGGCGTTGCCGGCCGGGTCGTGGTCCTGCGGCGGCAGATAGACGATCGTGCCGGTCGTCTCGGTCATGCCGTACTGCTGGACGAAGCCGCAGCCGAACACCTCGAGGCACTCGCGCAGCAGGTCCAGCGGGATGGGCGCGGCGCCGTACAGGATGTGGGTCAGGCGGCTGTAGTCGACCTGGCGGGCGCGCGGCAGGCGCACCACGATCTGCAGGGCGGCCGGCACCATGAACATCTTGGAGACCCGGTCCTTCTCGATGAAGTCCAGCACCTTGGTCGGGTCGAACTCGCGGGCCACCACGCCCTTGGCGCCGTTGACCAGCCCCACCACGCCCCAGCCGGTGCCGCCGATGTGGGCCACGGGCATGGCCACCAGGCTGACGTCCTCGGGACCCCAGCGGTTCCAGTCCATGTCGGCCTCGGCCGCCAGCCGGCGGGTGGCCAGGATGTTGGCGTGGGTCAGCATCGCCCCCTTGGGCCGGCCGGTGGTGCCCGAGGTGTAGAGCTGGACGGCGACGTCGGCCGGGGTCACCGGCGCGGGAAGGGAGCCCTCCGGGCAGGCGTCGCGCCAGGCCTCGAAGGTGGGGTGGCCGTACTCGTTGGCCTCCATGGCGATGACCACCGGCTGGTCCAGCATCAGCACGGCCACGTCGCGGACATGGGCCAGAAGCTCGGGACCGACGAACACCATGCGGGCCTCGGCGTCGCCCAGGATGTAGGCGATCTCGCGCGGGGCCAGGCGCCAGCCGATTGGGGCCAGCACCACCCCGGCCTTGGCCGCCCCGAACAGCAGTTCGAAATAGTGGTCGCTGTTCTTGCCGACATAGGCGATGCGGTCGCCCTTGTTCAGGCCCTCGGCCAACAGGGCGGCGGCCACGCGGTCGGTGTGGCGGTCGAAGTCGGCGAAGGTGGTCGCGCGCCCCTCGAACTGCAGGGCGGTGGCGTCGGGACGCACCTCGCGGTGATAGCGGGCGACGTCGCCGAGGGTGGTCATGCGGTCGAAATCGACGGCGGCTCGGGGGGCGGCTCCGGACATGCAGGCGTCTCTCCTCGCGCGGGGTCCAGGCGGTCTGGGCGCCGCCTTCGGTCCCAACATGGTGAGGATGGCGGACATTTCCGGGGCTCGGCTAGGAAAAAACGCGCCTTCCCTCGCGTCGGGCGTGCGCGCCGGCCTCAGGCCTTGGCGTCCAGCCGACGGGCGTTGGCGGTCGCGGCGGCGTGCAGCGGGGCCAGCATCGCCGACTGCCAGGCCATGCCCAGCGACATCATCCGCCCCCAGAACGCCATGGCGTCCAGCGAGGTGTTCAGGCTCGGCGCCAGCCCCCAGCTTGGGGTCTTCCAGGCCTGAGCCCAGGATCGGGAAAGATAGCGGTTGGACTCCGCCGCCATGGCCAGCCAGGCCGGTCCGGCGGCGTGGGCGCCCTGGGCGAAGGCCACGGGCTTCTCCGAGACCATCCGCGTCAGCTCGGCGTAGTTGCCGCGCATCGGGTCGCTGATCGCCCGGGCGATCATCGGCGTGCGGGCGTTGACGACGCGCAGCGAGGCCAGGGCCAGCTCGGCGCCGGTCGTGGCCAGGGCGAAGGCGGCGGCGGGGGTGGCCTTGCGGCGGGTCGTGCGGGTTTTGGGCATGGAGGGGGAACGCGCGCCCCGCACGCTTGTTCGATCAGTCCCTCGATATATCCCTCGTCATTCCCGCCCTTGTGGCGGGAACCCCTGGTTCAGCTGGCGCGTGAAGGCGCCTGGCGCGCGGGCGCGCCACTCATCCGCTCTTGCGGCGGACGGAGGGGTTCCCGCCACAAGGGCGGGAATGACGGATGGATAAGGGGCGTTCGACTAAGGATCGAACGCACCTTATCTGAAGCGCTGACTAGTGCGCCGCGTCCTTGGCGTCGTGGCCGGCGTCCTTGGCCTGGTCGCCGGCCTTCTCGGCCTGGTCGCCCGCGGCGGCGGCGGTGTCGCCGGCGGCCTTGGCGGTGGCCGTGTCGCCGCTCTGGGCGGCGGTGGTGCTGGCGTTGGCGGCCTGGGCGGCGGCGTCGGCGGCCTGCTGGCTGGAGGCGGCGGCGGCGTTGGCGTCGGCGGCGGCGTCGGCGGCCTTTTCAGCCTTGGGCTGGCAGGCGGCGGCGCCGAGGGCGAGGGCGGCGACGGCCGCGATGGTCACGATACGCATGCTGTGAAGTCTCCCATGAACCCCGACATCTTTGCCGTGGGCGGAGAAAAGAACCCCAAGCCCGCCTTAAGGTTGCCGGTGGCGTCAACGGCCGCCCGGTTCGCCTTAAGCGCTTGACCCGGCGCGGCGGTCGCCTTCACTTGAGCGCGTCCCCCAAGGATGAGCCCCCGCCCTTGCAAGACCCGGTCGCCCCCGACCCCGCCACGACCCCGCCTCCGCCCGCCGCCGGCACCGTGCGCCGGCGCCTGCTGCTCATGGCCCTGAGCCTGGTGGTGCCCGCCACCCTGTTCATGGCCCTGCTGGCCCGCGCCGAGTTCGGCGAGAGCCGGGCTCGCTACGAGCGGCAACTGATCGCCACCACCCGCGCCCTGGTGCTGGCCACCGACCGCCAGATCGGCCAGGGCCAGAGCATCCTGCAGACCCTGGCGGTCTCGCCCGACCTGATCGCCGGCGACATCCCCGCCTTCGAGCGGCAGGCCCGGGCCGCCGTGCAGGGCGGCGAGGGCTGGGTCGTGCTGCTGGACAACCAGCGCCAGTTGGTCAACACTCGCCTGCCGCCCGGCCAGCCGCCGCCGTCCTACGCCCTGCCCGACTACCGCTGGCAGACCATCCGCGCCGGCCGCACGACGGTGTCGAACCTGGTGCGGCCCAAGCGCCCCGGCCAGTTCGAGCCCTTCGTGTCGATCGACATGCCGGTGATCGTGAACGGCCGGCTCTACGACCTGGCCTACCAGCAGCGGCCGGCGGCGTTCTCGTCGATCTTCGCCAGCCAGAACATCCCGCCCAGCTGGACGGCCAGCATCGTCGACGGCAACGCCATGCTGGTGTCGCGCTCGCGGGACGCCGATCGCTTCCTGGGCCGCACGGCCAGCCAGGACATGCGCAAGGCGATGGCGCGCGGCCCCGAGGGGGTGACGCTGAGCCACACCCTGGACGGCACCCCCACCCTGTCGGCCTTCAGCCGGTCGGCGACCAGCGGCTGGTCGTTCATCGTCGGCGTGCCGCGCCGCGAGCTGAGCCGGGCCAACTGGTCGTCGGTGGGCTGGCTGACCGCCGCCAGCGTGCTGCTGCTGGTCATCGGCGTGGCCGTGGCCGTGGTGGTGGCGCGCGACATCTCGGCCGCGGTGCGCGGCCTGGGCGCCGACGCCAAGGCCATGGCGGCGGGCGAGCCGATCGCCCTGGTCCCCGGCCGCTATGTCGAGATCGCCGAGGTGCGCGCGGCCCTGCACGACGCCGCCGACCAGCTGCGGGCCCGCGAGGACGAGGAACAGCGCGCCCACCAGCGCCAGCAGCTGATGATCAACGAGCTGAACCACCGGGTGAAGAACACCCTGTTCACGGTGCAGTCCCTGGCCCGCCAGAGCCTGGGCCGCCCCGCCGACACGCCCGGCCTGCACGCCTTCAACGAACGGATCATGGCCCTGGCCCGGGCCCACGACCTGCTGACCCAGAGCGTCTGGGAAGGCGCCGACCTCAAGGAGATCCTGGAGGAGACCCTCGAGCCGTATCTGGACCGCACCGTCCTGGCCGGCCCGACCGTGGCCCTGACGCCCAACGCGGCCCTCGCCCTGTCGATGGTGTTCCACGAGCTGGGCACCAACGCGGTCAAGTACGGCGCCCTGTCGGTTCCCGAGGGCTCGGTGACGGTGGTCTGGCACGTGGATCCCGGCGCCCAGCACCGCCTGACCCTGCACTGGGAGGAGCGCGGCGGCCCGCCGGTGTCGCCGCCCGCCCGCCAGGGCTTCGGCTCGCGCCTGATCGCCGCCAGCCTGAAATCCGACCTGGCCGGCGAGGCCCGCCTCGACTACCGCCCCAGCGGCCTGGTCTGCGTCCTGACCCTGTCCCTACCTCGTACGGGCAAGGAGGAGGCCGAGCATCCGGCGGGCGCTCCGGCGGTTGGAAATTAGTAAGTCGTTTCTGAATTAGCACAGGATCCGGGCAAAACGCGCCCAGGCGCCGTTCGGCGATCACTGGTCGATTGCGCGCCGCTCCACGATGGTCTTACCTGCGTCGCTCACCCCCTGGGCCGGCCCAGCGAGAGATCGAGCTTATGACGACACCCGACACCCTGATGCTGCCCGCCCGGCCCGAGCCGATCGCCCTGCCCGTCGACAAGACCGCCGTGATCGTCATCGACATGCAGAACGCCTACGCCTCGCCCGGCGGCTATCTGGACCTGGCCGGCTTCGATATCAGCGGCGCGGCGGCGGTGATCGACAAGATCAAGGGCGTGCTGGACGTGGCCCGGGGCGCGGGCATGCCGGTGATCTACTTCCAGAACGGCTGGGACCCCGACTATGTCGAGGCCGGCGGCCCCGGCTCGCCCAACTGGCACAAGTCCAACGCCCTGAAGACCATGCGCGCCCGGCCCGAGCTGCAGGGCAAGCTGCTGGCCAAGGGCGGCTGGGACTACGAGCTGGTCGACGACCTCAAGCCCGTCCCCGGCGACATCGTGCTGCACAAGACCCGCTACAGCGGCTTCTTCAACAGCCAGCTGGACAGCGTGCTGCGCTCGCGCGGCGTGCGCCACCTGGTGTTCGTCGGCATCGCCACCAACGTCTGCGTGGAGTCGACCCTGCGCGACGGCTTCTTCCTGGAATATTTCGGCACCGTGCTGGAGGACGCCACCCACCAGGCGGGTCCCGAGTTCGTGCAGCAGGCCGCCCTCTACAACATCGAGAAGTTCTTCGGCTGGGTCTCGACCACGGCCGACTTCAAGGGCGCGGTCGGGCAGCGGGAAGCCTAGGCGCGCGACGCAGACCACTTGGAATTGGAAGGGGAAGATAGAATGCCCAAGACCGTCATCATCCCGCCCGGCACGGGCACGCCGATCGCGCCGTTCTCGCCGGGGACCCTGGCCGACGGGATCGTCTACGTCTCGGGCACCCTGGCCTTCGACAAGGACAACAACGTCGCCTTCCCGGATGACGCCGAGGCCCAGACCCGCCAGGTGCTGGAGACCATCAAGTCGGTCATCGAGACCGCCGGCGGCACGATGGACGACGTGACCATGAACCACATCTTCCTGACCGATTGGTCCAACTACCAGACCATCAACAAGGTCTATGCCGAGTACTTCCCCGGCGACAAGCCGGCCCGCTACTGCATCCAGTGCGGCCTGGTGAAGCCCGGCTTCGTGGTCGAGATCGCCTCGGTCGCGCATATCGGCAAGAAGTAGGCGATGCGCAGCGGGACCGTCGACGGGCTGTACTACGAGGTCCATGGGGACCCGGCCGCCGATCGCGCGACGGTGATCCTGTCGGCGGGCCTGGGCGGCTCGGGCGCCTTCTGGGCCCCGCAGATGGACGCCCTGCTGAGCCGGTTCCGCGTCGTGCTCTACGACCACCGCGGCACGGGCCGCAGCGTGCGCGCCCTGACCGACCCGCACAGCGTGGCGGTGATGGGCGACGACATCGTCAAGGTCATGGACGCCCTGGGCCTGGACCGCGCCCACGTGGTCGGCCACGCGGCGGGCGGCAACGCCGGCCTGGCCCTGGCGCTGGACCATCCGGGCCGCATCGACCGGCTGGTGGTGGTCAACGGCTGGTCGCGGCCCGACCCGCACATCAAGCGCTGTTTCGACACCCGCCTGGCCCTGCTGAACAACACCGGCATCGCCGCCTATGTCCACGCCCAGCCGCTGTTCCTGTATCCGGCCGACTGGCTCTCCGCCAACAACGCCCGCCTCGAGGCCGAGGAGGTGCACCACATCCACGGCTTCCCGGACCCGGACGTCATGCGGGCCCGCATCCAGGCCCTGCTGGATTTCGACATCGACGCGGACCTGGAGCGCATCACCTGCCCGGTGCTGGTCAGCGCCAGCGCCGACGACATGCTGGTGCCCCTGGCCTGCTCGCGCCGCCTGGCCGAGCGCCTGCCCGCCGCCGTGCTCGACATCGCCCCCTGGGGCGGCCACGGCTTCACGGTCACCGCGCCCGAGGCCTTCAATTCACGCCTGCTGAGCTTCCTCGGCAGCGACCTTCAAGAGGGGGAGTAATCCATGGAAATCGGCGTCTTCATCCCGATCGGCAACAACGGCTGGCTGATCTCCGAGGCGGCTCCGCAGTACATGCCGTCGTTCGCCCTGAACAAGGAGATCGTGCAGAAGGCCGAGAAGTACGGCTTCGACTTCGCGCTCTCGATGATCAAGCTGCGCGGCTTCGGCGGCAAGACCCAGTTCTGGGAGCACAACCTCGAGAGCTTCACCCTGATGGCCGGCCTGGCGGCCGTGACCGAGAAGATCAAGATCTTCGCCACCGCCGCCACCCTGACCATCCCGCCGGCCATCGTGGCGCGCATGGCCTCGACCATCGACTCGATCGCCCCGGGCCGCTTCGGCATCAACCTGGTCACCGGTTGGCAAAAGGCCGAATACGACCAGATGGGCCTGTGGCCGGGCGAGCAGCACTACACCGACCGCTACAACTACCTGGCCGAATACGCGACCGTGCTGCGCGAGCTGCTCGATACGGGCGTCAGCAACTTCAAGGGCAAGTATTTCGAGATGACCGACTGCCGGGTCAGCCCTCACCCCGAGGACACCAAGCTGATCTGCGCCGGCTCGTCCAACGAGGGCCTGGCCTTCACCGCCCAGTACGCCGACTACAGCTTTGCCCTGGGCAAGGGCACCAACACCCCCACGGCGTTTGGCGGGGTCAATGACCGCCTGAAGGCCGCCGCCGACAAGACCGGCCGCGACGTGGCCTCGTACATCCTGTTCATGATCATCGCCGACGAGACCGACGAGGCGGCCATGGCCAAGTGGCAGGCCTATCGCGCCGGCGCCGACCAGGAGGCCCTGGCCTGGCTGACCAACCAGGCCGCCCCGAACGCCGCGGCGGGCTCGACCACCAACACCGCCCAGCTGGCCGCGCCGGAATCGGCGGTGAACCTGAACATGGGCACGCTGGTGGGCAGCTATGAGAGCGTCGCGCGGATGCTGGACGAGGTCGCGGCCGTCGAGGGCACGGCCGGGGTGCTGCTGGTGTTCGACGACTTCGTGAAGGGGGTCGAGGACTTCGGGACGAAGATCCAGCCGCTGATGGTGTCGCGGGCGGGGGTCTGAGGCTCACCCACTTGCCCCCACCTGGCGGCTTCGCCGCCTGTCCGCCCCCATAGGGGGCGGAGGCTAGGCGCGCGACCTCTTCCCCCTCTGGGGGAAGACGACCGCGAAGCGGTCCGTAGGGGGCAAGTGTTCGCCCCCGCCAGACCTCCAGATCAGTCCACCGCCAGCATGTCGATCAGCTGCAGGCGGAACACCAGCACGCTGTTGGCCGGGATCGGGCCCGTCGCGCGGTCGCCGTAGGCCAGGCTGGCCGGGATCCACAGGGTCCATTCGTCGCCGACATGCATCAGCGGCAGGGCCTCCAGCCAGCCCGGGATCAGGCCCTCGGCCGGCATGATCGCCGCCTGGCCGCGCTGGAACGAACTGTCGAACACCGTGCCGTCCAGCAGCTTGCCCTCGTAGTGCACCTTGATGATGTCGCCCAGCTTCGGCGACTTGCCGGTCTTGGGACCCGAGGTCGTGACCTTGTACTGCAGGCCCGAGGCCGTGGTGACCACGCCCGGCGCCTTGGCGTTCCTGGCCAGGAACGCCTGGCCCTCGGCCAGGGTCTTGGTGGTGTCGACGGCGGCCGACAGCTGCGGCGGGGCCGAAGCCTCCTGGGCCAGGGCGGGGCTCGAAAGCAGGCAGAGGCCCAGGACCAGGGCGGCGGTGCGGTTCATCTAGGACAGTCCATCTGAAGCGGAAGCTTGGGCTGTCTTTCACGGAACCCATGGCGGCATCAAGGCCGCTGGACGCCGCAATGGACATGTCGTGCGTCAACTGAGGGTGGGGCGCGCCCTCGGAACCCCTCTCTCTTTGAGAGAGGGAGGGGCCCGCCGCGAAGCGGTGGGAGGGTGAGTGGTTTCACCGCCAACCGGCAAACCCGGAGCTGTTCAGCCGCGCCCCTTTAGCGCCAAGCGGGTGCACGAAGGCCGCCGTCACGGACAGCCCCGAAACCAATCGAACCGCCGCGTTTCATCCGGAGAGAGTGTAACCACTCACCCTCCCATGGCTACGCCATGGGCCCCTCCCTCTCTCTAAGAGAGAGGGGTTTCCAGCGCGTCACGAAAAAGGCCGCCGGCGTTTCCACCGGCGACCCTTTCCGTCTCAGCGCCTACGCGCGCCCTACTTCTTCGGCGCGTAGATGTCGTCCAACCGCGCCGGCGTGCCTTCGATGCGTTCCAGGCGCGGGTACTTCAGACCGCCGTGGTAGTCGACCTTAACCGTCCGGTAGCGCTCGCCGTCCTTGACCAGCAGCTCGACCAGCGGGGCGTCGGTCTTGGCCGTGGCCTTGACCGCGTCCTTGATCAGGTCGTCGCTGTAGGCCGTGCCGTTGACCGCCACGAGGGTCTCGCCGGCCGTCAGGCCCGCCTTGAAGGCCGGGGTGTCCCAGTTGACCGCCGACAGCACGCCGCCGGCCCCGACCGTGATCCCCAGCGAGTAGCTGAGGTTGACGATCTTGCCCTTGGTCTCGGCCGCCTTGAAGAACTCGGTCGGGGTGTCGGTATAGACCAGCTTGTAGCCGCCGCGGGTCAGGCCATCCAGCGGGGCGTGCTCGGACAGGCCCTCGATGCGGGTCTTCAGGAAGGTCGCCCAGTCGTACGGCACGACGCCGTTCAGGGTCTGGACCACGGTGTCGAAGTCGTAGGTCAGCACCACGTACGAGCCGTTCTCGACGCCGAAGAAGGCCTTGGCGAAGTCGTCCAGCGACTTCTTGCCGCCGGTCTTCTCGCGGATCAGGGTGTCGGCGTCCAGCCAGACCAGCTGGCCTTCCGAATAGTAGTCCTCGCTGCGCTGCCAGCTGGTCCACGAGGCCGGCTTGCGGTTGGCGATGATCGGGTCGTTGGTGGTGTCCAGCACGTTGCGCCAGTTGCGGCCGGCGCGGGTGTCGTAGAGCGCGGCGGTCATGGCCAGCGACTCCAGGCCCTGCTGCTTGGTCTGCAGGCCCGAGCGCGAGGCCAGGACGTTGCCCCAGTACTGGGTCTGGCCCTCGTAGACCCACATCAGGCTGTCGCGCATCGGCTCGTTCAGCGTGGGGGTGTAGAGGTCGGCGGCGCGGCGGAACTTGCCGTTCCACGAGTGGGTGTATTCGTGGGCCAGCAGGTCGCGGCCGACGAAGGTCTTGTCCCAGTCGGTGAAGTACTTCGGAACCACGCCGTTCTCGCTGGAGCGGTGATGCTCCAGGCCGATGCCGCCCATCTTGTCGGTCAGGGCCAGCAGGAAGTCGTAGTGGTCGTAGTGGTGCGCGCCGTACAGCTTGTAGGCCTGCTGCACCAGGTTGCGGTGGATCTGCAGGGCTTCCGGCTTGATCTCGAGCAGCTCGGGCTTGTCGGCCACGATGTTCAGGCGCACCGGCACGGCCGCGCCGGGATCCAGGTCGACCTGCTTGTAGTAGCGGCCGGCGAACATCGGCGAGTCCACCAGGGTCTCGAAGGTGGTGGTCTTGAAGGTGGTCGACTGGCCGCTGGTCGAGGCCTTCTCCAGGGCGGTGCCGAAGCCCCAGCCTTCCGGCAGCTTCACGGTCGGCTCGACCTGGATGCGGCGGGTGTAGTAGCCGGCCGGGTAGAAGCCCAGCTGCAGCCACTGCACGTTCAGCATGTCGTCGGTCACCAGGATGCGGCCCACGTCGGCCTTCACCGGGGTGAGGAACTGGAAGCTGACCTGGATCTCGGTCGCGCCGTCCGGCACGTCGAAGTGGAAGGCGTGGACGGCGACCGGGTCGCGGGTCCACGGCAGGGTCTTGCCGTTCGCGGTGATCACCAGGCCGGCCATCTTGTCCAGGTCGTTGCGGGGCGAGTGGCCGCCGGGAACCCACTGGGGATAGAGGATGGTCATCGGGCCGGACTTGGCGACCGGGATGGTCTCGCGGACCTGGAAGATCTTGCGGTCCAGGTCGGTGGCGTCGACCGACAGCTTCAGCACGCCCGGATAGGCCACGTCCTGGGCCGCGGCGATCGGCGGGGTCGGCGGCGCCTGGACCGGCACGCGCTCCTGGGCCGAGGCGGCGCCGAAGGTCAGGGAAAAGGCGAGGGCGGAGGCGGTAAAGAACAGCGTTTTCAAGAAACGACCCCAATGCGACGCGCGGGCATCCTCCCGCGACGAAAGGCGGCATACTTCTCCTCTAAAGCGCCGCTTGTCGAGGTCATGCGTCGCGGAGATGGGGCGGTTGGTCGAGTTTTTGGAACGCGCTCATCAGGCGGGCAGAGGGTGTCTTCGGGTGATCCGCGTTCTGCGGCGACGCCGAACGTCCGACGATGGTCGTGGTTGGAACGCCTGCTGAAATGTGGAGGCTGGACGCCGAGGCAAGCCGCAGGCGCGGTTCGGGAGGCCCTCCATGCTCGTCCACGCTGTCGCCCTCATGGCGGTCCTGGCCGGCGCTCCGTCCGCGCCGGCGGCGGGCGGTCCATCGCCAGGCGCACCCTCGGCGGTCGCCGGCGGCCCGGCGACGGTCTCGCTCTGGCCTCGCGGCGCGCCCGGCTCGGAAAAGCGCTCCGGCGAGCCCGAGATCGTCGAGAACACCTATGTGCGCAATGTCCACAGTCCGTCGCTGACGGTGTTCCCCGCCGACCCGCGCCACGCCAACGGCGCCGCGATCATCATCGTGCCCGGCGGCGGCCACCGCATGCTGGTCTTCGTCAACGAGGGCGCCGGTCCGGCCAAGGCCCTCAACCGCTACGGCGTCACCGCCTTCGTCCTGAAGTACCGCCTGGCGCGCGAGGCGGGATCGACCTATGCGATCGACCGCGACGCCGCCGCGGACCTGCGCCGTGCGGTCCGATGGGTCCGGGCGAACGCCGCGCAGTATGGCGTGGACCCGCATCGCATCGGCGTGATGGGTTTCTCGGCCGGCGGCGAACTGGTTTCGCTGGTCGCCGACAACCCCGAGCCGCCCCCTTCCACGACAACCGGGCCGACCTCATCCGATCCGCTCGACGCGGTCAGCGCCCGTCCCGATTTCCAGGTGCTGGTCTATCCCGGTCCCCTGGGCGTCCCGGCCCAGACCCCGGCCGGCGCCCCGCCGGCGTTCATCACCGCCGGTTCGCTGGACGCGTGCTGCGCCGAGCCGGCCGTGACCCTGTATGAGCAGCTTCGCAAGGCCGGCGTGTCGGCCGAGCTGCACATGTTCGCCGACATGGACCACGGCTTCAACATCGCCGCCCATTCCGAGAGCCTGTCGATCCTGCACTGGCCCGACCGGCTGGCCGACTGGTTGAGCGACGGCGGTTGGCTGCTTCCAAGGCCGGCGGTCCCCGCCAAGCCCTTCAAGCCCTGAAGGCGGGAGCGCCTTAGGCCGCCCGGTCCCAGCGCGCTTCCAGGTCCCGCACCGCGCCCAGCAGGCGCGCCGGCGAGATCGGCTTCTCCAGGCGGGCGTCGCCGCGCTCGTCGTCCTTGAGCAGGTGCTCGTCGCGGGCCGAGGCCAGCAGGACGGCCGTGCGGGCGCCGCGCCGGCGGCGGGTGGCCTTGATCAACTCGCCGCCGTTCATGCGGGGCATCGAGAAGTCGGTGATCAGCAGGTCGGGATCGAAGGCGTCCATCGCCTCCAGGGCCTGCGCGCCGTCACGGCAGACCAGCACGTCGAACCCCGCCTCGCTGAGCGTGATCTCGTGGATGGTGGCCAGCAGGATGTCGTCCTCGGCCACTAGGATCTTGCGCACCGCTCGCCCCCGACGTGCTTAACAACTGATTAAGAAGATTTAGCCGCCCCCACGGCGCCCGTCTCCGTGCGCTATCGTCGCATGCGGCCTCTCGCGGAATCCTTAATCCGGTCGGAAAGCCGGTCAGGGTGATCGCGGTTGCGCGTGAAGGCTTGCTTTTGCAAGTCGTTCTCAAGTATGGGCTGGAAGCTCAACCAAGGCCTCGCGCCGACCTCCCGCCCCTGGATTTCGTGAAGACCGCACCCGCCCAGCAAAGCCGCTCGTTCTGGCTCAAGCAGCTGCACCAGTGGCACTGGATCAGCGCCGCGATCAGCCTGATCGGCATGCTGCTGTTCGCGGTCACCGGCTTCACCCTGAACCACGCCGGCCAGATCGAGGCCAAGCCCAAGGTGGTCGACCGCAAGGCCGCCCTGCCCGCCGACCTGCTGGCCGACCTCGCCAAGGGTCCGACCGAGGGCAAGCGCCCGCTGCCGATCCGGGTCGAGGCCTGGCTGGACAAGGCCGTCGACGCCGACATCGCCCACCGCGAGG
This sequence comes from Caulobacter sp. 05T431, assembly GCF_056665975.1. Classification (NCBI taxonomy): domain Bacteria; kingdom Pseudomonadati; phylum Pseudomonadota; class Alphaproteobacteria; order Caulobacterales; family Caulobacteraceae; genus Caulobacter; species Caulobacter sp. 05T431. The sequence continues at coordinate 70,151 of NZ_JBFTKU010000002.1, read as the reverse complement.
GCGAGTGGTCGCAGGAAGAGGTCTATGTCGCCCTGGCCCGTCCCGGCGGCGACGCCTGGATCAGCATCGACCGCGCCACGGGCGCCGTCGAGCACGAGAAGACCACGCGCGGCGCGATCAGCCTGCTCAACGACCTGCACAAGGGCCGCAACGCCGGCAAGGCCTGGGGCTGGTTCATCGACGTCTTCGCCGGGGCCTGCGTGGTGTTCGCGGTCACCGGCCTGATCCTCCTGCAGTTCCACGCCCGGGCCCGCCCCCTGACCTGGCCCCTGGTGGCCGGGGGTCTGGTGATCCCGCTGCTGCTCGTCATCCTTTTCGTCCACCTGTGAGGCGTCCCGCCATGAAGCGCTCCCCCAAGCTTTCGATGTCCCTGCTAACCTTCGCCGGAGCGGCTGTCGCCGGCGCCCCCGCCCTGGCCGCCGACCTCAACGTCACCGTCGAGGTGCCGCGCCTGACGGTGGCCGAGTACCACAAGCCCTATGTCTCGATCTGGATCGAGAACCCGGCCGACGCCACCGCCGCCGGCACCCTGGCCGTCTGGTACGACGCCGACTCCAAGGAGGACAAAGGGGTCAAGTGGCTGAAGGACATGCGCCAGTGGTGGCGCAAGGCCGGCCGCACCATGAGCTTCCCCGCCGACGGGGTCAGCGGCGCCACCCGCGCCCCCGGCCCGCAGAAGCTGGTGTTCAGCGGCGCCAAGGGCCCGCTGAAGGACCTCAAGCCCGGCCAGTACAACCTGGTGGTCGAGGCCGCCCGCGAGGTGGGCGGCCAGGAAGCCGTGCGCGTCCCCTTCACCTGGGGCAAGCCGGGCGCGCCCGCCACCGCCAAGGGGACGGCCGAAGTCGGCGCCGTCACCGTCGCCGTCAAATAAGCCAACAGAGAGAAACGCCATGACCTTCAAGAAGCGCCTTCTCGCCGTCGCCGCCGGCGTCGCCCTGCTGGCCCTGCCGCTGGCCGCCAACGCCCACCGCGGCTGGATCCTGCCCACGGCTACCGTGCTGTCGGGCGACAGCGCCTGGGTGGAGGTCGATGCGGCCGTCTCCAACGAGCTGTTTTATCCCGACCACAATCCGATGCGCCTGGACGGCCTGGTGGTCACCGCGCCGGACGGCTCGGTCGACAAGATCCAGAACGCCCTGACCGCCAAGTACCGCTCGACCTTCGACGTCCAGCTATCCAAGCCGGGCACCTGGAAGATCGGCTCGTTCACCAACTCGGTCATGGCCAGCTGGACCGAGAACGGCGAGGTCAAGCGCTTCCGCGGCTCGCCCGAGGACTTCGCCAAGCAGGTCCCGGCCGGCGCGACCGACCTGAAGACCATCAAGAGCTCGAACCGCAACGAGACCTTCGTCACCCGCGACGCGCCGACCACCACGGTGTTCGCGCCGACCGGCAAGGGCCTGGAGCTGGTCCCCGTCACCCACCCCAACGACATCGTGTCGGGCGAGGCGGCGACCTTCAAGTTCCTGCTGGACGGCAAGCCGGCGGCCGACCTGGAGGTGACCTTCACCCCCGGCAATGCGCGCTACCGCGCCGCGCCCGGCGACTTCAAGGTCAAGACCGGGGCTGACGGCACGTTCAAGGTGACCTTCCCGGAAGCGGGCATGTACTGGATGAACGCCGTGGTGCGCTCCGGCGAGACCGGCCGTCGCCCCGAGGGCGGCCCTCCGGGCGGTCCGGGCGGCGGCATGGGCGGCATGGGCGGCATGCCCGGCATGGGCGGCCCCGGCGGCGGCCAGCAGGGCCCCGCCACGCCCCTGGCCGGCAACGGCATGAGCGCCAGCTACACCGCCACGCTCGAAGCCCAGCGGCCGTAGCACCAACACACGTTGTCATCCCGGAAGCCTCGTAGAGGCTGTCCGGGACCCAGGGGACCGGGCGAAGGCGGTGCGGTTGCCCTGGGTCCCGGACAGCGCTCCGCGCTTCCGGGATGACAACGATTGAGATCGCTTGAGATGACCCGCGTCCTCGTCCCCCAGCTGACCGAACCGCCCGCCCGCCCGATCGGCGGCGCGGTGCTGGCGCTCGGCGGCGAGACGATGGGCACGACCTGGTCGGTCAAGCTGGTCGCGCCGCCCACGGCCAAGGCCGAGGCCCTCACGGCGATGGCCCAGCGCGAGCTGCACCTCGTAGTCCGCGAGATGAGCCCCTGGGAGCCGCTGTCGGACCTGTCGCGCTACAACCGCGCCGCCGCCGGGACCTGGACCGCCCTGCCCCCGGCCTTCGCCGAGGTGCTGCGCTGCGCCCTGGAGACCGCCGAGCGCACCGACGGCGCCTTCGACCCGACCCTGGGCGCCCTGGTCGACCTGTGGGGCTTCGGCCCCCGCCCCTTCTCCGGCGCCCCACCGGAAGCCTCGGACATCGCCAAGGCCCACGCGCCGGCCGGCTGGCGCCACGTGACGCTGGACGGCGACAGCCTGTTCCAGCCCGGCGGCCTGCGCCTGGATCTCAACGGGATCGCCAAGGGCTTCGCGGTCGACCGGGTGGCCGCCGCCCTCGACCGGGCCGGCGCCCGCTCGTACCTGGTCGAGGTCGGGGGCGAGCTGCGCGGGACCGGCGCCAAGCCCGACGGCCAGCCCTGGTGGGTCGAGCTGGAGCGCCCGCCGACGGCCAACGACGGGCTTCGCACCCTGGTCGCCCTGCACGGCCTGTCGGCGGCCACGTCCGGCGACTACCGGCGGTTCTTCGAGCACGATGGCCGCCGCTACGCCCACACCCTGGATCCGGCCACCGCCGCGCCGGTGGATCACGCCACGGTCAGCGTCACGGTGCTGGACGCGTCCTGCATGCGCGCCGACGCCTGGGCCACGGCCCTGACCGTGATGGCGCCCGACGCCGCCCTGGCCTTCGCCACCGCGCACGGCCTGGCCGCCATGATCCTGGCGAACGGGCCGGCGGGCTTGGAGGAGCGCCTGTCGCCCGCCCTGTCGGCGATGCTCGACGCATGACCGCGTTCGAAGCCCTCTCGTCCGACCGCCTGACCACCGCCGGCCTGGTGCTGTGCGCCTACATGCTGTTCTGCCTGGCCATCGCCGTGCGCGAGGCCCTGCGCCAGCGCGCCAGCCGCCGCGCGGCTCAGGCCCTGTCGGCCGGGACCGGCGCCAGCGTGCTGGTCGTCCACGCCAGCCAGACCGGCTTCGCCGAGGAACTGGCCCTGGCCACCGCCAAGCTGCTGGGCGACGCCGGGGCGCGGGTGACGCTGACGAGCCTGGCCGAGGTCACCGCCGCCGATCTGGCCGGGACGGGCCGAGCCCTGTTCGTGGTCAGCACCACCGGCGAGGGCGACGCTCCCGACACCGCCCGCCGGTTCATCCGGGACGTGATGGCCGGCGAGCCGAAGCTGCACGACCTGCACTACGGCGTGCTGGCCCTGGGCGACAGCACCTACGCCCACTTCTGCGCCTTCGGCCGAACCCTGGACGCCTGGCTGGCCCGCCATGGCGCCGCGCCCCTGTTCGACCGGGTCGAGGTCGACGACGGCGATCCGGCCGCCCTGCGCCACTGGCAGGGCCACGTCGGCGTGCTGGCCGGCGTCACCGACGCCCCCGACTGGACCCGCCCCCGCTACGGCCGCTGGCGCCTGGCGCAGCGTCACCGCCTGAACCCGGGCAGCCCCGCCGACGCGGCCTTCCACCTGCGCCTGGAGCCGCTGGACGCCGTCACCTGGGAGGCCGGCGACATCCTGGAGGTCGGGCCGCGCAACGACCCGGCCGAGGTCGCCGCCCTGCTGGTTCGGCTGGGGCTGGACCCCGCCGCGCCGGTGACGGCCGACGACGGGACGCGGCTGGGCGAAGTCCTGTCCTGGCGCCGCCTGCCGCACGACGACACGGCGCCAGCCACGGCGGCCCAGGGCCTGGTCGACGCCCTGCCGCCCCTGCCCCACCGCGAATATTCGATCGCCTCCCTGCCGGCCGACGGCGGGGTCGATCTGCTGGTCCGCGCCATGAAGCGGGCCGACGGCAAGCCGGGCCTGGGGTCGGGCTGGCTGACCGCCTTCGCCGCCGAAGGGGCCGAGATCGCGGCGCGGGTGCGGACCAACCGGTCGTTCCACGGCCCCGTGGACGACCGTCCGCTGATCCTGATCGGCAACGGCACGGGCCTGGCCGGCCTGCGCGCGCATCTCAAGGCCCGGGCGGCGGCGGGTCGTCACCGCAACTGGCTGGTGTTCGGCGAGCGCACGGCGGCCCACGACTACTTCCATCGCGGCGAGATCGAGGCCTGGCGGACCGGCGGCGTGCTGGCCCGCCTGGACCTGGCCTTCTCCCGCGACCAGGATCGCAAGGTCTATGTCCAGCACCGCCTGATGGAGGCCGCCGACGCCCTGCGCGCCTGGGTCGCCGACGGCGCGGCGATCTATGTCTGCGGTTCGCTGGAGGGGATGTCGGGGGATGTGCACGCCGTGCTGACAGCCGTGCTGGGCGCCGAGACCGTGGAGCGCCTGACGGACGAAGGGCGGTACCGGCGGGACGTTTACTAGAGGCGCCGTGGGCGAAGGTGGGGACACACACTCACGGCATAGCCCCTGCCCAAGGATCCAAGGCCGTGGGGTGAGTGTGTGTCCCCCGTTTCGTCAGCCGCGCGTCAGCGCCGCCCGCTCCTCCGGCGTGTTCGCCCCCCGTAGCCGCGCTCGCACATCCTCTTCACAAGCCAGCGCAACCAGCCCAGCCCGCTCGACCAGCCGCCGCAGAGGCCAGCCGGCCTCGGCGTCGGCCGGCAGCGCCGACAGGGTCACCACCATCGGCACGGGCAACCCCTCATAGACCGCCCCCGCCCCATCGACGGCCAGCAGCGGGGCCAGGTCGTCCACCCTCACGGTCGGGGCGTCCACCGCCAGGACCAGGGCCCGCGCCAGGCCGTGCGCCGCCAGGGCCCGGGCCCCGGCCAGTACCCCGCCGACCGGGCCCGCGCCGGGGGACGGGTCGTCGACATGCTCCAGGCCGTGATCGCGCCCCGCCGTCAGCACGCGGACGGCGCCGACGGCCGTCGCCAGGGCCGCCACGCGGTCCACCGCCCGGCGGCCGTCCCAGTCCTGGGCCGCCTTGTCGGCGCCCATGCGGCGCGAGGCGCCGCCGGTCAGGATGATCGCCCCAAATAGGATCGAGGATGGGGTCGTGCTGGGGGTCATGACGTCAATCTAGGTCAGACAAAGTTACCCGTCTGCACCCCTCTTGCCGCAACGAGTCCGGACGAAAGCAGGAAACGACGCCGCCCTGACCGCGCTGTCAGACCCTGTGCTCCATCAAAGACTTGCGCCTCGTCTTCCAAGACACGGGCAAAACGGTCTAGTGTCCGCCGCGATCAAGGGACGGACCATCGATGAACGACCGCAACGAGCGTCAACGCCGCCGCACGACCCAGAGCGCGACCATCCGCGACGTGGCCGCCCTGGCCGGGGTGTCGCCCATGACGGTGTCGCGGGTCATCAACCGCGAAACGACGGTCAAGTCCGAGACCAAGGCCCTGGTGGACGCGGCGATCCGCGACCTGAACTACGCGCCCAATCCCGCCGCCCGCAGCCTGGCCGGCTCGGCCCCGTTCCGCATCGGCCTGCTCTACGACAACCCGTCGACCGGCTATCTGTCGGAGTTCCTGGTCGGGGCCCTGGACGAGAGCAGCCGCACGGGCGCGCAAGTTGTGATCGAAAAGTGCTCCGAGCCCGAACTGGCCGGCGCCACCTTGACCCGCCTGCTGAAGACCGGCGTCGACGGCCTGATCCTGCCCGCCCCGCTGTGCGAGAGCCCCACGGTGCTGGCCGAGGTCAGGAAGGCCGGCGCCGCCGCCGTGGCCGTGGCCCCGGGCATGCCCAGCCCCGACATGGCCACCATCCGCATCGACAACGAGGCCGCCGCCTACGAGCTGGCCGAGCACCTGCTGGCCCTGGGCCACAAGCGCTTCGGCGTCATCAAGGGCCACCCCAACCAGACGGTCAGCCAGCAGCGCCTGGACGGCTTCCTGGCGGCCCTGAAGGCGGCCGGGCTGCCGGACTCCAACGTCAGCGTCGAGCAGGGCTACTTCACCTACCGCTCGGGCCTGGAGGCCGCCGAGCGGCTGCTGGGCGAGGACGACCGCCCCACCGCCATCTTCGCCGGCAACGACGACATGGCCGCGGCCACGGCGGGCGTCGCCCACCGCATGGGCCTGGACGTGCCGGAGGACCTGTCGATCGTCGGCTTCGACGACACCTCGATCGCCGCCAACATCTGGCCGCCCCTGACCACGGTGCGCCAGCCGATCGCCGACATGGCCCGCGCCGCCGTCGACCTGGTGCTGGAAGAGATCCGCCGCAAGCGCGGCAAGGCCGGCGAGCCCCGCCAGCTGATGCACCCGCACACGGTGATCGTCCGCGACTCGACGGGTCCGGCGCCGGAGGGGTGACCCCCCTTCTTCTACATATCCGCCGTCATCCCGGGCCTTGTGCCCGGGACCCCTGGTTCAGCTGAACCGTGAGACGCAAGCGGTTCGCCAGCGAACCGCCCCCACTGCACCTGCGGCGGACAGAGGGGTCCCGGGCACAAGGCCCGGGATGACGAGGTTTAGGGAGAGCGGCGGATAAGCCCCCCTCAATCCTCTTCCGCGATCCCGTCCACCCGATCCGGATAAAAGGCCAGGTGATCCTGGATCGCCGCCACCGACGGATAGGCCGACTCGTAGGTCCAGATCGCATTGACCGACCGCTCGCCGCCCAGTGGGATGCTGAAGTAAGAGGCCTCGCCCTTGTAGGGGCAGTAGGTGGCGTGGTCGGTCCGCGCCAGCAGGGCCATGTCGACGTCCTTGCGCGGGATATATTGCGCCGCCGGGTAGGACGCCTCCTTCAGGGTCAGGGCGTCGCGCGAGTCGGCGACCACCTTGCCGGCGAGGGTGACGACCACCCGCTTCGGATTCGGCGTGACGGTGATGGGGTGATCGGGGCCCGGGATCTTGATCGGCCGGTCGGTCATGGCGCTGTCCTGCTGGAGCTTACACCGTTGTAAGTGGCCTCGGGCCCGCTCTTCCGCCAGGGTGTCGACGCGATTTGCACGTCGCGGCAGGGCTTGCGTTGGGCGTCGTGTTAGCGCTAACAACGTCATCGACAAGTGACGGGGGGCGTGGGCGGCGAGTTAAGACCGGTCCAGCGCGCCCGCCAGGGAGAGAGACGACCGGTGGCCCTCAGTGATTTTCTTCCCGACGATTGGCGCGACGCGACCCTGCTGGGCCGCATCGACTTCGGCCAGGGTCCGACTCCCGTCCTGATCCGCGGCGGGCGGATCGAGGATGTCAGCAAGATCGCCCCGACCACCTCCGACCTGATGAACGCCTTCGAGCCCGGCGCGGCGATTCCGCGCGGCGAGGACCTGGGCCCGCTGGAAGCCCTGGACGTCCGCGCCGTCTGGGAAAACCCCGAAGGCGCGGCCGCCAAGCTGCTGGCCCCGGTCGACCTGCAGGTGCTGAAGGCCGCCGGCGTCACCTTCGCCGTCTCGACCCTGGAGCGGGTGATCGAGGAGCGCGCCCGCGGCGACGCCGCCGCCGCCCTGAAGATCCGCGAGCAGCTGTCGGCCAGCATGGGCGGCGACCTGCGCAGCGTGAACCCGGGTTCGGACGGCGCCGCGCGCCTGAAGGCCACCCTGATCGCCGACGGCCTGTGGTCGCAATATCTGGAAGTGGCCATCGGCCCCGACGCCGAGATCTTCACCAAGGGCCCGACCCTGTCGTCGATGGGCTGGGGCGACCACGTGGGCGTCCGCAACGACAGCCACTGGAACAATCCCGAGCCGGAAGTCGTGCTGCTGTGCGACGGCCAGGGCCGCATCCGCGGCGCCTCGCTGGGCAACGACGTCAACCTGCGCGACTTCGAAGGCCGCTCGGCCCTGCTGCTCAGCAAGGCCAAGGACAACAACGCCAGCTGCTCGATCGGCCCGTTCTTCCGCCTGTTCGACGACGGCTTCGGCCTGGACGACGTCCGCAACGCCGAGGTCACGCTGAAGATCACCGGCCGCGACAACTTCGTGCTGGACGGCCATAGCAACATGAGCCTGATCAGCCGCGACCCCGCCGTGCTGGCCGGCCAGGCCTACGGCAAGCAGCACCAGTACCCCGACGGCTTCGCCCTGTTCCTGGGCACCATGTTCGCCCCGATCCAGGACCGCGACACCGCCGGCCAGGGCTTCACCCACAAGGTCGGCGATCGCGTGCGCGTGGCCACCCCGAAGCTGGGCGTGCTGGAGAACGAAGTGACCACCTGTGACCAGGCTCCGCCCTGGACGTTCGGCGTCTCCGCCCTGATCCGCAACCTGGCCGGCCGAGGCCTGCTGTGAACATCGAAGTGAAGCGTCCGCAAGTGAGCACCTCCTCCGCCATCTATCCCAGCCTTCGGGGCAAGCGCGTCGTCGTCACCGGCGGCGGCTCGGGCATCGGGGCCGGCATCGTCGCCGGCTTCGCGCGCCAGGGCTCCGAGGTGATCTTCCTCGACGTCGCCGACGAGGACTCCAAGGTCCTGGCCCAGCAGCTGTCGGGCTCGGACATCGCGCCGGTCTTCATCCGCTGCGACCTGATGGACCTGGACGCGGTGGCCAAGACCTTCGCCCAGATCGGTCCGATCGACGTGCTGGTCAACAACGCCGGCAACGACGACCGCCACAAGCTGGCCGAGGTGACGCCCGCCTACTGGGACGAGCGCATGAACGTGAACCTGCGCCACATGCTGTTCTGCACCCAGGCCGTGGCCCCGGGGATGAAGGCGCGCGGCGGCGGCGCGATCATCAATTTCGGCTCGATCAGCTGGCACCTGGGCCTGGAGGATCTGGTCCTCTACGAAACCGCCAAGGCCGGCATCGAGGGCATGACCCGGGCCCTGGCCCGCGAGCTGGGCCCCGACGACATCCGCGTCACCTGCGTGGTGCCCGGCAACGTCAAGACCAAGCGCCAGGAGAAGTGGTACACGCCCGAGGGCGAGGCCGAGATCGTCAAGGCCCAGGCCCTGAAGGGCCGCCTGGTCCCCGACCATATCGCCTCGCTGGTGATGTTCCTGGCCTCGGACGACGCGGCCCTGTGCACCGGCCACGAATACTGGATCGACGCCGGCTGGCGTTGATCGGCGCGTAGCCCCCTGCCCGCCCGGCCTTCGCCCGAAAGGCGTCGCGTCGATCTCCGACCTTTGGAGGTGCTGTCGCGAGGCGGCCGAGAGGGTATACCGCGCTAGGAACTCGAGAGGACGTCGCGCATGCCCACCCCCACCTGCGTCTGGGACCTTAAGGCCACCCTCGGCGAGGGGCCGATCTGGTCCGCCGAGGAGCAGGCCGTGTGGTTCGTCGACATCAAGGGCCACAAGGTCCACCGCTTCCACCCGGCCAGCGGTGAGACCGCCAGCTATGACGCGCCGGATCAGGTGACCTTCCTCGCCCCCCGCGCGGGCGGCGGCTTCGTGGCGGGGCTGAAGAGCGGCCTGCACCACTTCCACCCCGACAGCGGCTTCGCCTTCCTGGGCGAGATCGAGGACGCGGCCCTGAACAACCGCCCCAACGACGCCACCGTCGACGGCGCGGGCCGGCTGTGGTTCGGCACCATGCACGACGGCGAGGAGACCCCGACGGGCGCGCTCTACCGCCTGGACGAGGCCGGCCGGCCGATCAAGGTCGACGACGGCGTCTGCATCACCAACGGCCCCTGCGCCTCGCCCGACGGCAAGACCTTCTACCACACCGACACCCTGGAAAAGGTGATTTGGGCCTACGACCTGGGCGAGGACGGCGCGCTGTCGAACAAGCGCGAATTCTTCCGCCTGGACATCGAGAACGCCTGGCCCGACGGCTCGGTCGTCGACGCCGAGGGTTACGTCTGGACCGCCCTGTGGGGCGGCCACGGCGCCCTGCGCCTGTCGCCCGCCGGCGAGATCGTCGACCGCGTCACCCTGGACGCCATCAACGTCACCAAGCCCTGCTTCGGCGGGCCCGACCTGAAGACCGTGTATTTCACCACCGCCCGCAAGGGCCTGAGCGACGAGCAACTGGCCGCCTACCCGCTTTGCGGCGGCCTGTTCGCCCTGCCTGTCGCCGTCGCGGGCCAGCCCCAGTACGAGGTGCGCCTTGACCGCCCCTAACCGAACGCCCCGCCGCTTCCGCTCGCGCGACTGGTTCGACAACCCCGACCACATCGACATGACCGCCCTCTATCTGGAGCGGTTCATGAACTACGGGATCACGCCCGAGGAGCTGCGCAGCGGCAAGCCGATCATCGGCATCGCCCAGACCGGCAGCGACATCTCGCCGTGCAACCGCATCCACCTGGACCTGGTGACCCGGATCCGCGACGGCATCCGCGACGCCGGCGGCATCCCGATGGAGTTCCCGGTCCACCCGATCTTCGAGAACTGCCGTCGCCCGACGGCGGCCCTGGACCGGAACCTGTCGTATCTGGGCCTGGTCGAGACCCTGCACGGCTATCCGATCGACGCCGTGGTCCTGACCACCGGCTGCGACAAGACCACCCCGGCCGGCATCATGGCCGCCACCACGGTCAACATCCCGGCCATCGTCCTGTCGGGCGGTCCGATGCTGGACGGCTGGCACGAGGGCGAACTGGTCGGCTCGGGCACGGTAATCTGGCGCTCGCGGCGCAAGCTGGCGGCGGGCGAGATCAACGAGGAGGAGTTCATCCAGCGCGCCTCGGACAGCGCCCCCTCGGCCGGCCACTGCAACACCATGGGCACGGCCTCGACCATGAACGCCGTCGCCGAGGCCCTGGGCCTGTCGCTGACCGGCTGCGCGGCGATCCCCGCCCCGTACCGCGAGCGCGGCCAGATGGCCTACCGCACCGGCCAGCGGATCGTCGACCTGGCCTATGAGGACATCAAACCCAAGGACATCCTGACCAAGAAGGCGTTCGAGAACGCCATCGCCCTGGTCGCGGCGGCCGGCGGCTCGACCAACGCCCAGCCGCACATCGCCGCCATGGCGCGCCACGCCGGACTGGAGATCACCGCCGACGACTGGCGCGCGGCCTACGACATCCCGCTGATCGTCAACATGCAGCCGGCCGGCAAGTACCTGGGCGAGCGCTTCCACCGGGCCGGCGGCGCGCCGGCGGTGCTGTGGGAGCTGCTGCAGCAGGGCCGCCTGCACGGCGACGTCCTGACCGTGACCGGCAAGACCATGGCCGAGAACCTCGAGGGCCGCGAGACCAAGGACCGCGAGGTGATCTTCCCCTACGCCCAGCCGCTGGCCGAGAAGGCCGGCTTCCTGGTGCTGAAGGGCAACCTGTTCGACTTCGCGATCATGAAGTCCAGCGTCATCGGCGCCGACTTCCGCGCCCGCTACCTGTCCAAGCCCGGCCAGGAGGACATCTTCGAGGCCCGGGCCATCGTGTTCGACGGCTCGGACGACTACCACGCCCGGATCAACGACCCGGCGCTGAACATCGACGAGCACTGCATCCTGGTGATCCGCGGCGCGGGTCCGATCGGCTGGCCCGGCTCGGCCGAGGTCGTGAACATGCAGCCGCCGGACGCCCTGCTGAAGAAGGGCATCATGAGCCTGCCCACCCTGGGCGACGGCCGCCAGTCGGGCACCGCCGACAGCCCCTCGATCCTCAACGCCTCGCCGGAAAGCGCCATCGGCGGCGGCCTGTCGTGGCTGCGCACCGGCGACACCATCCGCATCGACCTCAACACCGGCCGCTGCGACGCCCTGGTGGACGAGGCGACGATCGCCGAGCGCAAGAAGGAAGGAATCCCGGCCGTCCCGGCGACCATGACCCCCTGGCAGGAAATCTACCGCGCCCACACGGGCCAGCTGGAGACCGGCGGTGTGCTGGAGTTCGCCGTGAAGTACCAGGACCTGGCCAGCAAGCTGCCACGGCACAACCACTGACGATCCGAAAGCCCTCCTCCCCTCGGGGGAGGGCCTTCGACGCCCTCAGCAGGCGCCGACCAGCTTCTGGTCCACCTTGTCCCACTTGCAGTTCGCGCAGGTCTTGATCAGGTCGGCGCGACCGTCGACGAGATGCCCGATGGCGGTCGTGCGCCGGGCGTCCCTCAGGACCCCTTCCAGGGTCTGGAAGTTCAGGTCGCCGACCGGTTCCTCCTTCCTGAAATCGTTGCAGCACAGGAAGACCTGGCCGTCCCAGTCGACGATCAGGTTGTCGGCGATCTCGGCCCCGCAGGGCCCATCCAGCGGCGCGAACGCCAGGTTGGCGAATTCCGTCTTGTCGGAGCACCTGTTCGACAATGACGAGAAGTGCACCTGCTTGGCCCCCATCTTCTTGAAGTAATAAAGAAAATGCTCCCGCTCGCACATGTTCATCCTGTGCAGGGGGATGGAGGGCGTAACCTTTTCCCGGAAGTCCTCCATGATCATCTCCACCTTGGTGATCACGCGATCGAACCGCAGCGGATACATGATGCGATTGTAGATGTCCGGCCTCAGGCTCTCGACGTGCAGGGCCATCGCCTGGACGGTGTCGCGCAGCGCCAGATGCTTGGCGCGATTATAGGCCGCCCCGTTGGTGTTGACCGCGATCGGCGCTCTGGGCAGCCGCTTGCGGGCGTATTCGCACCGCTCGACGACGTAAGGGTCGAGCAGCCCGTCCCCGAACAGGCCCAGCGACAGGTTCCCCCAGATCGCCCAGTCGCCGTCCGCCAACTGGTCAACGATGCGGTTGAAGAGCCCGGTCGACATGGTCCGCTGCGGGAGGTGGGCGGTCTCCGCCTTTCCCGTCGGACAGTGGATGCACGACGCGTTGCACAGGCCCGTCGTGCCGATGATCACCGATCGCAGGGACTTGTCCATGAGCCACCGAACCACAATCACAGATACCCAACAACCTTGAAGGTCTAAGGGATGCATCGAGATTGCGGATCGCCTCCTGGCGCCGAAGATGCCGGTCGAGAGGTTGGACGGAGCCCCACGATGATGACAGTCAGAGACGCCGAACCCGCCGACCTGGAGCCCCTGGCCCGCCTGTGGTGGTCCGGCTGGCGCGACGGGCACGAGGGGCTGTTGCCCGAGGCCCTGAAGCGCCTGCGCACGCTGGAGAGCTTCGAGGCGCGGATGGCCGCCGCCCTGCCTAAGGTCCGCACCCTGGGCCCGGTCGGGGCGCCGCTGGGCTTCCACCTGCTGAAGGACGACGAGCTCTACCAGTTCTACCTGGCCGCCGAGGCGCGCGGGACCGGGGCGGCGGCGGTGCTGATGGCCGACGCCGAGGCGCGGCTGGCCCAGGCCGGCGTCGAGACCGCCTGGCTGGCCTGCGCGATCGGCAACGCCCGGGCGGCGCGGTTCTACGAGAAGGCCGGCTGGACGATGGCGCGGATCGAGACCGTGCCCACCGAAACCTCCGAGGGCCTCTTCCCGCTGGAGGTCTGGCGCTACGAGAAGCGCCTGGCCGGCCAGGCGGCGACGACATAGCTCCAGGACCAAGAAAAAGGGGCATGCGCGTCCGCATGCCCCCTTCCGTGGTCTTCAGACGCCCGCGGACTAGACGCGGTTGCCGATCGAGCTGGGGTTGGTCGCGCCCGTCTGGGCCCCCAGGTTGTTGTTCCTCAGGTCGTTGCCGACCAGCAGCACGTCGGCGTTCGTGACCACGCCCCAGTCCTGCTGACCACCCCACGACCGCGCCCGCACGCCGCTGACGACGCCCGAACCGCCCGTGTAGAAGTAGATGCCGTTCGAGCGCCCGCCGACGTGCAGGCGGCCGTTGGCGATGAACTGACCGCCGGTGATCGTCACGTCCGGGCAATTGATCAGCATGCCGTCATTGCCGTTGTTGGTGACGATCGTCGGGCCGACCTGGATCTGCTTGTTGTGGTCGGACAGGTACATCCCGCAGTCGCCGGACAGCTCGATGAAGCCCGGTCGGAGCAGGTGCTGGGAACCCCAGGTGTCCAGATAGATCCCGTGACCGTGGTCCTCGCCGTAGAAGCCGCCGTCGATGCGGATGCTGGCGATGGGGTTGGTCTGGAGACCCACCGCGCTGACGCCGTTGCCGAGGTTGGCCCAGGTGACGCATTGCTCCAGGGCGCCGACCGAGGTGGTCACGTCCCCGGTCTGGTTGACGCCATGCTCGACGCCGTAGTGGTAGCCGTCGCCACCGTTCTCCGAAGCCGTGCACTTGGTCAGATAGTACTGGAGCGGGTTGTGCGCGTAGTCGGGGTTGGCCGTGAAGCTGAAGCCGTGCGACTTGTTCTTGCCCGCCCCGCAGTTGGTGAACAGGGTGTAGGCCGTCATGCCCAGGTTCCAGCCGATATAGTTGGAATTGGCGCGCACGTTGGTGATGACGCCGTTATCCCAGCTGTAGGTGATCGACTTGTCCAGCTTGATCCCGTCGCCGCCGAGCACGGCGGGAACGCTGTGCTCCACGGTGAAGTCGGCCATGGTGAGGTAGTCCGTGGTCGGCTGGATGATGATCACCGGCTTGTCGGCGGCGTCGGACCTGATCTTGGTCACCCCGACCCCGCAGCCCCGGAGCGCGATGTTGTTGCGCGCCGGAAGCATGATGGCCCGCTTGACCAGATACTCCTTGGCCAGCATCCGGACCTCGTTCGAGTGCGTGAACGCTTCTTCGAAGGCCGGCGCGTAGTCGCCGTTGGGGGCCGGGCTGTAGTCATCGACGAAAACGTAGTTGGTCATTTCAAAATTCTCCAAATAATTCAAAAATATCTGCCAAAATTGCAGGCCCGCCGCCTTGCCTCCCGGTCAGGAGGAACGCCTCGGACAATTCGAAGGATAGGCGGCCGCTACGTCAGACTCGGACGTCATTTGTTCCTATTTTGTTCTTATTTTCGATAGGCCCGCCGCGGGCCCGCCCTCGCCCGCCGACCTAGGGGTTTTGCCTGGTCTCGCCTGCGGCCATGGCCCGATGGCGACGCGGCGACGGCGGCGCGAAGGTTCGCCCATCGGGCTCGCCCGCCACGGCGGCGGGCCGAGCTGTCCTCACGGGAGACGGCCATGCCGCCCATGATCCGAGCGACCCTGGCGACCGTCCTGGTGGTCGGCGAGCTGGCCCTGGCCGGGACGGCCGGCGCCCAGTACGCCTATCCCGCCAAGGGCCAGAGCCAGGCCCAGCAGCAGAAGGACGAGGCGTCCTGCTCGCAGTGGGCCACCCAGCAGAGCGGCTTCGACCCGATGAACCCGCCCGTGCCCGCCCAGGCCCAGGCCGCGCCGGTCACCGGCAGCGGCGCGCGGGCCAAGGGCGCGCTGGTGGGGGCGGGCATCGGCGCGGTCTCCGGCGGCGACGCCGGTGACGCGGCCCTGGCCGGCGCGGTCGCGGGCGGGGTCATGCGGCGCGGCAAGAACCGGCGCGCGGCCCGGGCCCAGAACGAGGCCAACGCCGCGGCGGTGGCGGGCACGCAAGCCGCCTTCGACCAGGCCCGCGCCGCCTGCCTGACGGGACGGGGCTATACGCTGAGGTAGCTGTGGAGCTTGGGCGCTCGAAACGTCCAAGAGGCTCTAGACGCAAAAACTGTTGTCATCCCGGAAGCCTCGCAGAGGCTGTCCGGGACCCAGGGGACTGGGCGGAAGCGGTGCGGTTCACCTGGGTCCCGGACAAGCGCTGCGCGCTTTCCGGGATGACAACCGTTTAGTGAAAGCCCTGGGCTTCGCGGAACACCCCTACCCCCCGGCCGCGCCCGTGCCGAAGTCGAACTGCTCGGGCCGCGGCTTGCCGCCGCCGAAGCTGTAGGTGAAGCCGAAGAACACCGCCCGCACATTGCCGGTCCGTTCGACCCGCTGCTTCAGGGTCGGGGTGTCGATCACGCCCACGTTCTTGAACGAGTCCAGCACGTCGTTGGCGGTGACCACGAAGTTCAGCTTGTCGGTGACCTTGCGGCGATAGCCCAGGTTCAGCAGCGAGATCGGCTCGTTATAGCCCTGGGGCGTCAGGCGCTTGCCCGAGGTGAAGCCGTTCAGCTGGAAGAAGTCCTTGGGCGTGGCCTGCCAGCTGAGGCTGGCGCGGCCCGACAGGGTGGTCATCTCGCGCGTGCCGACCAGGCCGGGCGTCGTCGACTGGATCTCGTTCCAGTAGGCGTTGCCGCTGACGTTGTAGCTGAGCTTGGGCGTCAGCTTACCGTTGGCCACCAGCTCCAGCCCGCCGTTGCGGCTCTTGGCCAGGTTCTCGCGGGTGTTCAGGAACGTACCGTCGCCCAGGTCGTGGGTCACGCTGGTCACGCCGTCGCGGCTCTCGCGGTAATAGGCCGTGGCCAGGTACGAGTTCGGCCCCTTCCGGTACTGCCAGCCCAGCTCGTAGCTGTCGGTGACCTGAGGCTTGAGGTCGGGATTGCCGGCCGCGAAGTTCTTGGGGTCGATATAGACCGGATAGGGGTTCAGGTCCTGCGGCTGCGGGCGCTGGACGCGCCGGCTGTAGTTGGCCGTCAGGCTCTGGGTCTGGCTGAGCGTGTAGCCCAGGTGCAGCGACGGATAGAGGCGGAAGTAGCTGTTCGTGTCCTTCTGGACCGAGGTCACCTGATTGGTGTGGATGTCGACCTGTTCCGCCCGCAGGCCGGCCAGGGCCGTGAAGTCGGGACCGAACGGCCGCTCGTAGGTGACGTAGCCGGCATAGACGTCCTGGTCGTACAGGAAGCGGTTGGTCAGGGCCGGCTCGACCACCAGGCTGTCCATCGACGCGCCCCGGGCGCCGTGGTTGTCGTAGTCGTTGCTGGTGGTCTCCAGGTCGAGCCCCGTCTTCAGCTTGGCCTCGCCCGACATCGGACGGGTGTAGTCCAGCTTGAAGTTGGCGCGGTCCTGCTTGTTGCCGAAGCCGAAGGCCTCGTAGAAGTCGGGGCTCAGGTTGTTGTCGGTAAAGGCCGTGCCGTTGCGCTTGAAGTCGGTGACCTCGTATTCCAGGTGGGCGTCCAGTTCGTGCTCGGAACCCTTGAACTGGTGGCGCCAGTCGCCGCTGATCGCGCCGTTCTCGCGGTCAAGGTTCGCGCCGCTGTCGCGGAAATAGGCCGCGCCGCCGGCCGGGGCCAGGGTGGTGAAGGTCTCCTGCCCGCCGGTGAAATAGCTCATGTCGCGATAGCGGATCTCGCCGCTCAGCCGGTCCTTGGGCGTCAGGGCGTAGTCGGCGCCGCCGCGCAGGCTCAGCGCCCCGCCGGCGTTCATGTACGCGCCGTCCTGCTGGGTCGCGCCGCCCGTGACCGGGTTTTGCCGCGAGTCTTCCAGCCAGGATTCCTGGCGGTCATAGCGATAGCTGGCGTCGCCCGACAGGGTCAGCTTGCCCTTGACCCGGTTGCCGGAAATCCCGGTGTTGTAACGGCCGTTGGGGCCGATGTTCAGCTTCACCGAGCCGGTCGCGCCGGGCTTGCGGGTCTGCTTGGTGATCAGGTTGATGATCCCGGCCGTGCCGTCGGGGCGGTAGGCGGCCGACGGGTTGGTCATCACCTCGACGCGGTCGATCTGGTCGGCCGGCATCTGCTGCAGGGCGTCGGCCTTGCCGTCGCCGTTGAACATGCTCGAAGGCTTGCCGTCGATCATGATCGTGACGTTCGGATCGCCGCGCAGGCTGACATTGCCCTGCACGTCGACCTCGACCGAGGGGATGTTGCGCAGGGCGTCGGCGATCGAGCCGGTCTTGGCCGACAGGTCGTTGGCGACGCTGTAGCTGCGGCGGTCGATCGAGGTGCGCATGGCCGTGGAGTCGCTGGTCACCGTCACGCCCTCGACCGCGGTCGAGCCGTCCGCTGGTTTGGCCTGGGGCGGCTTGGCGGCGGCGGGGGCCGGCGTGGGCGCCGGACCCGGGGAGGTCTGGGCCAGGACCAGGCTCGGCGACAGGGCCGCCGCGGCGGCCAGCAAAAGAACTTTCAAACGCAAGGACGTCCCCCGACGGCTACTGTGCGACAGGGCGAAGCTTGCCCACGACTTGGAGGCGCGAAAGAGGCCAACTCGCGCCCGGAAGCAAATGTCTTTTCGGCAATGTTCGTGCGCCAGATCGCCGCTTCGGCGGATGACAACGTTGCCATCGTGCCTTAAGCCTGGACATCTAAGGGCGCTTGCGACCTGATACCGCTAACATTAAGGTTCGAGCCAATCAAAGGCCCCAGTCCAGGGCTCGTTAGGGATCAAACGCGGCCTTCGGGCCTATCGGGGAAAACAAAGTGGCATCTGTATCTAACGCCGGACCGAGCGCCGGCATGAGCGCGGACGGCGCGAAGGTCAACATGGCCTTCGTCGCCGCCATCGTCGCCGTCGCGACCATCGGCGGCTTCATGTTCGGCTATGACAGCGGGGTCATCAACGGCACTCAGAACGGCCTGAAGGCCGCCTTCGGCCTGACCGAGGCCGGCGAAGGCTTGAACGTGGCCGCCATCCTGCTGGGCTGCGCGTTCGGCGCCTTCGCCGCCGGCCGCCTGGCCGACGTGTGGGGCCGCCGCACCGTGATGATCATCTCGGCCCTGCTGTTCCTCGTCAGCGCCCTGGGCACCGGCGCGGCCCACACCTCGCTGGTCTTCGTGATCTTCCGCCTGATCGGCGGCCTGGGCGTCGGCGCGGCCTCGGTGCTGTGCCCGGTCTACATCTCGGAAGTCACGCCCGCGAACATCCGCGGCCGCATGTCGTCCGTGCAGCAGATCATGATCATCACCGGCCTGACCGGCGCGTTCCTGGCCAACTACTTCCTGGCCCACACCGCCGGCAGCTCGACCGCCCCGTTCTGGCTGGGCCTGCCCGCCTGGCGCTGGATGTTCTGGATGCAGACCATCCCGGCCGGTGTCTTCTTCCTGTGCCTGCTGAGCATCCCGGAAAGCCCGCGCTTCCTGGTCGCCAAGGGCAAGGAGGCCGAGGCCGAGAAGATCCTCTCCAAGCTGTTCGGCGAAGGCCAGGGCGCCGCAAAGGTCGCCGAGATCCGTGCCTCGCTTGCCGCCGACCACCAGCCCAAGCTGTCCGACCTGCTGGACCCGGTGACCAAGAAGCTGCGCCCGATCCTGTGGGCCGGCCTGGTCCTGGCCGTGTTCCAGCAACTGGTCGGCATCAACATCGTCTTCTACTACGGCTCGGTGCTGTGGCAGTCGGTGGGCTTCACCGAGAACGACAGCCTGAAGATCAACATCCTGTCGGGCTCGCTGTCGATCCTGGCCTGCCTCCTGGCCATCGGCCTGATCGACAAGATCGGCCGCAAGCCGCTGCTGCTGATCGGCTCGGCCGGCATGGCCGTGACCCTGGGCGTGCTGACCTGGTGCTTCTCGACCGCCACCACTGTGAACGGCTCGCTGCACATGGCCGACAACGTGGGCCTGACCGCCCTGATCTCGGCCAACGCCTATGTGGTGTTCTTCAACCTCAGCTGGGGCCCGGTGATGTGGGTCATGCTGGGCGAGATGTTCCCCAACCAGATGCGCGGCTCGGCCCTGGCCGTCGCCGGCTTCGCCCAGTGGATCGCCAACTTCGCGATCTCGTTCAGCTTCCCGATCATGAAGAAGATCAGCCTGCCGGCCACCTACGGCTTCTACGCCCTGTGCGCCCTGGTCTCGTACTTCCTGGTCCAGAAGCTGATCCAGGAGACGCGCGGCAAGGAACTGGAGGCGATGGAAGGCTGAAGCCTCCCCTCTCCGAAGACGAAGACGAAGACGCCCGGGAGGATCATCTCCCGGGCGTTTTTTTGTGCGGTTTCCGCGGCCGGCGGCGTTGTTTCAAGGCCGAGTTTCTACTGCCTGAAAACCCGGAAAAATGGGACTTTCAAGCCGATGACACCGGTGGACATCGCGCCGGGCTTGTCGCTAAGTGACGGCAAGAACGTAGAGTTCGGGAGGAGTACCCCATGGTCGATATCAACCGTCGCGGCGCGCTGGGTTCGCTGCTGACCGGCGCGGCCGTCGCCGCCGTTCCCGCCGCGGCTCAGGCCCAGATGGGGACCCTGCCCGCCGCCCCGGCCGCCGGCGAGGGTCCGACCTGGGCCAAGGGGATCGAAGGCCAGCGCAAGGCCGACCTGGGGAACGGGACCTTCCTGAACCCGATCCTGGCCGGCGACCATCCCGACCCGTCGATCCTGAAGGACGGCGACGACTACTACATGACCCACTCGTCGTTCGACGCCTATCCTGGCCTGCTGATCTGGCATTCGAAGGACCTGGTGAACTGGTCGCCGGTCGGCCCGGCCCTGAAGACCAATGTCGGCTCGATCTGGGCGCCCGAACTCTGCAAGCACAAGGGCCGCTACTACATCTACCTGCCGGCCAAGTTCCCCGACAACAACACCAGCTACGTGATCTGGGCCGACAGGATCGAAGGGCCGTGGAGCGAGCCGGTCGACCTGAAGCTGCCGCGCTACATCGACCCCGGCCACGTGGTCGACGAGAAGGGCGTGCGCTGGCTGTTCCTGTCGGGCGGCGACCGTATCCAGCTGGCGCCCGACGGCCTGTCGACGGTGGGGGAGCCCCAGCACGTCTACAATCCGTGGCGCTATCCGGACGACTGGGACGTCGAGGGCTTCTCGCCCGAGGGGCCCAAGGTGATGAAGAAGGGCGACTACTACTACCTGGTCACCGCCGTGGGCGGCACGGCCGGACCGCCGACCGGCCACATGGTCATCGTCGCCCGCGCCAAGTCGCTGGCCGGCCCGTGGGAGGACGATCCGAAGAACCCCGTCGTGCGCACGACGAACAATTCCGAGAAGTGGTGGTCGCGCGGTCACGCCACCCTGGTCGAGGGCCCCGGCGGCGACTGGTGGACCGTCTATCACGGCTACGAAAACGGCTTCTACACCCTGGGCCGCCAGACCCTGCTAGCCCCGGTGACCTGGACGAAGGACGGCTGGTTCGAGGTGGGCGGCGGCGATCTGTCAAAGCCTCTCGCTAAGCCCAAGGGCGGCAAGCCGGGCCCGCACGGCATGGCCCTGTCAGACGACTTCTCGACCGACAAGTACGGCGTGCAGTGGAGCTTCTTCGATCCCAAGCCGGGCGAGCGCGACCGCATCAGGCGCGAGGGCGGCGTCCTGACCCTGAAAGGTTCGGGCGAGGCCCCTTCGACCGGCGCGCCGCTGATCTTCGTCAACGGCGACCAGGCCTATGAGATCGAGTGCGAGATCGAGATCGATCCCGACACCCGCGCCGGCCTGATCCTGTTCTACGACCGCCAGCTCTATTGCGGCCTGGGCTTCGACACGAAGAACTTCGTCACCCACCAGTACGGCATCGAGCGCGGGCGCCCCTCGAACCCGCATGGGTCGAAGATGCTGATGCGGCTGCGCAACGACCGCCACATCGTGGCCTTCCACACCAGCGGCGACGGCGGAGCGACCTGGAAGCGGTTCGACCGCGGCATGGAGGTCTCGGGCTATCACCACAACGTCCGCGGCGGCTTCCTGATGCTGAAACCGGGCCTCTACGCGGCGGGCAAGGGCTCGGCGCGGTTCCGGAACTTCAAGTACCGGGCGCTGGCTTAGATCGTTCAGACAAACCCAACCCAATTTTCAACCGTCATTCCGGGCCTTGTGCCCGGAACCCCTGGTTCAGCTCGCACGTGAAGCGCAAGCGGACCGTCGGCGGTCCGCCCCACCCGCACCTGCGGCGGACAGAGGGGTCCCGGGCACAAGGCCCGGGATGACGGTGAGAGAGGTGAAACACCCATGCTGAAACCCCTCGTCCTCACCACCACCCTGCTGCTGGCCTCACCCGCCCTCGCCCAGACGCCCGAGCCGCCGCCGTTCAAGGCGACCAAGGTCGTGCTGGTCGGCGACTCGACCACGGCGGTGAACAGCGGCTGGGGCGGGGCGTTCTGCGCCACGCGGGTGACCTCGAACGTGGCCTGCGTGAACCTGGGACGCGGCGGGCGCAGCACCAAGACCTACCGCTCGGAGGGGTCGTGGACCCTGGCCCTGGGCGAGATGACGGGCGGGCCGTTCGTCGACACCTATGTGCTGATCCAGTTCGGCCACAACGACGCCTACGGCCGGGCCGAGCGCCTCACCGATCTTGCGACCGAGTTCCCGGCCAATCTGAAGCGCTATATCGAGGAGGCCCGCGCGGCCGGCGCCCATCCGGTGCTGGTCACGCCGCTGTCGCGCCGGCAGTTCAAGGACGGCAGGCTGGTCGACGACCTGGTCCCGTGGGCGAACGCCGTCCGGGCCGTGGCCGCCGAGACCGGGACGCCCCTGGTCGACCTGAACGCCCGCAGCGCCGCCGCCGCCCAGGCCCTGGGCGCGCTGAAGGCCGGCGACTGGGCCGAGGCCCCACCCTCGCCCGCCGTGGCCAAGGCGATCGCCGGCGGTACGACCGTAGGGGTCAAGTTCTACGAGCCGCCGATCCCCGGCGCGGCGCCCGTGCCGATGGATCCGCCCGCGCCTGCGCCGGCCACGCCCGCCGCGACGGGCCGGTTCGAGCCGCTGTTCGACTACACCCACCTGGGCCCGACGGGCGCGGCGGCGTGCTCGGAGATCATCGCGCGGGAACTGGTGAAAGCGGTTCCGGCGCTGGCGCGGAATCTGGTGCCTTAAAACAAAATCCCGCTCATCCCGGCGAATGCCGGGACCCAGGTCCTATAGCGGAGGGGGCTGACTGGAAGAGCGCTGAGCTTTTGGCGCCAGCCTCAAAGCCATTCCATCCGGGTCCCGGCATTCGCCGGGATGAGCGGGGTTTGGGTGGGGACACGCCGCAAGGGCATGTCCCCGTCCGCGATTACTGAGCCGGGGCCGCCGGGGCCTTGGCCAGGGCCGGGCCGCTGAACTCGGCCTCGATGGTCACGTCCACCGCGTCGCCGACGCCCATGTTCGAGCCGGGCGCGGGCACGCCGAAGCCCATGCCGAACTCCGAGCGGTTGAACACGCCCTTGGCCGAGAAGCCGACGCGGGCGTGCGGGTCCATCGGATGGCCCGCGTAGCCGCCGTTGAAGGTGACGTCCAGCACCACCGGCTTGGTCACGCCGTGCAGGCTGAAGTCGCCGGTGACCTTGGCGGTGTTGGCGCCGGTGACCTCGACCTTGGTCGAGCGGAAGGTGATGGCCGGGTATTGGGCCGAGTCCAGCCAGGCCTTGCCGGTCAGCTCTTCCTTGAAGCCGGCCGGCGGGGCGTTCAGGGCCAGCGACTTGGGATCGATGGTCGCCTCGATGCTAGAGGCCGACGGGTTGGCCGGGTCGAACTTCAGCTTAGCGTCGAAGTCGGCGAACCGCGCGGTGTAGCGCGAGAAGCCCATGTGGCTGACCTTGAACTCCAGGCTCGCATGGGCCTTGTCCAGCGTGTAGTCGCCGGCCGGGACGTCGGGCATCACGAACTTGTCGGCCGGGGCGGCTGGGGCGGCCGCCGAGGGCGCGGCGGCGGGGGCCTCCACCTTCTTGGCGGTCGGCGGCGAGCACGCCGTCAGGGCCAGGGCGGCGGCGCCGGCCAGGAGGATGGCGTACAGACGGACAGAGGTCTGGCGAGCGGTCGAAGTGGTCATGGCGTCGTCTTCCCTAATGCATGGGCGCCCTCCAGGCGCCCGATCCCACGAAGGACGCGGGAAGGCGCGAGGTTCCGACATCGGGGGGCCCTTTTTCTCGTCACGACTTGACGTTACGGAAGGTGAGGCGATGGTGTCCATCGCGACGTCGACCCGCCCCGCTCCCTGGAGACGCTTCTTGAGCAGTCCCGCGGTCTTAGCTGAGCAGCTGCCGGAGCGTCCGGCGCAGGACCTCGGTCAGGGGTCCGCGATCGGTGTCGGGGTGGTTGACCGCCCGGATGATCATGCCGTCGAACAGCAGGCCCACGGCCTCGCAGCGCGCCTGGAACTCGGCGTCGGTCCATTCGGGCTTGCGGCTGCGGTCCAGCATGGCCTGGGCGTAGACGCGCTCCTGGGCGTCGGCGGCCTGCAGGATGGCGGCGACCTTCGGATTGCGGCTGGCCTCGGCCAGGACTTCCAGCGTCAGGGCCGCGCGGCCCAGGTCGAAGCACTTGTCGACGGCTTCGGGCAGGTGCTCGGACAGGGCGTCGACCAGGTTGCCCGGCCGGCTCTCCATCTCGGCGAACTTCTCACGCATCTCGGCCAGGTCCTGGGCGACGATGGCGGCGATGATCGCCTCCTTGTTCTCGAAATAGCGGTAGATCTGGCCCACGCTCAGGCCCGCGGCCTTGGCGATCTCGGCCATGCTGGCGCCATGGAACCCGGCCTGGCGCACGCAGTCGCACGCCGCGTCCAGGATCTGCTGCCGCCGCGCCTCAGGCGTCGGCCGAAGCGGCGTGTTGGCGTCGTCGATCATCGAAAGCTTCGCTTCCCAATTAAATTTCCGTCACGTCAAGCTGGACGGAACCCCCGAGGTTGACTTGCGACAACCTCGTGCCTATGTCCAGCCCCGTTGAGAATGAACGTTCATTCTCATGTTGGTTACCATCAGGGCGTCGTCAAGGCCGGAGGCCTGCGACGCCCTGTCGCTCCTGGGGTTTCTGCATGTCTTTCGACCGTTCTCGCGCCGTCCTCTCGGCGGCTTCCCTGGCGGCCATCGCTCTAACCCTGGCGGCTTGCGGCCAAGGCAAGGGCGGGCCCGGCGGCATGGGGGCCGGCGGTCCGACCCCGGTCGGCGTCGTCATCGCCAAGACCGAGCCGGTCACCCTGACCTCGGAGCTGCAAGGCCGCACCTCGGCCTATCTGGTCTCGGAAGTGCGCCCGCAGGTCGGCGGCATCATCAAGGCCCGGCTGTTCCAGGAAGGCGGCTACGTCCGCGCCGGCCAGCCGCTGTACCAGATCGACCCCGCCACCTATCAGGCCGCCTACAACAGCGCCGCCGCGGGCCTGGCCCAGGCCCAGGCCACCGCCACGGCCGCCAAGCTGAAGGCCGACCGCTACAAGGGTCTGGTCGAGATCAACGCCGTGTCCAAGCAGGACAACGACGACGCCCAGGCCGCCGCCCTGCAGGCCGCCGCCAACGTCGCCGCCCAGAAGGCCGCCCTCGACAACGCCCGCATCAACCTGGGTTGGACCAAGGTGGTCTCGCCGATCTCGGGCCGCATCGGCAAGAGCTCGGTCACCCCGGGCGCCCTGGTCACCGCCAGCCAGGCCACCGCCCTGGCCACGGTCCAGGACCTGTCCAAGGTCTATGTCGACCTGACCCAGTCCTCGGCCGACATGCTGAAGCTGCAGTCGGCGCTGAACAGCGGCCAGCTGGGCCGCAGCGGCTCGGCGCAGGTGACCCTGAAGCTGGAGGACGGCTCGACCTATCCGATCCAGGGCCGCCTGGAGTTCTCGGACGTCACGGTCGACCCGACCACCGGCTCGGTCGGCCTGCGCGCCACCTTCGACAACCCCAACGGCGTGCTGCTGCCGGGCATGTACGTCCGCGCCGTGCTCGGCAAGGGCGTGGCCAACGGCGGCATGCTGATCCCGCAGGCCGCCGTCAGCCGTGACCCGAAGGGCAACGCCACCGTCATGGTGGTCGGCGCCAAGGGCGCGGCCGAGCCCCGCCAGATCGTCACCACCCAGACGGTGGGCGACAAGTGGCTGGTCACGTCGGGCCTGAACCCCGGCGACCAGGTCATCGTCGAGGGCCTGCAGAAGGTCCGCCCCGGCGCCCCGGTGAAGCCGGCCGTCATCACCGCCGCTCCCGCTGCTGCTCAGTAAGGCCGGACTGTCATGCTTTCCCGTTTCTTCATCGACAGACCGATCTTCGCGTGGGTCGTCGCCATCGTGATCATGCTGGCGGGGGCCCTGGCCATCCGCACGCTGCCGATCGCCCAGTATCCCAATATCGCCCTGCCCCAGGTGTCGGTGAACGCCATCTATCCCGGCGCCTCGGCCAAGACCGTCGAGGACAGCGTCACCCAGGTCATCGAGCAGAAGATGAAGGGCCTGGACGGCCTGGACTACATGTCGTCCACCAGCGACAGCTCGGGCGCGGCCACCACGACCCTGACCTTCAAGGCCGGCACCAACATCGACATCGCCCAGGTGCAGGTCCAGAACAAGCTGCAGACCGCCACCGCCCTGCTGCCGCAGGAAGTGCAGCAGCAAGGCCTGACGGTCACCAAGTCGGCCCGTAACTTCCTGCTGATCGTCGGCATGTATTCCGAGGATCCCAAGACCACCAACACCGACCTGGCCGACTACATCGCCAGCAACCTGCAGGACCCGCTCAGCCGCGTCGACGGCGTGGGCGAGGTGCAGCTGTTCGGCGCGCAATACGCCATGCGCGTGTGGCTGGATCCGACCAAGCTGGCCAGCTACAGCCTGACCCCGGCCGACGTCATCGCCGCGATCAAGGCCCAGAACGCCCAGGTCTCGGCCGGCCAGCTGGGCGGCGTGCCCAACATCCCCGGCATCGGCCTGAACGCCACGATCACGGCCCAGTCGCGCCTGTCCACCCCGGCCCAGTTCCAGGACATCATCGTCAAGAACAGCCCCGGCGGCGCCATCGTGCACCTGCGCGACGTCGCCCGCGTGGAGCTGGGCGCGGAAAGCTACGGCTTCGGCGCCAAGTACAACGGCAAGCCCGCCGCCGGCCTGGCCATCCGCCTGGCCCCGGGCGCCAACGCCCTGAACACCGCCGACGCCATCAAGGCGCGGATGAGCCAGCTGGAAAAGAACTTCCCGGCCAACTTCAAGTACGTGATCCCGTACGACTCCACGCCGTTCGTGAAGCTGTCGATCGAGGAAGTGGTCAAGACCCTGGTCGAGGCCATCGTGCTGGTCTTCATCGTCATGTTCCTGTTCCTGCAGAACTGGCGCGCGACCCTGATCCCGACCATCGCCGTGCCGGTCGTCCTGCTGGGCACCTTCGGCGTGCTGGCGGCCTTCGGCTACTCGATCAACACCCTGACCATGTTCGGCCTGGTGCTGGCCATCGGCCTGCTGGTCGACGACGCCATCGTCGTGGTCGAGAACGTCGAGCGGGTGATGAGCGAGGAGGGACTCAGTCCCGTCGAGGCCACGCGCAAGTCGATGAACGAGATCACCGGCGCCCTGATCGGCATCGCGCTGGTCCTGGCCGCGGTGTTCGTGCCCATGGCCTTCTTCGGCGGCTCGCAGGGCGTGATCTACCGCCAGTTCTCGATCACCATCGTCTCGGCCATGGGCCTGTCGGTGCTGGTGGCCCTGATCCTGACCCCGGCCCTCTGCGCCACCCTGCTGAGGCCGTCCGCGCACGGCCACGGCGACGCCCTGCGGACCGACCACCCCGGCGCGCTGGGCGCGGTGACCAACCTGTTCAACCGCTTCTTCAACTGGTTCAACCGCAACTTCAACGACACCAGCCGGCGCTACCAGGGGACCGTCCGCGGCCTGCTGGGCAAGAGCGGCCGGTGGATGCTGGCCTATGGCGTGGTCATCCTGGTCATGGGCTTCCTGTTCATCCGCCTGCCCAGCGCCTTCCTGCCGGAAGAAGACCAGGGCACGATGTTCACCATCGTCCAGCTGCCCCCGGGCGCGCCGGAAGAACGCACCCAGGCCGTGCTGACCCAGGTGCGCGACCACTTCCTGAAGGACGAGAAGGACTCGGTGCAGGCCGTCTTCACCGTCGCCGGCTTCAGCTTCGCCGGCGCCGGCCAGAACGCCGGCCTGGCCTTCATCCGTCTCAAGGACTTCGACGAGCGCAAGGCGCCCGAGCGCAAGGCCCAGGCCGTCGCCGGCCGGGCCATGGGCAAGTTCCTGCAGATCCGCGACGCCATGGTCTTCGCCATCGTGCCGCCGGCCGTGCCGGAACTGGGCACCTCGTCGGGCTTCGACTTCCAGCTGCAGGACATCGGCGGCGTCGGCCACGACGCCCTGGTCGCCGCGCGCAACCAGGTGCTGGGCATGGCCGCCCAGGATCCCACCCTGGCCGGCGTGCGTCCCAACGGCCAGGACGACACCCCGCAGCTGAAGATCGACATCGACCAGGCCAAGGCCGGGGCGATGGGCCTGACCACGGCCGACATCAACGCCGCGCTCAGCGCCGCGTGGGGCGGTTCGTACGTCAACGACTTCATCGATCGCGGTCGGGTCAAGAAGGTCTACGTCCAGGCCGACGCGCCCTTCCGCATGCGTCCGGAAGACCTGAACAACTGGTACGTCCGCACCAGCAGCGGCACGATGGCCCCGTTCTCGTCCTTCGCCACCACCCACTGGATCTACGGCTCGCCGCGTCTCGAGCGCTACAACGGCCTGTCGTCGCTGAACATCCAGGGCTCGCCCGCCCCGGGCAAGAGCTCGGGCCAAGCCATGGCCGCCATGGAGAAGATCGCCGCCCAGCTGCCTCCGGGCATCGGCTACGAGTGGACCGGCCTGTCGGCCCAGGAACGCGAGTCCGGCAACCAGGCCCCGGCCCTGTACGGCATCTCGATCCTGGTGGTGTTCCTGCTGCTGGCGGCCCTCTACGAGAGCTGGTCGATCCCGCTGTCGGTGATCATGGTCATCCCGCTGGGCATCGTCGGCGCCCTGCTGGCCACTACCCTGCGCGGCCTCAGCAACGACATCTACTTCCAGGTGGGCCTGCTGACGACCATGGGCCTGGCGTCCAAGAACGCCATCCTGATCGTCGAGTTCGCCAAGGACCTGCACGAGCAGGGCATGGAGCTGGTCGAGGCGACGGTGGAGGCGGTCCGCATCCGTCTGCGCCCGATCATCATGACCTCGCTGGCCTTCGTGTTCGGCGTGCTGCCGCTGGCGATCTCCAACGGGGCCGGCTCGGGCAGCCAGCACGCCATCGGCACCGGCGTGATCGGCGGCATGCTGTCGGCCACCCTGCTGGCGATCTTCTTCGTCCCGCTGTTCTTCGTGATCGTCGAGCGGGTCTTCAAACCCAAGCCGCGTCGTCCTCACGACGAAGCCGTCACGACTCCGGCCGAGGGCCACTAGAGATGCTTTTGCGTAACCTGACCCTCTCCCTGCTGGCCGCCTCGGCCCTGAGCGCCTGCACCCTGGCGCCCAAGACCGTGCGGCCGGCCCTGGCCGTCGACAACGCCTGGCCGATCGCCGCGTCCAACACGGGAACGGCCTCGGCCGCCGACCTGGCTTGGCGCGACGTGTTCATCGACCCGCGCCTGCAAGGCGTGATCGACCTGGCCCTGACCAACAACCGCGACCTGCGCGTGGCGGTGTTGAACATCGAGCAGTCCCGCGCCCAGTACCGCATCCAGCGGGCGGCCCTCGTACCGGCCGTCGACGCCACCGGCACCGCCACCAAGGGCCAGAGTTCGTCGGCCCAGGTGATCGCCGGCGGCGACCGCTCGGTCGAGGTCTACACGGCCAACCTGGGCGTCTCGTCCTGGGAGATCGACCTGTTCGGCCGAGTCCGCAGCCTCAGCAACGCGGCGCTGCAGCAATACCTGGCCACCCAGGAGACCAGCCGTTCGGTGCAGGTCAGCCTGATCGCCCAGACGGCCAGCGCCTGGCTGAACCTGGCGGCCGACGAGGACCTGCTGGCCCTGTCCCAGGAAACCCTGCGCACTCGCCAGGAGACCATGGGCCTGATCCAGAAGCGCTTCGAGGCGGGGGCGATCTCGCAGCTCGAGGTCAGCCAGGCCCAGACCCTGATCGAGGCCGCCCGCAGCGACGTCGCCACGGCCGTCGCCCTGGTCGAGCAGGACAAGAACGCCCTGCGCCTGGTGGTCGGGGCCGACGTGCCCAACGACCTGCTGCCGGCCGGCGGCCTGGTCACGGCCCAGATCCTGCGCGACCTGCCGGCCGGCGTGCCGTCCGACGTGCTGACCCGCCGTCCCGACGTGCTGGCCGCCGAGCACCAGCTAGCCGCCGCCAACGCCAATATCGGCGCGGCCCGCGCGGCCTTCTTCCCCAGCATCAGCCTGACGGCCTCGACCGGGGTGGCCAGCAACAGCCTCAGCAGCCTGTTCGACAGCGGCAACGGCGCCTGGACCTTCGTGCCGCGCGTCAACCTGCCGATCTTCGCCGGCGGGGCCAACATCGCCAATCTCGACAGCGCCAAGGCCGGCCGCGACATCGCCGTGGCCAACTACGAGAAGTCGGTGCAGACCGCGTTCCGCGAGGTCTCCGACGGTCTGGCCGTGCAGTCGACGATCGCCGAGCGCGTCGGCTCGCAGGAACGGCTGGTGGCCGCCGCCAACGACACCGTGCGCCTCTCGCAGGCCCGCTACGGCGCGGGGATCGACAGCTCCCTGGCCGTGCTGGACGCCCAGCGCACGCTCTACACCTCGCAGAAGACCCTGATCGTCGCCCGCCTGGCGCGGGAGACCAATCTGGCGACGCTGTACAAGGCCCTCGGCGGCGGCGCTCCCGCGCCGCGCTGAGGCGACAGATCCCCCGTCCCCAGCGGGGGAGCGCTGGCGGCGTCGCCCCCCGACGCCTCCAGCCGGAAGGGGCGCGCTCCCCCCAAATCCCGCGCGCCCCTTCCAACCCCTTTCTTTTGGGGGAGGCGGGGATGACCGCTTGTCGCGCACCGCGCGCGGTTCGCCGCGAATGACGGCGAGTTCACTTTACCCAGGCCCGCGGAACGGCGACCAAGACGCCAGGGGCGCGCTTCCGGCGTCCGCATCAGGGGGTGTTCGGAGCATGCGCGCGGTCTTGCGTTCCTTGGCGGTCTTGTCCGCGATCAGCCTCGCCCTGACGACCGCCCCGGCCCTTGCCGCGCCCGTCCGCCCTGCCCCGCCGTCCAAGCCCGTGACCATCCCGCTGGAGCCCTATCTGGGCGTGCTCTGGTCGTTCCAGGGCGAGGTGGACGGCAAGCCGCGCCGCTTCCTGCTGGACACCGCCGGCGGCATCACTGTGATCGCCCAGCCCTTCGCCGACGCCATCGGCTGCAAGCCGTGGGGCCGGGTCACGGGCTTCCGGATGCGCGGCGACCGCGTGGACGTGCCCCGCTGCGACGACGTCGGCCTGAAGGCGGCGGGCGTGCCGCTGACGGCGCCGACCGCCGGGGTCATCGACTTCGCCACCCTGCTGCCCAAGGACGCCCCGCCGCTGGACGGCTCGGTGGCCCTGGACGCCTTCGCCGGCCGCGCTGTCACCCTAGACCTGGCCGGCCGCCGACTGATCGTCGAGACGCCCGACAGCCTGAAGGCCCGCGCCGCCCAGGGCGTCGAGGTGCCCGTCCGCTTCAGCCGTGAGGCCACCGGCCTGGCCCTGACGCCGTTCGTCGCCGCCCCGACGCCCAAGGGCCGCATCTGGCTGGAACTGGACTGCGGCAGCACCGGCGCCCTGGTGATCGGCAAGCACGTCGCCGACCTGGTGGGCCTGGACCCGGCGATCCAGAAGGGTCAGTCCGTGGACATGACCCTGGTCGGCGGCCCGAAGATCAGCGGCAAGGTCCTGGTCGAGGACATGATCCTGGACGGCAACATCGGGGTCCCGGTGCTGGCGGGCTGGGTGGTGACGCTGGACCTGGCCAACGAACGGGCCTGGATCGCGGCGGTGAAGCCGTAGTTCGACCTTCCCTCCCCCTTGTGGGGAGGGTGGCCCTGGCAGCGCCAGGGTCGGGTGGGGCCTGCTGACTCAGCAGGCAAACCCCATCCGACACCCTGCACCGATCCCCCACCCGGCCCGCTACGCTGGCCACCCTCCCCACAAGGGGGAGGGAAACCTCATTTCTCCCGCTTCCACTCCGAGATCGGGATCGACCCATCCGGCCGCGGCGTCGGGACTTGGTAGCTCAGCGTGTCCGCCGTCAGCACGTACTTGCGCCGCTGTTCGGTCCCCTCCCAGTTGGCGAACGACGCGCCCTCGATCCTGAACACCAGCACGTGGGCGGCTTCGTCGACGGCCACGATCCCGTAGTGGGTGGACGAGCCCAGAACCGCGCCGGCGTTCTCGTCCGGCGTGGCCGTGCGCTTGTCGCCCGAGGCCACGCGCGGGCGGTCGCCATCGAAGATCTGCAGGCTGTAGCGGCCCTGGGCGTCGATGATCAGGCGGCCCTTCGGGTGCTCGCCGTAGTCGCGGGCCCGTGTCCCGTCGGGCTTGAGGCGATCGGCCGCCGTCAGGGTCCAGGTCCCGGCCAAGGAAGGCTCGGCCGCCGTCGCGGCGGTGGCCAGCAGGGTCGTCGCCAGGACTAGGCCTCCAAGGATCGATTTCATCGCGCGCTCCAAATCATAACCTATTTGGCGGGTTATCTTGCGCAACCTTCACGAAGCACCATAACCTGTCAATCCGGTTTGGAGGGCGACATGGCGAAGGCGGAGATCCGCGATGGGTTCAAGTTCCGGGGCGGCAGCCCAGCTCTGGACCTCGCGGCGACCGTGACCGGCCGACTGGGCGCTGCGCCCCGCGACCTGCTAGCCACGCCCGCCGACCTGGACCGCTGGCTGGTGGCGGCCGAGCTGGCCCCGACCGCGCCCGGCGCCACCGAGGGCAACCTGGTCCAGGCCCGGTCGCTGCGCGAGGCGCTCTACCGCCTGGCCCTGTCGCGCGCCGAGGGGACCGCCCTGCCCGAGGCCGACCGCGACCTGCTGAACGGCTTCGCCGCCCTGCCCGCCGCGCCGCTGCAGCTGGGCGCCGACGGCCGCGCCCACCTGGCCGGCGACGTGCGCGGCCTGTTGGCCGAGCTGGCGCGCGAGGGCGTATCGCTGCTGGGCGGCGACTTCTCGCACCGCATCCGCCAGTGCGAGGGCCCGCCCTGCGCGGTGCTGTTCGTCGACACCTCGCGCAAGGGCGAGCGCCGCTGGTGCTCGATGAGCGCCTGCGGGAACAAGGCCAAGGCGGCGGGGTTCAGGGCTAGAGAGCGATCCGCCTAGTTCCGCTCATCCCGGCGAATGCCGGGACCCAGATCCCAAAGCTGGGAGGCCGATTGGAAGGGCTCAGAGTTCTTGGCGTCAGCCACACCGCCATTCCATCTGCGTCCCGGCATTCGCCGGGATGAGCGGATCAATGGAGGCGCCTTGTCCTACAACGGCAGCTGCACCGTGCTCTTCACCTCTTCCAGCACCGCATAGGTCCGCGTCTCGCGCACGCCGGGCATCTTGACCAGGATGTCGCCCAGGAAGCCGCGATAGGCCTCCATGTCGCGCACCCGGGCCTTGATCAGGTAGTCGAAGCCGCCGGCCACCATGTGGCACTCCAGGATCTCGGGCGCGCGCCGCACGGCCGCGCCGAACTCCTCGAAGACGTCGCCGGTCGTGCGGTCCAGCACCACCTCGACGAAGATCAGCAGCGCGCGGTCCACCTTGGCCGGGTCCAGCAGGGCCGCGTAGCCGGTGATGAAGCCGCGCTCGCGCAGCCGCCGCACGCGGTCGAAGGTGGCGGCCGGCGACAGGTTGCAGCGCTTGGCCAGCTCGGCGTTGGTGATGCGGCCGTCGGCCTGCAGAACCTTCAGGAGCCTGCGATCGGTATCATCCAGAGCAGACATGGCCATTCTCCATTCTTGCCGAAGATTGTTCGGAAATTGACATCAACAAACAAAGCACCTTCGACGCAAGTCGCACTATACCCTCGATCGTCCTAGCCAACCGGCCCGCCACTCCCCCCTCGGCGCCCGGTCGGGCAGGAACAGCCTCCGCCACTCCCCCCGGCGGAGCGCAGACGCGGCGCCCTCTCCCCCGTAGGCGCCGTGTGAGAGCGGAAGGGACGCGCGACCTCCCCCCGTATCGCGTCCCTTCCCACCTCTCCCCTTCCCCATCCGGTCCAGCACGATCATGCTCCGCCCAGCCTCGCGCGCGGCGGCCTGTCGCACGTCCGCGGGCGCGCTGGAGCCGACGACGAAAATCGGCGTTTTCGCCGAAGATCATACACCTCCACCACCCAACAAACGAAGCACCTTCGAACAAGCCGGCGATATAGCGACGATATCCTATAGCGAGGCGACCATGACCGATTGGGACTCCCTGGACGACGGCAAGTATCGCGACGAGGCGGCGGTGATCGCCGACCTGCTGGCCGCCCAGCCCCTGAGCAGCGAAGACCGCGCCGCGGTCCGCGCCGAGGCCGAGGCCCTGGTGCGCGGCGCCCGCCGCAGCGTCCGCAAGCAGGGCGTGGTCGAGAGCTTCCTGCAGGAGTTCAGCCTGGGCACCCGCGAGGGCCTGGCCCTGATGTGCCTGGCCGAGGCCCTGCTGCGCACGCCCGACGACGACACCCGCGACAAGCTGATCGCCGAGAAGATCGGCTCGGCCGACTGGGCCAGCCACCTGGGCGGCAGCGACAGCCTGTTCGTCAACGCCTCGACCTGGGGCCTGATGCTGACCGGCAAGATCGTCGAGCCCGACGAGGACGCCAAGCGCGACCTGCCCGGCTTCATCAAGAAGATCGCCGGCCGCCTGGGCGAGCCGGTGATCCGCGCCGCCGTCGGCCAGGCCATCCGCATCATGGGCGAGCAGTTCGTGCTGGGCCGCACCATCGAGGCGGCCATCAAGCGCGCCGCCAACGACGGCGACATCTGCAGCTTCGACATGCTGGGCGAAGGCGCCCGCACCGCCGCCGACGCCGCCCGCTACGAGAAGTCCTACGCCGACGCCATCGAGACGGTCGGCAAGCTGTCACGGGCCAACGGCGCCTGGGCGGGTCCGGAAGCCGGTCACGGCGTGTCGGTCAAGCTGTCGGCCCTCACCCCGCGCTATGAGGCGACGCAGGAAGCTCGCGTCTGGGACGAGCTCTATCCGCGCGTCCTGCGCCTGGCCAAGATCGCCGCCAAGCACGACCTGAACTTCACCATCGACGCCGAAGAGGCCGACCGCCTGGCCCTGTCGCTGAAGCTGCTGGACCGCCTGTGCCGCGAGCCCGAGCTGGGCCAGTGGACCGGCCTGGGCCTGGCCGTCCAGGCCTACCAGAAGCGCTGCCCCGAGGTGATCAAGCGCCTGACGGCCCTGTCCCAGGAAACCGGCCGCCGCCTGATGGTCCGCCTCGTGAAGGGCGCCTACTGGGACAGCGAGATCAAGCGCGCCCAGGTGGCCGGCCGTCCGGACTATCCGGTCTACACCACCAAGCCCGCCACCGACCTGTCGTACCTGGTCTGCGCCAAGGCCCTGATCGAGGCCGCCCCGCACCTCTACGCCCAGTTCGCCACCCACAACGCCCACACCCTGGCGGCCGTGGTGCGGATGTCCAAGAACGCCGGCGTCAAGATCGAGCACCAGCGCCTGCACGGCATGGGCGAGGCGCTCTACAAAGCCGCCGACGACCTCTATGACGGCGTCGTCCTGCGGGCCTACGCGCCGGTGGGCGGCCACGAGGACCTGCTGCCCTATCTGGTCCGCCGCCTGCTGGAGAACGGCGCCAACACAAGCTTCGTCCACGCCCTGTTGGACGAGCGGGTGCCCGTTGAGAAGGTGGTGGTCGACCCGATCACCGCGGTCGAGGCCCACCCCGACCGCCACGCCAAGATCCCGACGCCGACCGACGTCTACGGTCCGCGCCGCAGGAACAGCGCCGGCCTGGACCTGTCGACCAAGGCTGACCGCGACCGCCTTTCGGCCCATGTCGCCGAGCTGGACAAGCTGACCCTGTCGGCCGGCCCTCTGATCGGCGGCAAGCTGACGGCCGGCGCCCCGCCGATGCCGGTGCAGAGCCCGACCGACCACGACCGCGTGGTGGGCGTGGTGTCCGAGGCCCAGCTGCCGCAGATCGACCAGGCCTTCCGCCTGGCCCGCGCCGCCCAGCCCGCCTGGGACCAGGCCGGCGGCCCGGCCCGCGCCGAGGTGCTGCGCGCCATGGGCGACGCCCTGGAAGCCAATATCGAGCGCCTGTGCGCCATCCTCTCGCGCGAGGCCGGCAAGACCCTGCCCGACGCCATCGCCGAGGTGCGCGAGGCCGTCGACTTCTGCCGCTACTACGCCAAGCTGGCGGAAGAGCAGTTCGGCCTGGCCGGCGAGGTCCTGACCGGCCCGGTCGGCGAGACCAACACCCTGCGCCTGGCCGGGCGCGGCGTCTTCGTCTGCATCAGCCCGTGGAACTTCCCGCTGGCCATCTTCACCGGCCAGATCGCCGCCGCCCTGGCGGCCGGCAACGCGGTGCTGGCCAAGCCGGCCGAGCAGACCCCGCTGATCGCCTTCGAGGCGGTGAAGCTGTACCACGCCGCAGGCCTGGACCACCGCCTGCTGGCCCTGCTGCCGGGTCGCGGCGAGACGGTCGGCGCGGCCCTGACCGCCCACGAGGGCCTGGACGGCGTGGCCTTCACCGGCGGCACCGACACCGCCTGGCGGATCAACCAGACCCTGGCCCAGCGGCAAGGCCCGATCGTGCCGTTCATCGCCGAGACCGGCGGCCTCAACGGCATGTTCGTCGACACCACCGCCCAGCGCGAGCAGGTGATCGACGACGTGATCCTGTCGGCCTTCGGCAGCGCCGGCCAGCGCTGCTCGGCCCTGCGCCTGCTGTTCCTGCCGGAAGACACCGCCGACCACATCATCGACGGCCTGAAGGGCGCGATGGACGCCCTGGTGATCGGCGATCCGGCCCTGGCCGTCACCGATGTCGGCCCGGTGATCGACGCCGAGGCCAAGGCGGCGCTGGACAAGCACCTGGTCCGCCTCAAGCACGAGGCCAAGGTCCTGCACAGCCTGCCGACGCCGGAAACCGGGACCTTCTTCGCCCCGGTCCTGGCCGAGATCCCGGCCGCCGACTTCCTGGAGCGCGAGGTGTTCGGCCCGATCCTGCACGTGGTCCGCTACAAGCCCGAGGACCTGGAACAGGTGGCCGGCGCCCTGGCGGCCCGCCGCTACGGCCTGACCCTGGGCGTCCATTCGCGGATCGAGAGCTTCGCGGCCGACGTCCAGCGGCTGGTCCCGGCCGGCAACTGCTACGTCAACCGCTCGATGACCGGCGCCGTGGTGGGCGTCCAGCCGTTCGGCGGCGAGGGCCTGTCGGGCACCGGCCCCAAGGCCGGCGGTCCCCACGCCCTGATGCGCTACGCGGTCGAGCGCGCGCTCAGCATCAACATCACCGCCCAGGGCGGCGACCCGTCGCTGCTGAACCTGTAAGGCCGATCGGCCCCCTCCCGGCGGGAGGGGGCCGACCTGACCGTCACACCTTGGCGCCGAGGGTGGCCAGAAGGTCGTCCAGCTGCCTGAACTGCTCGGGCGTGGTGTCCTCCATCCCGATGAAGGACTCGTCGAGCGCTTCCTGCGTGGGATACAGCTCCTGCAGGACCAGCAGCGTCTTGCCGCCCTTGTCCTCGAAGGTCACCGTGGTGACCGCGCCGCCGTCGCCTTCCTCGTTGGTCCAGACCAGGCGCGCCAGCGGCACCACCTCGATGTACTTGCCGAAGAAGGCCATGGAATTGGCGGCGTCCTTGCCGAACACCACGCGGTAGCCGCCGCCGGTGCGGACATCCATCTCGCAGGACAGCATCGGCACCCCGCTCGACTTCGGGGCCCACCACAGCTGGAACAGCTCGGGCTTGGTCCACGCGTCGTAGACCAGGCGAACCGGGCCGTCGAAGACCCGCGTCACGACCAGCTCGCGCCCGGACGTCCGTTCGACCGCCGTGCGGCCGTCACCCATTCTTTCGCCCATCGTTCTCTTCCTTCCGTTTCAAGGCCTCGACGACATGGTCCAGCATGTCGAAGCGGGTCTTCCAGATGTGGCGGCGGCTCTCGATCCAGGCCGCCTCCTCCTCGAGCCCGGCCAGACCCAGCTTGCAGGTCCGCACGCGCCCGACCTTCTCGGTCGTCACCAGCCCCGCCTGCTCCAGGACGCCGACGTGCTTCTTCATGCCCGTGAGGGTCATGTGGAACCGGTCGGCGAGCTCCGTGATCGACGCGTCTCCCTGTCCCAGCTGCTCCAGGACCCCACGGCGGGTGGCGTCCGACAGCGCGGCGAAGGAGGCGTCGAGGCGATCTGATGAATACTGAACCATTTGGTTCAGTATGTAGCCCAGACATCGGCGTTATGCAACAGGGGTCTAGCCGCCCTGCGCCTGGGACGCGTGGAAGACCTCCAGCTGAGCGGCGAACGCGCGCTGGTAGGCGGGCCGGGCCTCGGCGCGGGCGACATAGGCGGCGAGGTTGGGAAACTCGTCCAGCAGGCCCGCCCCGCGCACCCGCAGCAGCACCGAGGCCATCATCAGGTCGGCGGCGCTGAAGTCGCCGTCCAGCCAGTCGGCCTCGCCCAGGCGGTCGGAAAGCTCGCCCAGCCGCGCGCGGATGCGGTCGTGGACCATGGCCAGCCGCTCGTCGTGCCAGCTCTTGTCGCGCTCGGCGAACATGACGAACTGCAGCTCGACGATCGACTGCTCCACCGTGCTGAGCGCGGAGAACATCCAGGTGATCGCCCGCGCCCGGGCCTTGGGCTCGTCGGGCAGCAGGCCGGCATGGGTGTCGGCGATGTGGAAGACGATGCCGCCGGATTCGAACAGCACCAGGTCGCCTTCCTCGTAGGTCGGGATCTGGCCGAACGGGTGCAGCGCCCGATGGGCCGGCGCCTTCATCTCGGGAAAGGTCACCAGCCGCACGTCGTAGGGCTGGCCCACCTCCTCCAGCGCCCAGCGCACGCGCATGTCGCGCGCCAGGCCCCGGCCGCGGTCGGGCGAGGCCTTGAAGGCGGTGATGGTGGGGCGCGGCGAGGTCATGGCGTTTCTCCGGTGGCTCACGGCGACGGTCTTCCGCATCGCCTTGGTTGTCCCGAGGACGCGCGGCGGGCGCGCGCCCCGACACAGGACAGCATTTTTCCACGCGCGGCGATGCCGGGACGGTCGCGGGCATTCCGAAAACAAATTTATTTAATCCCTTCCCTCGCGCCGCCGCCGTCCGCTAGGCTGGGGCAAAACAAGGGGAGGCAAGCATGCTGTCGAGACGCCGTCTGATGGTCGCCGGGACCGCCGCCATGGCCGCGGGCTCGGCCGGGGCCGCCTGGAGCGCCGCGCCGCCTTCCACCTTCGTCACCGTCAAGGACGGCCGCCTCAGCCTGGGCGGCAAGCCCTACCGCTTCGTCGGCGCGAACCTGTGGTACGGGGCCTGGCTGGGCTCGCCGGGCGTATCCGGAGACCGCGCGCGGCTGGGCCGCGAGCTGGACCGGCTGAAGGCCCTGGGCGTGACCAACCTGCGCGTCCTGGGCGCCGGCGAGCGCTCGCCGGCCAAGGTGGCCATCGACCCCACCTTCCGCGGCCCGGGCCAGGACTACGACCAGGACCTGCTGAAGGGCCTGGACGTGCTGCTGGCCGAGATGGCCAAGCGCGGCATGAAGGCGGTGATCTACGTCAACAACTTCTGGGACTGGTCGGGCGGCATGCCGGCCTATCTGCGCTGGACCGGCAACGGGACGTGGTTCCAGCAGGGCGATCCGGCCCACCCCTGGCCCGAATTCGCCGACTACTCGGCCCGCTTCTACGGCGATGCGAAGGCGCAGGACCTGTTCCGTCACTACCTGCGGGCCCTGGTCGGCCGGGTCAGCAGCGTGACCGGCAAGCCCTATCGCGACGACCCCACGATCATGGCCTGGCAACTGGCCAACGAGCCGCGCCCGGGCGGCAGCGAGGCCTTCGGCGTCCCCAACCTGCCCACCTACTACCGTTGGATCGCCGAGACCTCGGCCCTGATCAAGACGCTGGATCCCCACCACCTGGTCACCACCGGCAGCGAGGGCGCCATGGGCTGCCTGGAGCGCGAGGCCTGCGTGGTCGAGGCCCACAAGCCGGCCAGCATCGACTACCTGACCCTGCACGTCTGGCCCAACAACTGGGGCTGGATCGACTTCAAGAACCAGCCGGCCACCTACGACGCCGGCGAGGCCAGGTGCCGCGACTACGTGGCCCGCCACATCGCCATCGCCAAGCAGATGAGCAAGCCGCTGGTGATCGAGGAATTCGGCCTGATCCGCGAGGATCGCGCCTTCACCCCGGGCAGCCCGACCGCCTATCGCGACCGCTTCTACCGGATGATGTTCGGCCTGGTGGAAGCCGACATGAAGGCCGGCGGACCGTTGGCGGGGACCAACTTCTGGGCCTGGAACGGCGAGGGCCGCGCCCAGCACGCCGACGCCTGGTTCAAGATGGGCGACCGCGCCTATGTCGGCGATCCGCCGCAGGAGGAACAGGGCCTGTTCGGGGTGTTCGACGCCGACGCCTCAACCCTGGCCGTCATCCGCGACCACGCCACGGCCGTGGCGGCGCTCTAGCATCAGGCCCCTCCCCAGCCAGGCTTGGCCGTGCTTATGCTGCCGCCGTCGAAACACGGTTCGGGGATCATGGTTCAGCTTGTTCGTCCGGCGCTGGTCGCCCTGTCCGCCGCGATCCCCTTGGTCGCCCCCCTCGCGGCTCCCGCGACCGCCCAGGCCCAGGACCTGACGCCGATCCTCGGCGACTGGTACGGGACGCTGAACGTCGGGGTGAAGCTGCCGCTGGTGCTGCACGTCCAGGCCGACGGAACCGGCAGCATCGACAGCCCTTCCCAGGGCGCGTCGGGCCTGCCCGCCACCGTCAGCCTAAGCGGCTCGTCCCTGACGGTGGTGCTGACCAGCCCCGCCGCCCGCTTCGAGGGAACGGTCGCCGCCGACGGCGCCAGCCTGGCGGGCGCCTGGCGCCAGGGCGGCGGCTCCGCGCCCCTGACCTTCACCCGCACCGCGCCGGCGGCCGCCGTGCGTCCCCAGACGCCCAAGCCGCCCTTCCCCTATCGCGCCGAGGAGGTCGCCTACGTCAATCCGGCCTCGGGCCTGAAGCTGGCGGGAACCCTGACCCTGCCCCAAGGCGCCGGCCCCTTCCCCGTCGCGCTGATGATCACCGGTTCGGGCAGCCAGGACCGCGACGAGACCATCGAGGGCCACAAGCCGTTCCTGCTGATCGCCGACGCCCTGACCCGCAAGGGCGTGGCCGTGCTGCGGGTCGATGACCGCGGCGTCGGCGGCTCGGAAGCCGGCAAGACGCTGATGGCCGCCACCAGCGCCGACTTCGCCACCGACGTCGAGGCCGGCGTGGCCTTCCTGCGGACCCGCAAGGACATCGATCCCGCGCGTGTCGGCCTGATCGGCCACAGCGAGGGCGGGCTGATCGCGCCGATGGTGGCGGCCAAGGATCCGCGCATCGCCTTCGTGGCGATGATCGGCGGGCCGGGCGTGAACGGCGAGCGGGTGCTGCTGAGCCAGACCCGCGCCCTGATGCTGGCCCACGGCGCGCCGCTGGCCCAGGTCGAGACGGCCTCGACCGAGAACCGCGCCGCTTACGAGATCGTCAAGGCCGAGCCCGACCAAGCGGCGGCGGCCGCTAAGCTGAAGGCGTTGTTCGTGGCCGGCGGGACGCCGGACGCCGCCGCCGAGCGCAAGGCCGCCATGCTGACCCTGCCCTGGATCCGCTACTTCCTGACGGCCGATCCGGTCCCGAACCTGAAGGCGCTGAAATGCCCGGTGCTGGACGTCAACGGCGGCCAGGACCTGAACGTCATTCCGGCCATCAACCTGCCGCCGATGCGCGCCGCCCTGGCCCAGAATCCCGACGCCACGGTCAAGGAGTTGCCCGGCCTGAACCATCTGCTGCAGACCGTGCCGCCGGGCCAGACCCCCGGCTACGGCGCGATCGAGGAGACCATGGCGCCGGCCGCCCTGGCGGTGATCGTCGACTGGGTGACGGCCCACGCGAAGGGCTGACCTTTCTCAAATCCGCTCGTCACGGGGTATGCGGAAAATGGGTTTTCGCACCTTGTCACCGGTGTCATTTTCTATCCCGCTAGTGCGCCGCCAAGACGCCGGAGGAAGCCCATGGACACCTCGAACCCCCTCGACCGTCGCCAGCTGCTGATCGCCGGGGGCGCGGTCGCCGCCGCTGGCCTCGCGCCCAGCCTGGGCCAGGCCGCGAGTGCGAAGCCGGGTCCGGTGGTGGCCACCACCTACGGCAAGGTGCGGGGCGCGACGGGTGAAGGCGTCCAGGTGTTCAAGGGCCTGCGCTACGGCGCCGACACCGGCGGCGCGGGACGCTTCATGCCGCCCCAGCCGCCCAAGCCCTGGACCGGCGTCGCCGACGCCCTGGCCTATGGCGCGGCCTGCCCGCAGGGCAAGGGCGAGGACGGCGAGAGCCAGAGCGAGGACTGCCTGTTCCTCAACGTCTGGACTCCCGCGAAAGCCGGCAAGAAGGGCGGGCTGGCCGACGGCGTGAAGCGGCCGGTGATGTTCTACATCCACGGCGGCGCCTACAACACCGGCTCGGGGGCCAGCCCCTGGTACGACGGGACCAAGCTGGCCAAGCGCGGCGACGTGGTGGTGGTGACGGTCAACCACCGCCTCAACGCCTTCGGCTACCTGTACCTGGCCCGACTGTTCGACGATCCGTCGGTGGCCGACAGCGGCAATGTCGGCCAGATGGACCTGGTCCTGGCCCTGCAATGGGTGCGCGACAACATCGCCGCGTTCGGCGGTGATCCGGGCAATGTCATGCTGTTCGGCCAGTCGGGCGGCGGGGCCAAGATCGCCACCCTGATGGCCATGCCGACGGCCAAGGGCCTGTTCCACCGCGCCGCGACGATGAGCGGCCAGCAGGTCACCGCCGCCGGCCCGTTCAACGCCACCAAGCGCGCCAAGGGCTTCATCGACAAGCTGGGGGTCAAGGACCTGGCCGCCCTGCGCGCCCTGCCCGCCGAGACCTTCCTGAACGGCCTGAAGGCCACCGATCCGATCGCCGGTAGCGGCGGCGTCTATATGGGCCCGGTGCTGGACGAGCGGACCCTGACCCGCCACCCGTTCTTCCCTGACGCCTCGCCCGTGGGCCTGTCGGTGCCGATGATGTGCGGCAACACCCACGACGAGGTGCGCGGCTTCGTCGGCTACGACAAGAGCCTGATGAACCTGACCTGGGAGCAGGTGATCGCCAAGCTGCCCAGCCAGTTCAACGCCCGCGTCGACATCGATCCGGCCACGGTGGTGGCGGCCTATCGCAAGATCTATCCGGACTACACGCCCTCGGACGTTTACTTCGCGGCGGCCACCGCCGGCCGCTCGTGGAAGGCGGCGATCATCCAGGACGAGGAACGGGCCAAGGCCGGCGCCCCCGCCTGGGCCTACCAGCTGAACTGGCGCGCGCCCAAGGACGGCGGCTTCTGGGGCGCGCCCCATACGCTGGACATGCAGCTGGTGTTCGGCAATTTCGACGCCCCGGGCGTGATCACCGGCTCGGGCCCCGACGCGGTGGCCATGCACGAGACCCTGGCCGACGCCTTCATCGCCTTCGCGCGCACGGGCAACCCCAACACCTCGTCCCTGCCCAACTGGCAGCCCTACGAGCTGCCGCGCCGCCAGACCATGGTGTTCGACACCGTCTCGCGCCTGGAGGACGACCCGCGCGGGGCCGAGCGCGAGCTGTTCAACAAGGTCCCGTTCACGCAGTTCGGGACGTAGGGCTAGGCCGCCACCTCGTCCTCTTCATCCTCGTCCTCGTCGTCCTCGGGCCAGACGCCCAGGGCGGCGTCGCGGAGGGCTTCGGCGCGGTCGGCGATCTCGGCGGTCAGGTCGTCGTCGAGGCCGCGCGCCTCCAGGACCAGCACCAGATGGCCGACCATGTGGTCGAGGTCGTCGTCCTCCAGCCCTTCTTCCGACAGCCAGGCCAGGGCCGGCGTCAGGCGGGTCTCGTCGTTGTTGTCGAGGTCCAGCGCCGCGGCCATGAAGGCCCGCACGCCCGGCGAGATCACCGGGCCGACCAGATGGGCCAGCAGGTCGTCTTCCTGGGCGCGCTGGAAGAAG
The DNA here is from genome assembly GCF_056665975.1 of Caulobacter sp. 05T431. Lineage (NCBI taxonomy): Bacteria > Pseudomonadati > Pseudomonadota > Alphaproteobacteria > Caulobacterales > Caulobacteraceae > Caulobacter > Caulobacter sp. 05T431. The sequence continues at coordinate 26,773 of NZ_JBFTKU010000002.1, read as the reverse complement.
TCGTCGAGGGCGGCGTTGGCGACGGCCTCGCCGCCGATGCGTTCATAGGTCATGGGATCCTCGCGGAAGGGTCGCAGGTGAACCGGAACGCGAAAAGGCTATCACGCTCCCCGGCGGGGAGCGTGATGCGGCCATGACAGTCTGGTAGTCGTTTTGTGGAAGCTGCGCCTTGTGGGCGAGGCTTACTTCGCCGCGTCCATCAGGCCGGCGAAGCGCTCGAACAGATAGAGGCTGTCGGTCGGGCCGGGCGAGGCTTCGGGGTGGTGCTGGACGCTGAACACCGGCTTGTCGGTCAGGGCGATGCCGGCGTTGGTGCCGTCGAACAGCGAGACGTGGGTCTCGGTGACCGCCTTCGGCAGCGAAGCGCTGTCGACGGTGAAGCCGTGGTTCATCGAGACGATCTCGACCTTGCCGGTCGTCAGGTCCTTCACGGGGTGGTTGGCCCCGTGGTGCCCCTGCTCCATCTTCACGGTCTTGGCGCCCACCGCCAGGGCCAGCATCTGGTGGCCCAGGCAGATGCCGAACACCGGCTTGCCGCTGTCCACCAGCTTCTTGATCTCGGGCACGGCGTATTCGCCGGTAGCGGCCGGGTCGCCCGGGCCGTTGGACAGCAGCACGCCGTCGGGATTGCGGGCCAGGATGTCCTCGGCCGAGGTGTTGGCCGGCACCACCGTGGCGCGGGCGCCGACATGGGCCAGGGCGCGCAGGATGTTGCGCTTGACGCCGTAGTCCAGGACCACGACCTCGTACTTGGGCTTGTCCAGCTTGGCGTAGCCTTCCGGCCACGACCACAGGCCCTCGTCCCAGGTGAAGGTCTGGGTGGTGGAGGCGTCCTTGGCTAGGTCCAGGCCTTCCAGGCCGGCCCAGGCCTTGGCCTTGGCGACCAGGGCGGGGATGTCGAATTCACCGGTCGGCGAGTGGGCGATCACGCCGTGCGGCATGCCGGTCTCGCGGATCTTGCGGGTCAGGGCGCGGGTGTCGACGCCGGCCAGGCCGATCATGTTGCGACGCTTCATCCAGCCGTCGAAGTCGCTGTCGGCGCGCCAGTTGGCCTGGTCGGTCGGGGCGTCGCGGAAGATCGCGCCGCGGGCGGCCGTCTCGGCGCCGCCGGCCATCTGCTCGATGTCCTCGACGTTCGTGCCGACATTGCCCACGTGCGGGAAGGTGAAGGCGACGATCTGGGCCATGTAGGAGGGGTCGGTCAGGATCTCCTGATAGCCGGTCATGGCGGTGTTGAAGCACACCTCGCCGACCGCATCGCCGATCGCGCCGCAGCCCACGCCTTGCAGGATGGTGCCGTCGGCCAGGGCCAGGATACCGGTGACGCCGGGGAGAAGGTCTTGGGACATCTCGGAAAGCGCCTCCTAAACGCGTGGTGGGGGTGTCTATTGTCGCAAAAAGGCGGGTCGAGGTGTACCCCGACCCGCCGCGCAAACGGCGGCGTGTCTAGGGGGGTATGACGGGGGGGTCAACCCCCTGGATCACGGGAGTCGGAGCTTGGCCCCACATTCCCGTGATCGGTGAAAGAGTCCCCTCGCGCGGGAAGCCTCCAAGCCCTTATGCTTGAAGGGTTAAGCGCCACAAGAAGCACGAGAACACGGGAGGACGGCCCATGCTCGAGTTGCGTCCCAATTGCGAGTGCTGCGACCGCGACCTGCCGCCCGACAGCCCGGACGCGCGGATCTGCACCTTCGAGAGCACCTTCTGCATCGCGTGCGTGGAGACGCGATTCTCGGGCGTCTGCCCCGACTGCGGCGGCGACTTCTCGGCTCGCCCGATCCGCCCCGCCGGGGCCCTGCACCGGTTCCCCGCCTCGCTGCGCCGTGTCTACAAGGGCCACCGGACCTTCGCCGCGCGCCCGGCGCCGACGGACAACCGACAGCCGCCGCCGTCCTGGGTGTAGCGCCCGGGCTGTAGCGCTCGGGGTCCAGCTGTCGCTTCGGCGCCACGGCTGGAACAACTTGTCGCAGGAACGCATCCGTCGGCGACGGCGGCGCGTTAATATCTTGGAGCTTACAGTCAAGCTCCAAGGAGCAGACCCATGAGCACCCTCGTCGCCCGCATCGCCCCAGTCCCCGCCGCCGGCTGGTTCGGCCTGGTCGAGACGGGCCTGCGCGTGCTGCTCGTGGCCGCCGTGCCGGTCAGCGCGGCGATCTTCGTGACGCAGTGGTTCTAGGTCGAAAAACCTAGCTTGGCCCTAGGAACGTCGGGCAGCCGACATCGTTTGCAGAGGCATGGGCGGGGGCGCCCTAGCTGTGTCTGTAAGTCTGCATGTCGGATTCCTATGACGATCCCGCCCAAGAACCGGCCTCGGCCGTGTCGGCGAACCTGACGGAGCAGATGCTCCACCTGACCAACCGGTTCGAGCAAGAACGCCTCAAGCTGGAGGAGCGCACGTTCCGCGGCGAGGGCGAGCCGATCCAGGACGTCGAAGGCGACGGCGAGGAAGGCTGACGCCCGCGCCGCGTGGCCGCACGCGACGTCTTGGCCTGGACGCCCGACGCGGCGTATCACCCGGCTTCGGCCCGGAGAGCCCCCAATGCCCGTCACGACGGTCGGCGTCGACGCCGACGACACCCTTTGGCACAACGAGACGATCTTCCGCCTGACCCACAAGCGGTTCGTCGAACTGCTGGCCCCCTACGGCGACGCCGAACAGATCGACGCCAAGCTGGCCGAGACCGAGAAGCGCAACCTGCGGCTCTACGGCTACGGGGCCAAGGGCTTCACCCTGTCGATGATCGAGACGGCGATGGACCTGACCGACAGCCAGGTCAGCATCGGCGTGATCCGGCAGATCCTGGCCGCCGGCCGCGAGATGCTGACCGAGCCGGTCGAGCCCTTGCCCGGCGTCGAGAAGGCCCTGGCGACCCTGTCCGAGCGCTACCGCCTGGTGCTGATCACCAAGGGCGACCTGCTGCACCAGGAGCAGAAGCTGGCCGCCTCGGGCCTGGGCGACCTGTTCGCCGCCGTCGAGATCGTCTCCGAAAAGGACGCCGACACCTATCGCCGCGTCTTCGCCCGCCATGGCTCCGGGCCGGAGCAGGCGGTGATGGCCGGCAATTCGGTGAAGTCCGACATCATCCCGGCCCTGGACGCCGGCGCCTGGGCGGCGCTGATCCCGTATCCGCTGGTCTGGGCGCACGAAGCGGCGACGGCGCCGAAGGAGCATCAGCGGTATGCGGAGCTGGGGTCGATTTCCGAGCTGCCGGGCTGGGTGGACGGGCTGAAGTAACCTTCTCCCAGAGGGAGAAGGAGGGGCCCGCGCCGAAGGCGCGGGAGGATGAGGGGTTACACCCTCGACCGGCGTGCCGGCACGCCGTCAACCGTTCCTAACCCCTCACCCTCCCACCGCTAAGCGGCGGGTCCCTCCCTCTCCCTCCGGGAGAGGGTTCTCGGTTTCGCGCCCAGCCCGCTGATCCAGTCCCGCGCCGGCCGCTCGAACAGCACCAGCGACAGATAGGCCGCCGGGATCAGGGCCAGCACCCAGAACAGCACCCACAGCCGCAGGGCGTCGCCGGTCAGGCCCCAGGCGGCCACGCCCACCCAGTTGATCCCCATCTTCAGGGCGATCGGGTGCAGCAGGTAGAGGCTGAAGCTCAGCTGGGCCCAGGGCGCCAGGCGGCGGCTGACCCCGCCCTGCGTCCCGGCCGCGTCGGCCGCCACGCCGGCCAGGCCCAGGGCGTAGACGATCAGCAGCAGCAGGGTCCGCTCGATCCGGAAGGTCGAGGCCACGAGGAACGCCGCCAGCAGCCCCCACATCCAGAAGCGCGCCAGGGGCAGCTTGCCCAGCGGCTCGCGCAGCTGGAAGGCCAGCATGCCCAGCAGGAAGCCCGGCACGGCGCGCAGCACGCCGAAGTTCCAGGTCCACTGGTGGAAGGGCATCTCGCCGTCGGGATTGAGCAGCAGGACCACGAAGCTGGCGACGGCCACGACCGCCGTCACGATCCGCCCGCGCCCGGTGATCCAAAACAGCAGCGGCAGGGCCAGGTAGAGGCCCATCTCGGCGCTGATGGCCCAGCTGACGAAGTTCCAGGTCTGGGAATGGCAGGTATGCCAGGCGTGGACGAACAGCACGTTGGGGACGATGCAGGCGAGGTCGTAGCGCTTGGGGTCGACGTCGCCGCCCCAGTGCAGCACCCCGGCCGCCCAGACGCCCACGAACACCAGCATCGTGGCCCAATGCAGCGGCCCCAGCCGCGCCACCCGCTTCTTCAGGAAGGTCCCGTACTTGGCCCAGCTCGTCAGCCGGCCGGTGTAGATCGCCGCCATGACGTAGCCGGAGATCAGGAAGAACAGGTCCACGATCAGGCTGAAGCCCTTGATCATGTCGTCGGCCACCTGCCAGCGGCCGTCCAGGTTGATGTAGCGGTTGAAGTGGAAGACCACGATCATCAGCGCCCCGACGATCCGCAGGGCGTCGAGGTGCAGCATGTCCTCGGAGTCGGGCTTGAGGGCGGGTAGCGCTTTCATCCGGTCAGGGATGAGACGCGGCGAGGCGATGGTCAAGCTCGTGATCGGGGACATGCCCTTGCGGCGTGTCCCCAACAGCAGGCGCGGCGCTCATTCATGGGGACACGCCACAAGGGCATGTCCCCGGCCGTGCTATCGCAGCGCCGGCCCCTTGCCCTTATCGAGCGAGGCCATGGCCAGCTTTGGCGCGGCCTTGTCCTCGACGGCGTCGCCGGCGGCCAGCAGGTGGTCGATGCGGGCGCGCTGGGCCTTGAAGCGGCTCAGCTCGCCGCCGGCCAGGATGGTGCCCTGGGGCACCTTGGCGCCGATCGGATTGACCCGCTTGCCGTTCAGCCAGACTTCGTAGTGCAGGTGCGGGCCGGTCGCCAGGCCCGTGGCCCCGACATAGGCCACCACCTGGCCCTGGCGCACGTGGACGCCGGGACGGATGCCGGCGGCGTAGCGCGAGATGTGGCCGTAGCCGGTGTCCCACTGGCCCGAATGGCGGATGCGCAGCCAGTTGCCGTAGCCGCTCCAGCGGCGGGCCTCCAGCACCACGCCGTCGCCGGCCGCCAGGATCGGGGTGCCGGTGCCGGCCCCGAAGTCCACGCCCTGGTGGGCGCGGGTGTAGCCCAGCACCGGGTGCTTACGCTGGCCGAAGGTGGAGGTGATGCGGGCGCCGTCGACCGGCGTGCGCAGCAGGAAGCCTTTGATGTTCTTGCCCAGCTCGTCGAAGAACTGCGGCTTGCCGTCCGGACCGTCGCGGTCGAAGGCGTAGAACTTCTGGCCCTTCACCTCGGCGTATTCCAGGTCGCCGGCCTCGACCGTGCGGCCGCTCTCGGTGACCTTGCGGCCGAACACCAGGCAGAACTTGTCGCCCTCGTGGATGTCGCGCGAGAAGTCGATCTTGTGCGAGAACAGCTGGGCGGCTTGGCTGACGATGGCCGGCGTGCCGCCGACGTCGGAGACGCTCTCGTAGAACGAGCCCTCCATCTTGCCGCAGGCGACCTTGGTCTCGTCGGTGACCTTCTCCTCCAGCTCGCGCAGCTTCATCGCGCCGTCGAAGGTGCGCGAGACGGTCAGGGTCGAGGACGGGCCGGTGCGCATCGACAGGCCGATCAGGCGGGCCGAACCGGCGCGGCCGTTGCGGCGCTCGGCGACGGCGGCCTCGAAGGCCATGCCGGCCTTGATGTTGACGGTGTCGATCGCGCCCTGCAGGGCGGCCACCACCTGGTGGGCGTCGTTGGGGGCGATGCCGGTGCGCAGGACCGCGCCTTCCAGGGTCTCGCCCGGACGCACCTTGACCGGGATCGATTCCGGACGCTCGAAGCCCGGCTGGGCCTCGGCGCTGGCGAAGGCGGCGTGCTGGAGCGCGGCCAGGGCGTTGGCGTCGAGCGGCGCCTGGACCACCTGGACCGGCGCGTCGCTGGCGGTCAGCTTCCAGCCTAGGCCCAGGGCGGCCAGACCGGCGATCGCGGTGAAGATTTTCGGGGCCAGACGCAGGGTCGGCCGCCTCGGATCGAATTCTTGCATCAAGCCCCCGACTGGTAAGCCCCGACTGGTAGCGATGCCGCGACGTTCAAAATGACACGGCTGGGATGCCCCCCAGCAAACCTCGCGCCGGAAAATGACGGATGACGCCACCTTCGGGCAAGGACTATTCGGTGCTTCGGGCGATTTGTCACGGACAGGGTTAAACCCCTGTCTTCACAAAGAAAAACGCCCGCCTTCGAGGAGGCGGGCGCTCAACTTTTCGGGTCTCGTTCGCTGGCGATTACGCCGCGTTGACCTGCTCGTTCGGGTCACGCAGCACATAACCGCGGCCCCAGACCGTCTCGATGTGGTGCTTGCCCTGGGCCGAGGCGGCCAGCTTCTTGCGCAGCTTGCAGATGAAGACGTCGATGATCTTCAGCTCGGGCTCGTCCATGCCGCCGTACAGGTGGTTGAGGAACATCTCCTTGGTCAGGGTCGTGCCCTTGCGCAGGGAGAGCAGCTCCAGCATCTGGTATTCCTTGCCGGTGAGGTGAACGCGGTTGCCGTTCACTTCCACCGTCTTGGCGTCCAGGTTGACGATGATGTCGCCCGTCTTGATGACCGACTGGGCGTGACCCTTCGAACGACGGACCACCGCGTGGATGCGGGCGATCATCTCGTCCTTGTGGAAGGGCTTGGTCATGTAGTCGTCGGCGCCGCCCGAGAAGGTCTTCACCTTCGTGTCGATTTCGGCGCTGCCCGACAGGATCATGATCGGCGTGTTCACCTTCGCCACCCGCAGGGTGCGCAGAACATCCAGGCCGCTCATGTCCGGCAGATTCAGGTCCAGCAGGATCAGGTCGTAGTCATAGATCTTGCCCAGATCCACGCCCTCTTCGCCAAGATCCGTCGTGTAGACGTTGAAGCCCTCAGACTTCAGCATCAGCTCGATGGTCTGCGCGGTGGCGCTGTCATCCTCGATCAACAGTACGCGCATGCAGCCCTCCCCGCCCTTGGGCGGCAATATTCGACAGCTAGGCGGAATCCGCCGGTGAAACCCGTCCTGCACTCTGCCGGACAGTTAATTTAAGACAGGTTAATTGGTGAACGATCTCGTTGGAGAAATGGTTAATCTGATTTGCGAATCGGGCGCAAGCGGTCAACGACTCGGTTGGCACATTGGTCGCAGGGGCCTGTGGACAGTCCGTCAAGACGATTCCTTTTGGCCGGAAATGCTTGATTTCCCGGACTTGTAAAGGACCTGATTGCTCCGCTTTTGGCCCTCTGGGACGGCTTGGCCGTTCACCTATGAGGCGAGATTGCGGCGTTCTGTCGCGAGAAATTTACAGCCTTGGCCGCAGGTCCTGGAGCGTCGCCGCGAGCCTGGCCTTAGGCGGTCCGCGACGTCCGGTCGCGGCGGGTTTCACCCTATTTTTCGCCGACCGGCTCGGGGGCCAGCCAACCGGCCTCGCGGAGCTTGGCCACCGAGGCGCGGGAGACGGGCGCGGTGAGGCCGCCTCTCAGGGTTAGGCGCAGGTTCCGGCCGTCGGCGACCACCCCGGTGACGGCCGCCCGGGCCACCCACCACGAGCGGTGCACCCGCATCCCCTCCTCGGCCATGCCGGCGATCACCCGTTCGAACGGACCGGCCACCAGGCGTGAGCCGCCGGGGGTGCAGACCCGCACATAGTGGTCCTCCATGCGCAGGCACAGCACCGGGCCGACGACGGGCGCGGGGGCCTCCTCGACGACGACCGGGGCCGGCGCGGGCTCGACCTCGGAGCGCAGCAGGCGCGGGCGCAGCAGCAGGTAGCCGCCCACCAGCGGGATCGAGATCGCCAGGCACTGGCCGAACCAGACCATCGGGGTGAAGTAGGACAGCTGGGGCCACAGCCACACCGCGATGCGCGAGACGATCAGGGTCTGGATCGCCGCCCCGATTAGCGCCGCGACCGCCGCCATGAACCAGGCGGGCACGCCGAAGCGCCGGCCCACCGCCAGGGCCAGGCGCACGCCGAGGCCGAACACGACCACCCCGATCCACATGCCGGTGATCCAGTAGGCCAGCCGCACGATCAGCGGACCGTTGAAGTAGCTGCCATAGGGCCCGACCACGCCCAGGAAGGCGCCCACCGCCGTCGCCACGGCGATGTCGACAGCCCAGTCGCGGGGAGCGCCGAAGAGCGCGGCCTTGGAGGTCATGCCGCTTCTATACCCACCGATCGCCGGTTCGCGAACCCATTCGCCCGTTCACGCATCGGGCGTGGCGAAGGTTCGCCGCCGGCCTCATCCGATGGGCCTTCTTCCACTTCGGAGCCGCCGATGCGCCGCCTGCTTCCCTGCCTGCCCGCCCTGTTCCTCGCCCTCGCCTGCTTGGCCTCGCCCGCCGTGGCCGCCGCGGACGTCGGCTTCAAGACGGTCTCCATGCCCGATCCCAAGGGCCAGCCCATCGAGGTCGGGATCTGGTACCCCACCGACACCCCCGCCTCGGCCCCGCCGCCCAACCTGGGCGACCAGCCCCTGGCGCTCGGCGCCCCGCTGGCCGGCGACCACCTGCCGCTGATCGTCATGTCGCACGGCAACGGCGGCTGGTTCGGCGGCCATTGGGACACCGCCGTCGCCCTGGCCAAGGCCGGCTTCGTCGTGGCCGCCCTGACCCACAGCGGCGACAACTACAAGGACCAGAGCCACGCCACCGACATGGTCGACCGTCCGCGCCAGCTGCATGTGCTGATCGACTACATGCTGGGCGACTGGAACGACCACGCCCGGCTGGACCCGGAAAAAGTCGGCGCGTTCGGCTTCTCGTCGGGCGGCTTCACGGTGCTGGCGGCGGCGGGCGGCGAGCTGGACTTCGGCCGCATCCCGGGCCACTGCCGCGACAACCCCACCCACTATGACTGCCAGCTGCTGGGCAGGGTCCCGATGAACACCGCCCAGGCGGCCGCGCCCTGGGTGCACGACAGCCGCATCCGCGCCGTGGTCTCGGCCGCCCCGGCCCTGGGCTACGCGTTCCGTGAGCAGACCCTGGCGGGGATCAAGGCCCCGGTCCAGCTGTGGCGCGCGTCCGACGACGAGATCCTGCCCGACCCGTTCCACGCCACCGCCGTGCTGAAGGCCCTGCCCGCCGCCTCGACCGAGTTCCACCTCGTGCCCGGGGCGCGGCATTTCGACTTCCTGGCGCCCTGCGACGCCTGGACCCGCAAGAACGTGCCGTCCATCTGCAACAGCGCCCCGGACTTCGACCGCACGGCCTTCCACAAGGATTTCGACGCCAAGGTGGTGGGGTTCTTCAAGGCCAATCTGATGAAACCTTAGCCCCCCCTCACGCTCCGTCATTCCCGCCCTTGTTGCGGGAACCCCTCTGTCCGCCGCAAGGGCGGTGGTGTGGCGCGCCGGCGCGCCAAGGCGCTTCACTTGCGAGCTGAACCAGGGGTGCCCCGCCACAAGGGCGGGAATGACGGATGGAGGGGGTGCGAAGCGTGCGACCTCACCGCCGAACGCGGCCAAGACATAAGGACGCAGCCCCCAGCCTAACCACAATCCTCAAGAGCCGATTAACCATAAGCCGCTACTTCACTCCCCATTAACGCCCGGGGCCCAAAGCTTGGCCCTGAGCCGTCGGGAGTTGTGCTTGCGTAGCCTGATCGCCGCCGTCGAACGTATCGATCCGCTGACCGTCTTCGGTCGCGTCGCCGCCGTGAACGGCCTCCTGATCGAGGCGCGCGGCGGGCTGACCCGTCTCGCCGTCGGCGCGCGGGTCGAGATCGAGCGCTTGAACCTGCCGACCCTGCCGGCCGAGGTGGTCGGCTTCCGCGAAACCCGGGCCCTGCTGATGCCGTTCGGCCCCGTCGAGGGCGTGGCGCCCGGCGCGGTGATCAAGATCATGCCCGAGGGCGCGGTGGTCCGTCCGACCAAGGCCTGGCTGGGCCGCATCATCAACGCCTTCGGCGAGCCGATCGACGGCCTGGGCCCGCTGCCCCAGGGCGACGTCCCCTATCCCCTGAAGACCCCGCCGCCGCCGGCCCACGCCCGCGGCCGCGTCGGCGAGCGCCTGGACCTGGGCGTGCGGTCGATGAACGTCTTCACCACCACCTGCCGCGGCCAGCGCCTGGGCATCTTCGCCGGTTCGGGCGTGGGCAAGTCGGTGCTGCTGTCGATGCTGGCCAAGGAGGCCACCTGCGACGCCGTCGTCGTCGGCCTGATCGGCGAGCGGGGCCGCGAGGTCCGCGAGTTCATCGAGGAGACCCTGGGCGAGGAAGGCCTCAAGCGCGCCATCGTCGTGGTCGCCACCTCGGACGAGCCGGCCCTGACCCGCCGCCAGGCCGCCTACATGACCCTGGCCATCGCCGAGTTCCTGCGTGACCAGGATCAGGAAGTCCTCTGCCTGATGGACTCGGTCACCCGCTTCGCCATGGCCCAGCGCGAGATCGGCCTGGCCGCCGGCGAGCCGCCGACCACCAAGGGCTACACCCCCACCGTCTTCACCGAGCTGCCCAAGCTGCTGGAGCGGGCCGGTCCCGGCCCGATCCGCGCCGACGGCACCACGGCCGCCCCGATCACCGCCCTGTTCACGGTGCTGGTCGACGGCGACGACCACAACGAGCCGATCGCCGACGCCGCCCGAGGCATCCTGGACGGCCACATCGTCATGGAGCGCTCGATCGCCGAGCGCGGCCGCTTCCCGGCCATCAACGTGCTGAAGTCGATCTCGCGGACCATGCCGGGCTGCCAGACGCTGGAGGAGCGCGAGGTGGTCAAGATGGCCCGCCAGAGCCTGGCGGCCTATTCCAACATGGAAGAGCTGATCCGTATCGGCGCCTACCGCGCCGGGGCCGATCCGATCATCGACCGCGCCATCCGCCTGAACCCCGCCGTCGAGGCCTTCCTCAGCCAGAGCCCCGACGAGGCCACCAGCCTCGACGACAGCTTCGGCCACCTCGCCCACATCCTGCAGAGTGAAGCCGCCTGATGACGAAATGGGCCGACTCCCTGATCCGCATCTCGAACCACGAGGTCGAGACCCTGCAGAAGCGCCTGGCCGACGTCGTCGAGCGCCGCCAGGCCGCCGAGATGAAGGTCGCGACTATCGACGCGGAGTCCGAGCTGGAGGCCATGCAGGCCCAGGGCGACGTCGAGGCCGGCTGGTACATGATCGGCTTCCGCCAGGGCTCCAAGATCCGCCGCGACCAGCTCCTGCTCGAGATCGACCAGATCCTGATCGAGGAGGCCGGCGCCCGCGACGCCCTGGCCCACGCCTTCGAGAACCTCAAGAAATACGAGCACGTCGCCGAGGCCGCCAAGGTCGCCAAGGCCAAGCTGGTCGGCAAGCTGGAGACCGCGGCCCTGGACGAGCTGGGCCTGCGCCGGGCGGCGGTCGGTGGCCGCTAGCGGACTCTATTCCCGCCGCGCCGTCGTCGGCTCGGCCCTGGCCCTGTCCGCCTGCGGGGCCAAGGAGGCCCAGAGCCAGTCCCCTGGGGGCCAGTCCGCCCCCGCCGACCTGCCGCCGCTGAAGAGCGTCGCTCCGTTCCGGATCGGGACCTGCGTCCAGGCCCTGCACCTGGACGACCCGGCCCTGGCGGCCCTGATCGCCCGCCAGGCCAACCAGCTGACCGCTGAGTGGCAGATGAAGATGGAGTACATCGTCCAGCCGGACGGCGCCTTCCGCTTCGACGCCCCCGACCGCATCGCCGCCTTCGCCCGCGCCCACGGCATGGGCCTGCTGGGCCACACCCTGGTCTGGTACGCCCAGGCGCCCGAGGCCTTCCAGCGCCTGGACGAGAACCGGATCGCCTTCGGCGACGCCTATCGCAACTACATCCTGGCCGTGGTCGAGCGCTATCGCGGCCTGGCGGTCGGCTGGGACGTGGTCAACGAGGCGGTGGCGGAAGACGGCAACGGCTGGCGCGACAGCCTGTGGGCCCAACGCCTGGGCGCGTTCGAGCACATCGCCCTGGCCTACCGCACGGCGCGCGAGGCCGACCCGAGCGCGACCCTGCTGCTGAACGACTACAATCTCGAATACAACGACACCAAACGCTCCACCTTCCTGAAGCTGGCCGAGCGCCTGCTGGCCTCGGGCGCGCCGCTGACGGGCCTGGGGACCCAGATGCACGTGGCGGCCGACATCGCGCCCGGCAAGATCACCCGCATGATCCGCGAACTGGCGGGCCTGGGCCTGCCGATCCACGTGTCGGAACTGGACGTCTCCCTGACCCGGTCGGAGAACAAGCTGCTGTCGCGCGGCGAGCTGCAGCGGCGCCAGACCGCCGTCTACGCCGAGACCGCCGAGGCCTTCATGGCCCTGCCCCAGCGCCAGCGCTTCGCCTTCACCCTGTGGGGCTTGCGCGACCGCGACTCGTGGCTGAAGAAAGAGAACGCGAGCGACGCGCCCGCCGTGTTCGACGACGCCGGACGGCCCAAGGCCGGCGCGGCGGCGCTGGTCGAGGCGTTCCGGGCCTAGCCGTCGCCAGCACACCATCGAAGTCGGGGGACTCCGTTGCCGTACCGCACTGTTTTCGACGCCGCGACTCCGAATGCGGGGTTCAGCCCCTTCATGCTGATCCCCCTGGTGCTGGCCGGGGTCGGCGCGCTGCTGGTGTTCATGCCCAAGACCATGGAAAGGCTCCTGCCGAACGGCCCCAAGGGCGCGGCGCGCACGGTGTTCTCCTGGTTCTACTTCCTGTTCTCGTCCACGATGTCGGTCCTGGTCATCGGCGGCTATTTCGTCGGCTCGGACGAGCTGCGGCAGGGGCTGGAGTCCGGCCAGGCCGTCGTCAGCGAGGGTTGCCTGGAGACCTTCCACCCGATGCCGGAGGCCGGCCACGACGACGAGCGGATTCGGGTGGGCGGCCGCCTCTTCACCTATTCAGACTACGTTCTGACCTCCGGCTTCAACCAATCGGAGTCGCACGGCGGTCCGATCCACGCCGACAGCCGCGTGAGGATCCACGCCGTGGGCGACACGATCGCGCGGCTGGAGGTGATCGATCACGCCTGCCCGCCGGCGCGGCGGGACTAGCCCGGCCGCCGCCTCGGCTCAGGCCTGCTCTTCGTCGCCCACGCTCAGGGTCTTGGCCAGAGCCAGGATCTGCAGGCGCTGGGCCATCGGCAGCTGCGGCACCAGCGAGGCCAGCTCCACCCCTTCCTCCGTGGCCATGAAGCGGCGCACCGCCATGGCGCGCCGGTCGCCGTCATCGGTCTCCAGCGGCGGCATGCCTTCGAAGAACCAGGCGACCGAGGTCTGCAGGGTCACGGCCATGCCGTAGAGCTTGGAGGCGCTGACGCGGTTGGTCCCGCGCTCGTACTTCTGCAGCTGCTGGAAGGTGATGCCGACGCTGTCGGCCAGCTGGGTCTGGCTCAGGCCCAGGGCCTTGCGGCGCATGCGGACGCGGCCGCCCACATGGACGTCGACGAGGTGAGGTTCTTGATCAGCGGCCAACATACGTCTCCAGCAGGAGACGAAATACGTCTCCTCGACGCTTAGACGCCGGGGAAGACCCCTGCCCTCAAGCTTGAGGGTGAATTTTCGTATACCGCGTTATTCGGTCGCAGGCTTGGGAGCCGCCGCCGGGTTCGGCGGGCGGGTGACGGCGGCCACGGCGTGGTCGGCGTCGCTGGCCTGGCGCAGGGCCCGCAGGTCCTCGCTGATGCGGAAGATGGCGACGTAGAACTCGCAGAACGCGCGCCAAAGCAGCACCATGGCCGCGGCCACCAGCAGGCCCGCGACCAGCACGGGGAAGGCCAGCAGCAACGACTGCAGACCGGGCTCCTTCAGGGCCAGGCCCACGGCCGCGCCGACCACGGAGAACGCGAACAGGGCCACGACCCCCAGGCCGGCCCAGTAGATCAGGTGGATCACCGGCCCGGTGACCAGACGGTCGAAGGTCAGCAGGTCCCAGAACAGACCGCTCGAACCACTTGTCCTGGAATTTCTGGCCGGAGCCATCCGACACCCCTCATGTCAGCGGGAGCTCCGCCGGGTACTGACCCCATCGCTAGCAGCGCGAAGCCCGCTCGGCAATGCCGAGCGGGCTCGCTGATCGTCAGCCGACGATCGTTGGCGGCGACGTTCGCCTACTGCGGCTTGGCGCCGGCCAGGGTGGCGTCGATCTGCGCCTTGGTGGCCGTGGTCTGCAGGCCGCCGGTGGCGGCGGCGCTGAAGCTGGCCTTGGGCAAGGCGAACTTCTTCTCACCGCTGGTCACGACCACGTTGGTGGCGCCGTCCGCGCCCGTGGTGGTGCCGGCGATCGTGCCGACGACGGCGCCCGAGGGGTCCTTGACCTCGGAGCCGACCTTCAGGTCCAGGGCCACGTTGGCCGAGGACGGCGTACCGGCCGCGTCGGCGTCGGCGGCGGTGCTGGTGGTGCTGGTCGTGCTGCTGGTGGTCGACTGGGTCGGCGCGCCCGGCAGGGCGGCCGACGGGGTCGCCTGCGTGGCCGGAGCCGTCGTGGCCGCGGGCGCGGCCGGAGTAGTCGACTGGGCCGGAGCCGTCGTCGTGGTGGTCGTCGAAGTGGTCGCGGCCGCCGGCTTCGCAGCCGGGGCGGTCGATTGGGCGAAAGCGGCGCCGGCCAGCGAGAGAGTCGCGGCGGCGGCGAACATGGCGATCTTGGTTTTCATCAGTAGCGCTCCGTCGTGAAGGCCCCCGCCTTGGCAAAACGAACGCGACCTATCGGCAACGGTTCCGAAATAGTCAGTAACAACCCGTGACCATTTCTGGGCGTTTCCAGGCGTTTTCTGGGCGAAAGCCCCCATGGCGGGCGCACAGCTGGACCGCTCCGTGGCTCTACTCGAAGCGCGTCAGTCGCCCCTGAGCGAACCTTTCGCCCCTGCCCCAAAGCCGCGCCGCGAGCGAGGTCTGGTACGACGCCCAGCCCTGCTCCACGCCACCTTCGTTGCGCCTCACGAAGCCCTTGTCGGGCGACCAGATCTCGATCAGCCCCCGGAAAAGGGCGATCGCGGCGGAGGCCTCCAGGTCGCCGTCGACCGACACGCTCGCGGCGTTGGACAGGTTCGGGTTGCGCGAGAAAAGACCGCAGTGAATCGCCGTGCTGGACGACCAGCCCCCGGTGTCGCCGTTCCAGAGGCCAAGGCTCCAGCCCAGCTCCGAGATCGGCGCGCCGTCGATGTCGCGCCGGTTCAGGCCCTTGGCCAGGCGACGCTCCAAGGCGTCGACGGACCCGACGTCGACCTTCGGCGAGAGACGCTTGCGCGCCCCCTTCTCGTACCAGTCGGCCAGGTTGGGAGACGCCCTCCCGAGCAGGGCGAAGTGGCGATGGGCGAGCCTGGAACAGGCGGCGACGTCCATGCGCCGCAACGCCCAATGTACCGCTATGGTGGTCGTCGCCATCGAAGCCCGAGGATCAGGAAAAGGCCAAGCTACAGCCTGGCCCGAGCCTCGCCTAGACCATCCCCACCGTGCGCAGGCGGGCGCGCGGGTGGATTTCGTTCTGGCTCATCACCACGGTCTGGCCGCGGAAGCGCTCGATGATCGAGCGGACGTAAGGCCGCACGCCCGGGCTGGTCAGCAGCACGGCGCTGTCGCCGGCCATGGCGGCGCGGTCGAACGCCTCGCGCACGCCGCGGATGAAGTCCTGCAGGCGCGACGGCGCCAGGGCCAGCTGCTTGTCCTCGCCCGGACCGACCAGGGCCTCGGCGAAGGCCTGCTCCCACTCGGCCGACAGGGTGATGATCGGCAGGGCGCCGTCCTCGCCGCGGTTGGCCCAGCACAGCTGGCGGCCGATGCGGGCGCGGACCTGCTCGGTCAGTTGCACCACCGAGCCGGTGTGCGGCGCGGCCTCGCCGATGCCTTCCAGGATCTGCGGCAGGTCGCGGATCGACACGCGCTCCTTCAGCAGGGCCTGCAGCACGCGCTGGATGGTCGTGGCGCTGACCACCGAGGGGATCAGGTCGTCGACCAGCTTCTTCTGCCCCTCGGGCAGCTCCTTCAGCAGCTTCTGCACCTCGGCGTAGGAGAGCAGGTCGGCCATGTTCTCCTTGAGGATCTCGGTTAGGTGCGTGGTCAGCACGGTGGCCGGATCGACGATGGTGTAGCCGCGGAAGGTGGCCTCCTCGCGCATGGCCTCTTCCACCCAGGTGGCCGGCAGGCCGAAAGCCGGCTCGCGCACGTGCTCGCCGGGCAGCTCCACCTGGCCGCCGCGCGGGTCCATGGCCATCAGGCAGCCCAGGCGCACCTCGCCGGTTCCGGCCTCCATCTCCTTGATGCGGATGGCGTAGCCCTGGTTGGCCAGGCGCATGTTGTCCAGGATGCGGACGGGCGGCATGACGAAGCCGAACTCGGTGGCCAGGGTCTTGCGCAGGGCGCGGATCTGGTCGGTCAGCTTGCGGCCGTCCAGGTCGTTGATCAGGGTCAGCAGGCCGTAGCCCAGCTCGATCTTGACGTCGTCGATGGCCAGGGAGGCGCTGATCGGCTCCTCCTCCGGCTCCGCGGAGGCCGCGGCGGCTTCCAGTTCGGCCGGGGTCAGGGGCTCGGGCTTGGGCGGCGCGGTGGCCCGGCGATAGGCCAGGTAGCCCGCGCCGGCGGCCAGGGCCGCGAACGGGATGATCGGCATGCCCGGGATCAGGGCGATGACGCCCGACGAGGCCGAGACCATGCCCAGGGCGACCGGGTTCATGGCCAGCTGGGTGGTCAGGGCCTTGTTGGCGCTGCCCTCGACGCCGGCCTTGGACACGACCATGCCGGCGGCGATCGAGATGATCAGGGCCGGGATCTGGCTGACCAGGCCGTCGCCGATGGTCATCAGGGTGTAGGTCGAGGCGGCCTCGCCGATCGGCACCTTGTGCTGGACGACGCCGATCAGGATGCCGCCGACGATGTTGATGCCGGTGATGATCAGGCCGGCGACGGCGTCGCCCTTCACGAACTTGCTGGCGCCGTCCATGGCACCGAAGAAGGTGGATTCCGCTTCCAGGTCCTTACGGCGCTGCTTGGCGGTGTCCTGGTCGATCAGGCCGGTCGACAGGTCGGCGTCGATGGCCATCTGCTTGCCGGGCATGGCGTCCAGGGTGAAGCGGGCCGCGACTTCCGCGATCCGGCCCGAACCCTTGGTGACGACCATGAAGTTCACCACCACCAGGATGATGAAGACGATCACCCCGATGACGAAGTTGCCCTGCATCATCAGGTTGCCGAAGGCGGCGATGACCGCGCCGGCCCCGTGCCCGCCCTCGTGGCCGTGGCCCAGGATCAGGCGCGTGGAGGCGATGTTCAGCCCCAGGCGATAGAGGGTGGCGACCAGCAGGACGGTCGGGAACGAGGTGAATTCCAGCGGCTTCTTGATCAGCACCGCCGTCATCAGGATCAGCACCGCGCCGGTCAGCGAGATGGCCAGCAGCAGGTCCAGCAGCATCGCCGGAACCGGGATGATCAGCAGGACGATGATGCCCACGACGCCCAGGGCCAGTCCCATCTCGCCGCGCAGGATCCCTTCCCACAGCGACTTGGCGCTGGGGATGGAGCTTGCGGCCTTGGGGACGGCGGCGTCAGCCATTCAAATCTTCGATCCCGTAGTGGAGCTTGAATCCGCGATGAAGCGATTTGCGCGAACCCGCCAGGGTCTTAATCGAAATTAGCCATGTCGGGCGCCGGACCGATGGTCGCGGCCCCGAACGGAGTTCATCCAGATCAGGCCGCGGCCACCCCGCCCTGCGGCGGCGGCACCGGCACGCCGGCGTCGGAATATTCCTTCAGCTTGTTGCGCAGGGTGCGGATCGAGATGCCCAGGATGTTGGCCGCGTGGGTCCGGTTGCCCAGGCAGTGCTCCAGGGTGTCGATGATCAGCTGCTGCTCGACCTCGGCGACGGTCGAGCCGACGAAGGTGCGCGAGACGGCGTCGGCGGCCATCTGGGCGCCGCGGGCCACCGCAACGTCCGGCGCCGGGGCCAGGGGCTGGCCGTCCGGCAGGCGGATGGCGAACTCCTCGATCTCCGCGCCCGGCGACAGCAGCACCGCGCGGTGCATGGCGTTCTCCAGCTCGCGGACGTTGCCCGGCCAGCGGTGGGCGATCAGCCGGCGCTTGGCCTCGGCCGAGATCGGCTTTTCCGGCATGCCGTTGGCGGCCGAGTACTTCTTCACGAAGTGCTCGCACAGGGTGATCACGTCGCCCGGACGCTCGCGCAGCGGCGGCAGGCGCAGGTTCACGACGTTCAGGCGGTAGAGCAGATCCTCGCGGAACGTGCCGTCCTTCACGGCCTGGGCCAGGTCGCGGTTGGACGTGGCCAGGATGCGGATGTCGACCTTGACCGGCTTTTGGCCGCCGACGCGGTCGATCTCGCGCTCCTGGATGGCGCGCAGCAGCTTGGCCTGCAGGCGGGCGTCCATCTCGCTGATTTCGTCCAGCAGCAGGGTGCCGCCGTTGGCTTCCTCGAACTTGCCCACGCGGCGGGCCACGGCGCCGGTGAAGGCGCCCTTCTCGTGGCCGAACAGCTCGCTTTCCAGCAGGTTCTCGGGGATGGCGGCGCAGTTGACCGAGATGAAGGGGGCCTTGCTCCGACGCGACTTGGCGTGGACGTAGCGGGCCATCACTTCCTTACCCGAACCGCTTTCGCCGGTGATCAGGATCGAGGCTTCCGACGGGGCCACCTGGTCGGCCAGGCGGATGACGTTCTCCATCGCCGGATCGCGGACGATCATCGGGCGGTTGTCGTCGGTGACGGCGGCCAGGACGGCGGCGATCAGCTCGGCGTCCGGCGGCAGCGGGATGAACTCCTTGGCCCCGGCCTTGATCGCCGCGGCGGCCCGCATCGGGTCGGCGTCGACGCCGCAGGCCACCACCGGCACCCGGATCCGCTCGGACTCGTTGGTGGCGATCAGGCCCGCGATGTCGAGCGTGTACTCGACCATCATCAGGTCCGCGCCCTGCCCGGCCCGCAGCGCGTGGGTCGCCGCTTCCGTGGTCTCGACGTGCGAGACCTTGGCCCCGGTGTTCATCGCCATCTTCACGGCGACCGAGAGCTGTCCGTTCAGTTTTCCGACGACCAGGAGGCGCATCGTTCTATCTCCGTTGGGGCTTTGCCGCCCCGGCAGTTCAACTGGTTAAGTTCACTCGACGTCGCTGGGGTTAGCCCGCGGCGTCGCCGTCCTTGATGATTTCCGTCATGGTCACGCCCAGGCGCTCGTCGACGACGACGACCTCGCCGCGCGCCACCAGGCGGTTGTTCACATAGATGTCGATCGCCTCGCCGACCTTGCGGTCCAGCTCGAGGATCGAGCCGGCCGACAGCTGAAGCAGCTGGGCCACCGACATGTGGGCCCGGCCCAGCACGGCCGAGATGTTGACCGGCACGTCGAAGACCGGCGCCAGATCGGAGGCGATCTTGTCGCTGAGTTCGACCGGCATTTCGGAGGCCAGCATGGCGCCGCCGAATTCGTCGAGGGTGAGGTTGTCTTCGGACATGGCGGTCAGCTTTCGCTAGGCAGAAGGGGTTCGGCGTGGAGCCCTTCGGCCGCGATGGCGGCTTCCAGGGCTTGGGCGACGCGGGCGGCCGCGTCGGTCGGGTCGAAGGCCGCGCGGCCGTCGCCCCAGTCGAGGACGAAGGCGGCGGCCGGCAGGTGGGCGTCGGCGCGGGCCAGGATCTGGCCCGGGAAGCCGATGGCGTTGGCGGTCTGCTCCAGGGCGGCCTGGGTGCGCTCGACCAGGTGCGGGGCGACGCGGACGGTCAGCTTCGGGCTGGCCTCGACCTCGCGGGCCAGGGCCGTCAGGGCCGCCTGGGCGGGTTGGGCCGGGAACTGGTCCAGGGCGGCGTCGGCGATGGCCCGGCCGCAGGCCAGGGCCAGCATCGCCGAGCCCTCGCGATGCTCGTGGGCCACGGCCGTCAGGGTCGAGAAGGCGCCGTGGATCGCCTGGCCGATCGCGTTCAGGGCCATGGCGGCCTCGCGCTCGGCCTGGGCGACGGCCGACTGCTCGCCGGCGGCGTAGGCCTCGGCCTTGGCGGCCTCCAGCTCCTCCAGCGTGAAGTTCTTCTTCACCCGCGCGGGCGCGGTCATGCCGCCGTGATCGTCGAACACGGTGTCGAAGGTGAAGCGGCGGGGGGTCATGTCGGTCATTCAGCCATCCCCCTAGTAGATCAGTTCGTCTTCGGCGCCGGCGCCGGCCAGCATGATCTCGCCCTTGGCGGCCAGGTCCTTGGCGACCTGCACCATGGCGACCTGGGCCTGGTCGACGTCCTTCAGGCGGACCGGACCCATGCTTTCCATGTCCTCGCGCATGATCTTCGAGGCGCGCTCCGACATGTTCGAGAAGAACATCTCGCGCAGCTTGTCCGAGGCGCCCTTCAGGGCCAGGGCCAGCTGTTCCTTGCCGGTGGCGCGCAGCAGGGTCTGGACGCCGCCCGGATCCAGCTTCGACAGGTCCTCGAACACGAACATCAGGGCGCGGATGCGCTCGGCCGCCTCGCGGTTGCGCTCTTCCAGCGCGGCGATGAAGCGGGCCTCGGTCTGGCGGTCGAAGTTGTTGAAGATCTCGGCCATCATCTCGTGGCTGTCGCGCTTGGACGTGCGCGCCAGGTTCGACATGAATTCGGTGCGCAGGGTCTGCTCGATCTTGTCGAGGATCTCGCGCTGGACCGGCTCCATCCGCAGCATGCGGGTGACGCATTCCAGGGCGAAGTCCTCGGGCAGCGAGGCCAGCACGCGCGCGGCGTGGTCGCTCTTCACCTTCGACAGCACCACGGCGACGGTCTGCGGGTATTCGTTCTTCAGATAGTTGGCGAGCACCGCCTCGTTCACGTTGCCCAGCTTGTCCCACATGGTCCGACCCGCGGGACCGCGGATCTCTTCCATCAGCTGGTCGACCTTCTCGGGCGGCATGAAGGCCGACAGCAGGCGCTGGGTCTGCTCGTACGAACCCATGATCGCGCCGGTCGAGCTCATGCCCGAGACGAACTCGACCAGCAGCTCTTCCACGACCGAGGCCGAGACCGTGCCCAGGCCAGCCATGGCCTGGGAGACTTCCTTGATCTCTTCGTCGTCCAGCGCTTCCCAGATCGCCGTGTGCTCTTCGCCCAGGGCGAGCAGCACGATGGCGGCCTTCTCGGGTCCGGCCAGGCTTTTGACGTCGTTGACTGAGGCCTTCATCGCTTACTCCGACTCGTGCAGCCAGGAGCGGAGGATCGCGACGGATTCCTCGGGGTGCTTTTCGACGAACTCGGAGACCCGCTTGATCGACGAGGCCTTCACCTGGCCTTCGATCTTGGCGATGTCGATGCGCTGGTCCATGTCGCTGACCGGGCCGGCGATGGCGATGGCCTCGCCCGTCTGGTCGATGACGACTTCCTGCGTCGAGCCGTCCGACAGGGTGACCATGCGGGTCACCTGCGGCGTGGCCAGGGCCATGCCCAGCGGGGTCGGCGGCGGGCTCATCAGGCTCTTCAGGAACGGGCGGACCGCGAACAGCAGGATCAGCAGGGCCACGACCGCCAGCACGCCCAGCTCGGCGATGCGCATCAGGTCGTTCTTGTCCATGCCGTCCAGCAGGCCGGCCTTGCCCAGGCCCTGGTCCTCGGGCTGCGGGAAGCGGACGTTGACCACCGAGACCTGGTCGCCGCGCGAGGCGTCGAAGCCGACCGCGGTCTTCACCAGCTGCTCCAGCTGGGCCATCTCGGCGGCGGTGCGCGGGGTGTAGGCGCCCGGCTTGCCGTCCTTGCCCGGAGGGGCGACGATCCCGTCGACGGCCACGGCCACGGCGACCTTGCGGACCTTGCCCGGCTCCTGGACGGTGGTCGTGGTGCTTTCCGAGATCTCGTAGTTGGTGACGCTCTCGTTGCTGTTGGACTTGGAGCCCAGCGGCTGGAAGCCGTTCGGGGTCTGGCCCGGGATGTTCTGGGTCGAGGTGACGCCGCCGGTGTCGTCGTTCTTGGTCTCGCTGGCGTCGTTGGCGTTGGTGCTTTCCGAGCGGATGACCTGGCCGTCCGGATCGAACTTGCGCTCCTGGGTGGTGACGCGGTTCAGGTCGAGGTCGGCGGTGACGTTGACGCGCGCCTTGCCCGGGCCCAGCACGCCGTCGATCATGTCCTTGACGGTCTTGGCGATGCGGCCCTCGGCCTCGCTCTTGGCGTCCTGGGCCAGCTTGCCGGCCAGGCTCTCGTCGCTGCCGGCCGACAGGGTCTTGCCGTGCTGGTCGATGACGTTGACGGCGTCGGGCTTCATGCCGGCGACCGAACCGGCCACCAGGTTCTGGACGGCGCGGACCATGTCGGCCGACGGTTCGCGGCCCATGCTGATGGTGACGGCGGCGGTCGGCTTCTCGGCGTCTTCCTCGAACAGCTGACGCTTGGGGATCACCAGGTGGACGCGGGCGGCGCGCACGCCGTCCCAGCCCTGGATGGTGCGCTCCAGCTCGCCCTGCAGGGCGCGCTGGCGGTTCAGCTGCTGGACGAAGTCGGTCTGGCCCAGGGCGCTGGAGGTGTCGAAGATCTCGTAGCCGACCGAACCCGAGGTCACGAGGCCCTTGGTGAAGATCAGCTGGCGGGCGGAATTGACCTTGTCGCGGGCGACATAGATCGTCGAACCGTCGGCCTTGGTCTCGTACTTGATGCCCGCCTGGTCGAGGGCGGCGGTGGCGGCGGCGGATTCCTTGGGGTCGACGTTCGACAGCAGCAGCTCGTTGGGCTGCTTGCTCATCATCATCATCACGGCGGCGATCACGGCGATCGCGCCCGCGGCGACGCCAATCAGGGCGGCCAGACGACCGACGCCAAATCGTTGAATCGCACCGAGGAACTTGTCCAACCTACGCCCCAAACCCTGAACGGCCTCCCGACGAGGACGCTTAGCCACACGCGCCGGAGCACGCCGTCGCTAGGCAGGATTTACCCAGTGCAAGGTAAACGGGTCGTTTACAAAAGGGGGCGCCAAGGGGGTGGCGGGGGCGCCAAAAGGTCGCGGCCGCGTCCCAGGGGAACGCGGCCGCCGATCTGTACAACGGGAAGCGCCGAAGGGGTGAAACCCCGGCGTTTCCTAACGCTTCAACGCCCGCCGACTAGCGGTACTGCTGAAGCCGCGTGGTCCGAAGACCCGCCAGGCCGTGACGGTCGATCGATTGTTGCCAGGCGAGAAATTCCTCGTTGGTCAACTTGTATCGATCGCACGCCTCGTCGAGCGAGAGGAGACCACCGCGGACGGCGGCCACCACCTCGGCCTTGCGCCGGATCACCCAACGCTGGGTTTCCGGAGGCGGCAAGTCGGAGAGAGTCAGCGGCGCGCCGGTCGGACCGATCACGTACTTCTCACCCCGGCTGTTCGTGCGCTGCTGCTGCAACATGGCTTTACGCCTTTCCCACAACCATCACTGTTGGAGAGGAACATACGCGCCGGGAAATAACAGGCGCTTAATTCCAATAGTAAAGAAAGACTGAAACACGAGGCTTTCTCCCTACTCCTGTGATGTATCAATGTGACACAGGGTAATTAAGGTCAGTTAAGACCTGTAATTACCGCTTAATGCTCAGAAGCTCTTCTAGCATCTGGTCAGCGGTGGTGATGATCTTCGACGAAGCCGAATAGGCTCTTTGCGTCGTGATCAACCCCGTGAACTCGGTCGACAGGTCGACCGTCGAAGCTTCCAGCGTGGACGGAGCAATCACGCCCGCTCCCCCTTGTCCCGGAGTCTTCAAGCTATAGGTGCCGCTTTCGTTGGTGACGCGATATGCATTTCCGTTCACCCCCTTCAATCCGTTGGGGTTCGAGAAGGTGGCGATCGCAACCTGTGCGATCCGGCGGGTGACGCCGTTGTCGAAGATCGCCGAAACGTAGCCCTGGTCGTCGACCTCGATGTTGGTCAGGTTGCCGAAGGCCGTGCCGTTGGTGTTGACCGACTGGACCACCGACTGGCTGTTGTACTGGGTCAGGCCGCCGGCGGCGCTGGCCAGGTCGATCTGGATGTCCTGGGCGTCGATGCCCAGGCCGTCGGCCCAGCGGGGCGGGGTCACGGCGGGCGGGGCCAGGTTGGTCACGGCCGGGTCCGAGGCGCCGATGTTGATGGCGGTCGGGGTGACGCCGCCGAACAGGTTGCCGACCGAGGCCAGCTTGCCGTCCGTGGTGAAGGTCACCTTGCCCGAGCTGATCAGGCCGTTGGTGTTGTTGTCCAGGTCGCCCGGCTTGGCGCGCAGTTCGGCGAACCACTCGTTGGGGCCGGGGCCCTTCAGCAGCGACAGGGTGACGGTGCGCTGGCCGCCCTTGGAGTCCGAGACCGGGATCTGGATCTCGAAGTCCGGCTTGACGCCCGTGGTCGGGTCTTCGGCGTAGTCCGACATCGAGCGGGTCGCCGGGTCGTAGGCGCCGCTGTTGACCGCGTCGGTCTTGTTGTTCAGGCCCAGCTGGGTCTGGGTCAGGGTCACCGCGGGCGGACCGGCGGCGATCTGCACGTTCGGAGCCGTGCCCGGCAGGGTGGTGCCCGTCAGCAGGCCGGTGATCGGGTCGTAGGTGTTGACGCCCTTGGCGACGCTGACGCCGGCCTGGCGGATCTCGACGGCGTACTCGTTGCCGTTGCCGGTCGGGCTGTAATAGATCGAGTAGTTGTTGGTCGCGCCGCTGCTGTCGACCAGGGCGGTCTTGGTCGACACGGCGTTGGCCGCGGCCGAGACCGGCTGTTCCGAGCGCAGGTTGGCGTTGACGCCGACGCGGGTGGTCTTCTCGGCGGTGCCGCCGACGGTGCCGACGTTGATCGACGACAGCTGGGTCAGGTCCGAGGGGTCAGGCGTTATCGTGCCCGTCACCGGATCGGCCAGCCAGCCCTGCAGGTACAGGCCGGCGTCGTTGCGCAGGTAGCCCAGGTTGTCGAGCTGGAACGAGCCGGCGCGGGTGAACGAGCGGGTGTCGGTGGCGGTCAGGCCTTCCGGCTTCTCGGTGCCGACGAAGAAGCCCGAGCCGGCGATCGACAGGTCCAGGTTCGAGGTCGTGGCCTGCGTCAGGCCCTGCTGGCTGACGAACTGGTGGGTCTGGGCCTTCACGCCGCCGGCGCTGTAGGTGGCGTTCTTGCTCTGCGAGGTGACCAGGGTCGAGAAGTTCGCCGAGCTGCGCTTGTAGCCGACGGTGTTGACGTTGGCGATGTTATCCGAGATCGCGGCCAGGGCCGACGAGTTCGAGATCAGGCCGGAAACCCCGGCGAGCATGGCGCTGTTGATGCTCATGACTGTGATCCTGCGATGAAATTCAAAACGGAAGGGGTTTGAGGGTTCAGCGCGGTTTGCGTTCGGACCCCCGCGGGGGTCCCAAAGGCGTCATTCTGACGCCCGATCATCTTGTTGGCCGGCCTAGCTGCTGGCCGCGGGCGCGTCGGTGACGCCGATCACGGAGTCGATCGGCACCTTGGTGTCGCCGATCCAGACCATGTTGACGCCGCTCTCGTTGGTGACCTTGGTGACGACGCCGTCGATGCGGCCCTTCGAGGTCGTGGTGATGTTCGAGCCCTCGGGGTCGGTGGCCGTGACCTTGATGGTGTAGGCGCCGCCGGCGGGCTGCACCGTGCCGTCGTCGCTCTTGCCGTCCCACTCGAAGGTGTGGTCGCCGCCCGACATGTCGTCCGGCAGCTGGGTGCGGATGGTCTTGCCGAACTTGTCGATGACCTCGATCTTCACCCCGGTGGCCGAGCGGCTCTGGGTGTAGCTCCAGGTCGCCTTGCCGTCCTTGAGCACCGACTTGTCGGTCTCGGCGGTGACTTGCTTGCCCATCAGGTTGACGGCGTCGCTGATGCCGCCGCTGGTGTTCATACCCACCAGGGCCGTCAGCAGGTCGTTGGTCACCAGCTGCTGCTCGACCCCCGTCATCTGGGTGATCTGGCTGGTCATCTGGGTCGTGTCGGTGGGCGACAGCGGGTCCTGGTTCTTCAGCTGGGTGGTCAGCAGCTTCAGGAACGTCTGCTCGTTGTTGGCGAGCGAGTTCCGCGAGTTGTTGATCTTGTCGGTGACGCTAGTGCCGGTGCTGCTGGTGGCGGCGACCATGGGCGGCTCTCCTAGATTCTGACGTCGACGCCGCTGGCCTCGGCCACGCGGAGGCCGGGCAGCAGGGCGGACGGGGCGAGCGGGATGTCTTCGTTCAGGGCGGACTGGAAGGCGCGGCCGTGGAAGGCCTGCCGGCCGTCGCCGCCCTGCTGGTTCTGGAAGTCGAAGAAGGCGTTCTGGCTCTGACCGCTCTGGTTCTGGCTCGAGCTGTCGAAGCTCAAGGCGTTGTCGGCGACGTTGAAGCCGGCTGCGGCCAGGGCCTGGCGCAGCTCGGCCGACTTGCCGCGCATGTCGGCGGCGGCGGCCGGGTTGTCGAAGTTCAGGGCGGCGGTCAGCTTGCCGTCCTTGGCGATCTCGATGCGCACGTCGACGCGGCCCAGGCCTTCCGGCTGCAGCACCACATCGAAGCGGCTGGTCTTGCCGACCACCGCCTTGCTGGCGATCTCGGTCGTCAGGTGGCTGACCGTCTCGGGGCCGGCCTTGGGCAGCTGGGCGGCGACGACCGGCGCCGGGGCGGCGGCGGTGCCGGGGGCCATGAAGGTCGGGGCGGTCGCCGGGGCGTCGGCCTGGGCGACGACCGGCGCGGCCTCCTTCAGGGGCGAGCCCTGGGCGCTGGACTGATCCTGGGAGCCGCCTTGGGTCGAGCCCTCGCCCGTCGTGGCGGCGTGGGCCGAGGCGACTACCGGGCCGTGGGCCGGTTCGGCGGCGGCCTCGGCCACCGCGGCGGCGACGGCGGTGGCCGTGGTCGAGGCGGTCTTCGGCTCGGCGGCCTTGACGGTCTTGGCGGTGACGGAGGCGACTTCCGGCGCGGCGGCCTGGGCGGCGGCGGCCGTCTGGACGGGCGCGGCGTCGGCCTCGGCGGTCGGCGCGGCGGCGGTCGC
Source organism: Caulobacter sp. 05T431 (assembly GCF_056665975.1). Classification (NCBI taxonomy): domain Bacteria; kingdom Pseudomonadati; phylum Pseudomonadota; class Alphaproteobacteria; order Caulobacterales; family Caulobacteraceae; genus Caulobacter; species Caulobacter sp. 05T431. Next base: position 11 of record NZ_JBFTKU010000002.1, on the reverse strand, counting down.
CTGGGCGGCGG